>JBQCEL010000001.1:0-12507 GCA_051960255.1 Rhizobiaceae bacterium
CGTTCTCTTGAAAGAGCCGGGGCGGATACCGGTTTTCAAACAGGAGAATGACGAGTGATCACGCTTTACGGCTTCAACAATGTCATCCCGCCCGTCGTCGGCGAAACGCGCGACCTACGCGTGCAATGGGCGCTGGAGGAGACCGGCCTGCCCTACCGCGTCCATGGGCTCGATTTTCCGGCCGGCGACCTATCGACGGAAACCTATCGCCGGCTCAATCCGTTCGCGCAGGTTCCGGCGCTTGAGGATGACGGCCTTATCCTCGCGGAAAGCGGCGCCATACTGCTCTACATCGCCGAAAAGGCCGGAAAGCTCATCCCGGCCGATTTCGAGGGCCGGATGCAGACGACGCGCTGGTGCTTCGCCGCGCTCAACACGCTGGAACCGGCAATCCTGCAGGTCGTGGCGATCGATTTCGCCGGCGACAGCGATCCGACGGGAAGGCAACGCCGCCCCGCGGCTGTAGCACAAGTGGAGCGGCGGCTTGCCGCACTCGATGACTGGCTTTCAAACCGCGAATATCTGACCGGCGCGGAATTCACCGTCGCCGATCTCCTCACGTCAATGGTGCTGCGGGAAATCCGCAAGACCGATATTCTCATTCCTTACAAGCGGGTCGCCGCCTATTCGGCGCGCTGTCTCGATCGTCCGGCATGGCGGCGCACGACGAAACTCTATGCCGAGAGGCTGGGCGTCGAACTGGCGCGCGTGCACTGAGGCCCACGCCATTGTCAGCAGGCGGGGCGGACCGGCTTGCGAGGCACAGAAAGCCATGCCACCGTGCCGGCTTTCAACGGAGCGCATGCGATGATCCTCATCGGCCAATATGATTCCCCTTTCGTGCGCCGTGTCGGCATCGCCATGACGCTCTACAATCTGCCTTTCGAGCACAAGCCATGGTCCACCTTCGGCGATGCGGAGAAAATCAGGCCCTACAATCCGCTGCTGCGCGTGCCGGTCCTGGTGCTCGACGATGACGAGACGCTGATCGAGAGCCTTGCCATCCTCGATTATCTCGACGGAAGAGTGGCGGCGGCGGAGCGCATGTTCCCCCAGGACGAGCCCCTGCGGCACAAAGCGCTCAGGATCGCTTCGCTTGCGACCGGCATTTCGGACAAGGCGGTCGCCCTTTACTACGAGCAGAACCTGCATGGAAAAGACGCCGCCTCGGCCATGTGGATGGACCGCTGCCTCGGCCAGATAAGAGGGACATTGGCGGTGCTGGAAAAGGAGCGTGCGGCCGCTGGAGATGGTTTTTGGTTCGGCGATCGCATCGGCCACGCCGATGTAACTGTCGCCTGCATGCTGAGGCATCTTCGCGAGGCACATTCGGTGTTTGAAGCGCTTGAGGGGCTGCCGACGCTCAAGGCGCATGCGGAGCGGATGGAGGCGCTTCCCGTCTTCCGGGAAATCCAGCAGCCGTTCATCCCGCCGGCAGGGTGAAGCCGCATGACCAGCCGCATCACCGTCATCCAGGCCGATATCACGACGCTTGAGGTCGATGCCATCGTCAATGCCGCCAACAGTTCCCTGCTTGGCGGCGGCGGTGTCGATGGTGCGATCCACCGCGCGGCAGGGCCGGAACTTCTTGCCGAATGCCGGACGCTTGGCGGCTGCAAAACAGGCGACGCTAAAGCCACAAAGGGCTATCGACTACCGGCGAACCATGTGATCCATACGGTCGGCCCGGTCTGGCATGGCGGGATGCGCGACGAGGCAAGGCTCCTTGCCTCCTGCTATCGCCGCTCGCTCGAACTCGCCGTTGCGAATTCCTGCCGCTCGGTCGCCTTTCCGGCGATTTCCACAGGCGTCTATGGCTACCCGAAGGAAGAGGCGGCAAAGATCGCGGTCGCGACGGTAACGGATTTCCTAAGCGGGAGCGACCTTCCCGACGAGGTGGTCTTCTGCTGCTTCGACAGGCTTACGGCCGATCTCTATCATCGCGAGGTCGGAGCACTTGGCGCGCCTTAGCGCCACCATCCGATCTCTCCTTGCGCTCCCGAACCACTCGACTACTGTGCCATGCGAAAGTCGCGGAGGAATCCATGTCGCTCGCGTTCCTGCTCACGTCGCTGGTCGTCGTCATCGCGCCAGGCGCCGGCGTCCTCTACACGCTGTCGGCCGGTCTTACGCGCGGAGCGCGGGCGAGCGTCGTGGCGGCCTTCGGCTGCACACTCGGCATTCTGCCGCATATGGCCGCCGCCATCACCGGACTTGCGGCGCTGCTTTACGCCAGTTCACTCGCCTTCGAGGGATTAAAAATCCTCGGCTGCATCTACCTGCTCTATATGGCCTGGAACACGCTGAGGGAAACCGGCGCGCTTAATATCGAGGGGCGTTCCGCTCCGGGTTCAGCGGCGCGGATCGTTCTGCGCGGCATCCTCATCAATATCCTGAACCCCAAGCTCTCACTGTTCTTCTTCGCCTTCCTGCCGCAATTCGTGAATGCCGGCGCGCCCGACGCGCTGCGGCAAATGCTGGAACTCAGCCTCGTCTTCATGGCCATGACCTTTGTCGTTTTTACGGTCTACGGCGTCTTCGCCGCCTCCGTGCGCAGCCAGATCATCTCGCGCCCGCGCGTTCTTACCTGGATGCGACGCAGTTTCGCCGGCATGTTCGTGCTGCTCGGCGCCCGCCTGGCGCTGGCGGAGCGCTGACGGCTTGGCTTTTGAACTGAACGGCTTTCCGGAGGTCAAATGTTTTCGAAGATCCTGATCGCCAATCGCGGCGAGATCGCCTGCCGGGTCATCCGCACGGCGCGGAAGATGGGCATCGCCACGGTCGCGGTCTATTCCGATGCCGATCGCAACGCGCTGCATGTATCCGAAGCGGACCAAGCGGTCGCGATCGGTCCGGCTCCGGTTTCGGAAAGCTATCTGAGAGGCGACAGGATCATCGCCGCCGCGCAGGAAACCGGAGCCGAGGCGATCCATCCTGGCTACGGTTTCCTCTCGGAAAACCCGGATTTCGTCGAGAAGGTGACGGCGGCGGGGCTGGTCTTCATCGGTCCGTCGGCGGCGTCGATCCGCGCCATGGGGCTGAAGGACGCCGCCAAGCGGTTGATGGAGAAGGCGGGCGTGCCCGTTGTTCCCGGCTATCATGGCGAGGCGCAGGAACTCGTCGTACTTGCCTCCAAGGCGCGCGAGATCGGTTATCCGGTACTGATCAAGGCGCGCGCCGGCGGCGGCGGCAAGGGCATGCGGCGCGTCGACGATCCCGACCAGTTCGCCGATGCGCTTGCCGGCGCACGGCGCGAGGCGAAAGCCGCCTTCGGCGACGACCGGGTGCTGGTCGAAAAATATGTCGAGAAACCACGCCATATCGAGGTGCAGGTCTTCGGCGACAATCACGGCAACGCGGTGCATTTGTTCGAGCGCGACTGTTCCGCCCAGCGCCGCCACCAGAAAGTGATCGAAGAGGCCCCTGCCCCCGGCATGACGCCGGAAATGCGCAAGGCAATGACCGAGGCGGCGGTGAAGGCGGCGAAGGCGATTTCCTATTCCGGCGCCGGCACGATCGAGTTCATCGTCGACGCCTCGGAAGGCCTCAAGGCCGATCGCTTCTGGTTCATGGAAATGAACACCAGACTGCAGGTCGAGCATCCGGTGACGGAAATGGTAACGGGCCTGGACCTCGTCGAATGGCAATTGCGCGTCGCTTCCGGCGAGAAATTGCCGCTACCGCAAAAGGAAATCCGGCTTAACGGTCATGCCTTCGAGGCGCGCATCTACGCCGAGGACGCTTCGAAAGGATTTCTGCCGGCGATCGGTACGCTGCATCACCTTCGTTTCCCGCAAACCGCGAAAGGCGGCGTGGCGCGCATCGAGACGGGCGTCCGGGCCGGTGACGCCATCTCGCCCTATTACGATCCGATGATCGCCAAGCTTGTCGTCCACGGCCCCGACCGGGCCTCCGCGCTCGATGCGCTCGGCGACGCGCTCGATCATACCGAGATAGCGGGGTCCGTGACCAACACCGTCTTCCTCGCCAGATTGGCGCGCGACCGCGATTTCGCCAGCGGCGATGTCGATACCGGGCTGATCGAACGCAAGCAGGCATCGCTGACCGCGACGCAACCTGCCGATCTCAAGGTGAAGGCGCTTGCGGCTTTTGCCGCTTCCGGAGCAAAGCCGGCCAACCCGGCTGCGCTCGATCCTTGGGAAGCATTTGACGGCTATGCGCATTTCCACTCGCTCTCCCGCGAAACCCGATTGAGCGAAGGGGACCAGGAAATGGTCGCCACGATCACGGCACGGGGGACCGGGCGCTATGATGTCGAGGTCGGGGATGCAGTTTTTCCGCTCTCGACCAAGAGCATCGCAGGCCGCGTCGCGCTCTGGCCTGGCCATGTCACCATCTTTGAAGGCCCGGTGGGGCATAGTTTCGCGGTCCCCGATCCTCTCTCGCGCGCGGGTGAGGACGCAGCTGGGGGAAGCAGCCTCAGGGCGCCCATGCCCGGCCTGGTCAAGGTGGTGCGCGCCGCAGCGGGAGAGGCCGTGAAAAGAGGGCAGCCGCTTCTCATCCTCGAAGCCATGAAGATGGAGCACACCATCGCAGCGCCCTATGATGGCGTGATCGCCGACATCGCGGCCGAAGGCACGCAGGTGACGGAGGGCGCGCTCCTGGTGAACTTTCTGGAGGAGAAGGCTTAGGCGGCATGCGTTGCGGTGGGGCCTTACCCGTGCCGTGCGTCCATAACGGAAAGACCGCGCCGACATTATCGCTGCCGGTCGCGGTCTTTGCCCGTGCGAGGCGCCGATACGCTTTTGATGCGGCGTTTTCGGCGGCCCTGCCTTCCCTGTTTGAATGTCTTCCGCGTCAGTGCATCGTCATCCACTCGCGCGCTTCGCGCAGCGCTTTCGCGATGTCCGCCTTACTCATGGTGGCGGAAAGCTCCGCCCGCAGTTCAGCGGCTCGTTCCGAGCCCTTGATCGCGGCGATGTTGAACCATTTGTGAGCGGCGACGAGGTCGATCGGGCAATCGCGGCCCGATGCGTACATCATGCCCAGTTCAAAAAGGATGTCCGTTTGGGCATTGGCGCCCATTGTACCAAAATCAGCCTCGAGTATCTCAAAACGCGCCATTTTCGTTGTCCCTGTCAGTTCCCGAGAGCAGCCTATTCCCGTGTTCCCACGCTGCCCGTCCGATGCCTTCGAGAATGCCAGAGACGCTTGAACTCGCCGTTAAATGGCTTGCTTAATGCGTTGAAAACAAGGTTCAAATTTTTCGTAAACAAGAAAAATCGTTAAGTATAGAAGTCGCGGAATCGCGGGTTTGCCGATAAAATTCGAGGAAAATGCGCTCGCCGAAATTCAAGGCTTTGTTCACCACGAAAGCGGGAGTTTTGCCGCCGAACATGAAAAATGCTGGCGTTGATCGCGCCGATGCAGGGTGCAGGCCTAATCCTTCGGCCGCTTTAGTCCGAAGGGCAGTCTCGGCTGGTCTCCCCGGTCGCCCGTATCGAGGGGATCATCCTGATGCAGGTCCGGGCGGGATTTCAGTTTTCGCGCGCCGCTCTGGCGCAGATTGCGGCTTTCCGGCGGAACATTCTCGTTGTCGGGGCTGCCGCCGAAGTCCTTTTCCTTCCGTGCCATGGCAAGGTTCCTCCTGGAGGATGATGCGATCAAGCCGCGGATTTCTTCCGCGATTTTCCTGAGGGGGCCGCCTTGTCCTCTTTGGCAAGGCTTTTTTTCAGGACGTCCATGAGATTGACGACGTTCTCCTTCGGCTTCGGCGCGGCCTTAGGCGGTTTCTTGCCCGTCCGTTTCGCTTCTATCAGAGCGGCGAGCGCGTTCTCGTAACGATCCTCGAAACGAGAAGGATCGAAGCTGCCCTTCTTCCTGTCGATGATGAGGCCGGCGATATCCGCCATTTCCGGATCGACCTTGATCTTCGCCAAGCCGGCGAATACGCCCTTCGCCTCGACGATCTGGCGCTCATAGCGCAAGGTCGTCATCACCATTCCATTGCCCTCGGGCTCGATCACGACATAGTGCGTCTTTTGGTAGAGAACGATGCAGCCGATCGCCGCCTTCTTTCGGCCGCGCAACGCCTCCCGGATAACGGCGAAGGCTTCCTCCGCCGCCGCATCAGACGGCAGCAGGTAATAGGGCTTTTCACGGTAGACCTGGTCGATCGCGCCGGCTTCGACGAAACCGTCTATGTCGAGCGTATGCTCGGTATGCGCCTTTAGCGCCTTTACATCCTCGGGCTCGATCACCAGATATTCGTTCGCCTTGGTCTCGTAGCCCTTTACCTGGTCTTCGGGACCGACAATTTCGCCGGTAGCCTCGTCGACATAGGCGCTCTTCACAGGCTGGCGGTCGTTGCGGTTGAGGATACGGAAATGAATCTTGCCGGCTTCGCTCGTCGCTCCTACCAGCTTGACGCCGCAGCTAACGGCTCCAAGTGTAAGATAGCCTTTCCATATGGCACGCGGCGCAACCATTCCATTCCTCTCTCGACTTTCCTGCTCAACTTCGAGAGCCCGCGTTCGTTCCCCTCCCATGCTAGCAGCCGCAATTTTTCCCTGCTAGGAGTCCGCCAGCCAAAGAGGTTCGCATGAGCCAGGATCACGAAAAACCGGAAACGATCCACGACGAGATCGAAGCCGAAATCAGCAGCCAGAACGTCGTGAGCAAGCGGTCTATGTGGAGCGGTCTCGGGTGGAAGATCGTCGCGCTCATCATCCTCGCCGGAGTGGTCTTATGGGTGGCGCGCGCGCATCAATACAGCGGCCCGATCCATCCGGCAACGGCAAACGCGCAATAGCCTGCGGGCATCGCCCGCCAAGGCGGAAATTCACTGATGTGAATAGAACCTGAACAATTGCATCAGTGGGAGTTCAGCAGCTTTTCCTACAGTCAAGGATGGTGATCAGCCATCGGGAGGAAAAAATGCTGGCGCGTCGCTTCGCGATCGTCTGCCTGCTGACGCTGCTTTTTGCTCTGGCCTTCGCGCATCTCGTCACGGCGACAAAGGCGGGACACCGTTGGGAGAACGGCGCCGTTCATCGATGCAGCCTCATTCAGTCTCGCGGATGCGTCAATTTCTGAGCCTTTTGCCGATCTGTGACGGGTGACTCGAAAGCGTCATCGAGACCCCCTATAATGAGTTATGGAGAAGCGAATCTATCCCAAGCCGATCGAAACCGTCGTTTCGCCGAAGCCGTTTGGACGCAAGGCGTTCTCGGACCCGGAAAAGGCCGTGACGGCGCTGAAGGACCTCTACGAGCGCAACACCGCCTTTCTGCGCGATTCCTTTACAGGCCTGGCGGATGATCCCGAACGGAACCGTCGCTACAGGGCCTTCTATCCGGAAGTGAGTGTCGAGACGACATCCTACGTCCAGATCGATTCCCGCCTCGCCTATGGCCATATGCCGTCGCCCGGCCGCTACGCCACTACAGTGACACGCCCCGATCTGTTCGAATGTTATCTCGTGGAACAGTTGCGGCTCCTCATGCGCAATCATGGCATCGAGGTGACGGTCGGCGAATCGGAAACGCCGATCCCGCTTCACTTCGCCTTCAAGGAGGGCAGCTATGTGGAGGCGGCCGTCGCTGAACGGATAAGGCGCCCGCTGCGCGACATGTTCGACGTTCCGGACCTCAACGGGACTGACGATCACATCGCCAATGGCACGTTCGAAACCGCCGCCGGAGAACCAATGCCGCTCGCGCCCTTCACTGCGCAGCGTATCGATTATTCCCTGCACCGGCTCTCGCACTATACCGCGACCGCGCCGCAGCATTTCCAGAACTTCGTTCTTTTCACCAATTACCAGTTCTATGTCGATGAGTTCTGCGTATTCGCGCGCAACATGATGGCGCGGGCCGAAGGCGGCTATGCGAGCTTCGTCGAGCCCGGCAATATCGTGACGCACGCCGGCGAGAGCAAACCGCGCGCGGACGTCGTCCCCGGCCGCATGCCGCAAATGCCGGCCTATCACCTCACCAAGCCCGGCCATGGCGGCATCACCATGGTCAATATCGGCGTCGGGCCGTCGAATGCGAAGACCATCACCGACCATATCGCCGTTCTGCGCCCGCATGCATGGTTGATGCTCGGCCATTGCGCCGGCCTCAGGAACACGCAGGCGCTCGGCGATTACGTCCTTGCCCATGCCTATGTGCGCGAGGACCATGTGCTGGACGAGGATTTGCCGATATGGGTGCCGATCCCGGCGCTGGCGGAAGTCCAGGTCGCGCTCGAGGAGGCGGTGGCGGAGATCACCGGCTTTTCCGGCTACGATCTGAAGCGGGTGATGCGGACGGGAACGGTGGCGACGATCGACAACCGCAACTGGGAACTGCGCGACCAGCGCGGGCCGGTCCAGCGTCTTTCGCAATCGCGCGCCATCGCGCTCGACATGGAATCGGCAACGATCGCGGCCAATGGTTTCCGCTTCCGCGTTCCCTACGGCACGCTGTTGTGCGTTTCCGACAAGCCGCTTCACGGCGAATTGAAGTTGCCGGGCATGGCGACGGATTTCTACAAACGACAGGTGGCGCAACATTTGTCGATCGGTATCCGCGCGGTCGAGAAACTGTCGTCCATGCCGCTTGAAAGGTTGCATTCGCGCAAGCTCAGAAGCTTTTCGGAAACCGCTTTCCAGTAGAGACCTGACTTGGCGGAACAAGCGCTTCCGCTCTCGCGGGCCGCCCATAGCAGGCGGTTTCGTCCCAACGGCGATGGCATCCTGATGAAAGCAGACCAGAACCAGGCAGTGTTGCGGAAGCTTTCAATCGCGGCATGCGTTCTCGTCGCCCTGCCGCTTCTCTTCGGTTTTCTCGGCGCGCACGGATCGAAATTCGACGCCTTCAGCCATTTCCGAACCTATCTTTCCCTGCTGCTTGCCGCGCTTGCTATTGCCGCGCTCCTCCTGCGCGCATGGCTCGCCGGCATCGTCGCGCTTTGCCTTGCCGTGGCGGCTTTCGCCACGACAATCGCCTCGCTCAATCTGCCCTTTTCCGGGCCGCCGCGGCTGAAGCTGATTTCTGCGGACGACACGGAACCGGTTTACCGCCTGCTTCAGATCAATCTCCGCTTCGATAATCCCACGCCGGAGAAAGTTCTCTCGCTTATCGGCCGCGTTGAGCCCGACGTGGTGACGATGGATGAGGTCTCGCCGATGTGGGCGGAAAAGCTGAAGCTCATCAAGACCGCCTATCCGCAACAGGTGATCTGCCCGACGAAGATTTCGATCGGCGGGGCTGCGATCATCTCGCGCCGGCCCTTCGCCGGAGAGCATCCGTGGACATGTGACGACTGGGGCGCTTTCGCCACGGCGCGCGTCGATTTCGGCGGCAGAGTCGCCGAAATCGCCGACATCCATCTGAGTTGGCCCTGGCCCGGCGACCAGCATTGGGAACTCGGCCGCCTCGCCAGCGTACTCAAGGGGTTGGACGATACGACGCTTCTTTCCGGCGATTACAACGCGGTGCGCTGGAGCGCTACTGTTTACAAGGTGGCGAGCGAGGGGAATTTCAAGCTAGTGCCGCCGGCGGGCGCGACGTGGCTCTATCGCCGGCTGCCGGTCTGGCTCAGGCCCTATCTCGGTATCGAGATCGATCACATCATGGCGAAGGGCAATCTCGTCATTCATTCGAGCCGTATCCTGCCGGACGTCGGCTCCGATCACGCGCCGGTGCTGGTAGAATTCTCTTTCACGCCGAAGCCAAGACCATCAAGAGAACCTGTCCAGACTGTGTCGCCGCTCACTGTGAGTATGGGATAACCGACAGGCTCGACGCTACACGCACCCTATCGCCTGACAAGAGCCATCACTAGCTTTTCGATGTGGCCGCCCGGGCGGTGCTCCTTTTGATCGAAAGCATTCTGCTTGGCGTCATAGGCGGCGTAGATGCCGCGGATGGTGCGCTTGAGAAGCGCGCGCATCCTGCGGCAGTCCGCATCGTCACGCGTCACGGTCCGAAGGATCGTTCTCTCGGAAACATTGGCGAGGTCGCGCGCAATACGGACGTGGGTGTTTTCATGCCGCCGCACACCTGCCATGAAGCGCTTCCACCGATGGGCAAGCGGAGGCGACAGCGTGTCGACGGGACTCGGGAAGATCTGTGTAATGTCGAGCTTGACGCGGGTCTTCCTGACGCGGCAGACGTCGCCGCTAGCGCTGTAATCGGCCCCGTACTGCAACGAATAGACCGTCTGCGCGATAGCGCGACTCATAAAGCCTTGTTTCGGTCCGATCCGGTCCATTTCCTCGATGAGTTGCAGGCCTGTCGTGCCTCTGACCGGATAGTAGCGAACGGAAAGCGTGATCTGCGGCTTGGCGGCGGCATCATGGGGATGCCAGAAAAGCAGGGCTGCCAAAGACGCAAACGCCAGGAAGAAACGACACCACCGATATTGCATATGCCGGACGCGTATGAAGACTGACCGCGTTCCAACTTGCATATCATCGCGCGGACGGAAAGCACTGGGGCGCAACAGCTGTTAAAAATATCGCGCTCACCACAAAATGCCCACCCAGCAGCGTGGCTGGCCGAAGCGAAACTACCGACGGAGTGCCTATCCTCACATGTTCGGATAGACCGGCCCCTCGCCGCCTTGTGGCGGCACCCAGTTGATATTCTGGTTCGGGTCCTTGATGTCGCAGGTCTTGCAGTGGACGCAGTTCTGCGCGTTGATCACGTAACGCGCGTCAGGATCGGTGTGCGATATCTCGCCGCCCTTGGTCGAAGAGCCTGGGCCACCGGCAAGCGAATTGCCGTCGGCATCGACCCATTCATAAACGCCCGCCGGGCAATAGCGCGTCGAGGGGCCGGAAAAGACGCCATATTCCGAGCGCTTCTGCAGCGCAGGGTCTTTCACCTGCAAGTGCACCGGTTCGTTTTCCTCATGATTGGTATTAGAGAGGAAAACCGAGGACAGGCGGTCGAAGGTCAGGATGCCGTCGGGCTTGGGATAATCGATGGGCCGATGGTTCTCCGCCGGTTCGAGCGTGGCGTAGTCGGGCTTGCCGTGCTTCAGCGTGCCGAAAAGCGAGAAGCCGAAAAGCGTGTTCATCCACATGTCCAAGCCGCCGAGCGCCACGCCGAGAGCCGTGCCGTAGCGCGACCAGAGCGGCTTCACGTTGCGGACTTTCTTCAGGTCGCGACCGATATCGGAGCCGCGCCAAGCCTCCTCGTAAGACGAGAGCTCGTCATGCGCCCTGCCCTCGGCGATCGCCTTGGCAATGTGCTCGGCCGCCATCATGCCCGACAGGACTGCATTATGGGACCCCTTGATGCGCGGAACATTGACGAAACCAGCGGAACAGCCAGCGAGCACGCCGCCCGGAAAGGAGAGTTTGGGCACCGATTGCCAGCCGCCTTCGGTGATGGCGCGGGCGCCATAGGAGATGCGCTTGGCGCCCTCGAACGTGCCGCGGATCGCCGGGTGCGTCTTGAAACGCTGGAATTCCTCGAAGGGCGACAGGTAGGGGTTCTTGTAGTTCAAATGGACGACGAAGCCGACGGCCACCTGATTGTCTTCCATATGATAGAGGAAGGAGCCGCCGCCGGTTCTGCCGTCGAGCGGCCAGCCGAAGGAATGCTGCACCAGCCCGGGCTTGTGGTTCTCCGGCTTGACCTGCCAGAGTTCCTTCAAGCCGATGCCGAACTTGGCCGGTTCCCGGCCCTCGGCCAGATGATAGCGCGCGATGATCTGCTTCGCGAGCGAACCGCGCGCGCCTTCGCCGATGATGATATATTTGCCCATCAGAGCCATGCCAGGCTGGTAGTTCGGCCCGTGCGTTCCGTCCCGCTCGACTCCCATGTCGCCGGTGATGACGCCCGTGACGGCGCCCTTCTCATCATAGGTCAGGTCGACGCCGGCGAACCCAGGATAAATCTCGACGCCAAGCGCCTCTGCGTGAGTGGCGAGCCAGCGGCAGACATTGCCGAGCGACACAATGTAATTGCCGTGATTGTTCATCAGCGGCGGCATCATCAGGTTCGGAAGCCGCATCGAACCGGCCGGCCCCAGCAGAAGAAACCGATCGTCGGTGACGGGCGTCTTGAACGGATGGTCGCTCTCCCCGCGCCAGCCCGGCAGGAGCCGGTCGATGCCGACCGGATCGACCACCGCGCCGGAAAGGATATGCGCCCCGACTTCCGCGCCCTTTTCCAGAACGACGACGGACAGGTTCGGATCGAGCTGCTTCAGGCGGATCGCCGCAGCCAATCCCGCCGGCCCAGCGCCGACGATGACCACGTCGAATTCCATGCTTTCCCGCTCGATCTCACTCATCGATTTCTCCGCCGCCATCCCATCCCTGGCAAATCTCGTCTCCGGCACCTGTGTCGCCGGACAAGACGCGTCAAAGACCATTTCGAGCAACGCGTCAACGACCTGCTTATACAGGAAAGTGATCCAGCCGTTGTCGCGCTTATGCGCAATGGCCGTTGCAATTGCGACCTCTTCATGTGACGTGGAAGCCTTCTCAGCCACCCGGGTCGCATTGCGAAAGAACAGGCAGGAATGCCGGGGCTTGCAAAGAAC
>JBQCEL010000002.1:0-41407 GCA_051960255.1 Rhizobiaceae bacterium
TCCCTTCCGAGCCTGCCGGCGCCTCGATCTCGGCGCGCGCGAGGCGATGGCCGTCGGTCGCGACCGATCTCAGCATGAGCTTGCCTTCGGCGTCGAGCGCATGAAGATAGATGCCGTTCAGATAGTAGCGGGTCTCTTCCGTCGAGATGGCGAACTGGGTCTTCTCGATAAGGCTCTTCAGCGCGGTCGAATCGAGACGGAAGATGTTGGGGAACGAACCGGCCGAGAGCACCGGGAAATCGGATTGCGGCAGGCATTGCAGACGGAAGCTCGACCGCCCGGAAATAACCGACATGGCGTTGCCGTCCTCGTCGGTTTTCAACATCACTTCCGCCCCGTCCGGCAGCTTGCGCACGATTTCATAGAGAAGATGTGCCGGAACGGTCGTTGCGCCGCCCTGCTCGACGGATGCAGGTGTCGCCTCGGTGATCTCGAGATCGAGGTCGGTCGCCTTGAGTTCGAGGCTTGCGCCATCGGCAGCGAGCAGCACGTTGGAGAGAATGGGGATCGTATTGCGCCGCTCCACCACCCTGTGAACGTGGTTGAGCGACTTCAGCAGGTTGGAGCGTTCCAGAACTACACGCATGACGAACCGATCTCATTCTAAAGGAATGGCCGTTTCAGGGCAGGCGAAATCGCCCGAAAAGCCGAAAAAACAGCCGAGATTCAGCCCAAATGACAGGAAAATCGCGGCAAACGCAAGCCTCCCATGGCGCGCAGGATCGCGCTTTCCCTGTTTCTGGGGATAACGCGGCGGGAAGCCGTTTCCGCCACCCCTCTTCTGCCTTCGCCGCCTCAGGCTTGATCGCTGATCAGCCGTTTCAAGAGTTCGATCTCCTGCGCGAGACTGGTGTCGGCTCCGGCCTGGTCCTCGATCTTGCGCACCGCATGCAGGACGGTCGTGTGGTCGCGGCCGCCGAAACGACGCCCGATCTCGGGCAGCGAACGCGGCGTCATCACCTTTGACAGATACATAGCCACCTGCCGTGGCTTGACGATGGTCCGGGTGCGGCGGTTCGACAGGAGTTCGGTCTTCGACACATTATAATGCCGCGCCACGATCCGCTGGATGTCCTCGATCCTGACGCGCTTCGGCTCGCCCGAGCGATAGATATGGCCGAGGACCTCGTCGATGCGCTCGATCGTGATCGGCTCGAAGGAGCGGCGGAACAGAAGCTGGTTGAACGCGCCTTCGAGTTCCCGCCCGCTGCCGGCGACGATCTGTGCGACGTGTTCGAGGATGTCCTCGGAAATGTCGAGGCCGGCATCGTCCAGTCTTGCGGCTTCCAGCCTCTGTTTCAGCATGGAAAGCCGCATCGCGTAATCCGGGGCGGACATTTCGAGTGCGACGCCGCCATTGAGCCTCGATCTGACGCGCGGTTCCAGCGATTCCAGCTCCGACGGCGGACGGTCCGCGGCAACCACCACCTGTTTGGCGCTATCGAGCAGCATGTTGATCAGATGGCAGAATTCATGCTGGATCGACTTCCCCTGCAGGAACTGCATGTCGTCGATAATCAGAAGGTCGATATCCCGCAGTTGCTCCTTCAGGGTCAGCGCATTGTTGTCGCGGATGGCGGTTGCGAAGCGCCACATGAAATATTCCGCGGTCAGGTAGACGACGCGCGCCTGCGCGTTGCGCATCAGGGACTCCGCCGCGATTGCCTGCAGGAGATGCGTCTTTCCGAGCCCGACCGAGGCATGGATGAAGAGAGGATTGAACCGCACGGCGGTCGAGCCCTGCTCGGCGACAGCGCGGGCCGCGGCGAAGGCCACCCGGTTCGACGGTCCTTCGACGAAGGATTGAAACGTATAGCGGTTGTCGAGGGGTGAGCCGATCACATTGCGACGGGCTTCGGGATCGGACGGTCGGGGCGAGCGGGACAACACCGCGCGCTCGGTGCGCTGCGGAGCGCTGCCGGCCGAGAAAAGGGACATCGCCGGACGCCGCGCCTCGCTTTTCCGTGTCGTCGGGGGCTCGGCTTCCGGCGCCGCGCGGCAGGCGCGGGTGGCGGAGCGGACGATGAATTCGATCTTGAGGATGCTGCCGTCTTCCTTCTTCCAGAGCTCCTGGATGATGTCGAGATAATGGCCGTTGATCCATTGCCTCAAAAATGCGGTCGGAACGGAAATACGAACCTGCCCTTTGGAATATTCCGCAAGTTTCATTCTTCCAAACCAGCTCGAATAGACCTCGCTCCCGAGCCGGGCTTTCAATTGCGCCTTGACGCGCTCAAAAATTTTTTCGGCTTCGACTGAACCGTCCTCGGCCATCGTCCTCCCCTCAGCCAAATCCCTCGAAAAGGGCATGCCCTCGACGGACTGCCTCTGAATGCCGCTTTGCATCTATTGCTTCCCTGTTAAGTTGCGACCGCCCGCTTCCGCCTTGATTTCTTTTATGCCGGAAGCACCCCGTAACGATTTTCGCAAAAATTGATCCGACGCCTTTCGCTCACCTCTCCGTTCGGTTTATTCGAATATATTGCCGCGCTATCCCGGTCATAACCGGGCAAAAAAACCCACTCTCGGCCGATGGCCAAGTTCACAATCCGCTACTAGCGGTGGTGCCCCCTTCCATGTCGAACGCGCACGAGGCTACCGTCGTGGAACTTGTCCACGACCCAAAACCCGCCATGTTGGCTGACTGTTTTCGACGATAGCCGGGCCGAAAACCCATGCCCTCTCCACGCGCCGACACTACAAAAAACGAGACGGGAAGGGCAAGGGCGCGGCTAAGAGATTTTTAAGAAACGGGGCCTCGCAACGTCCCCGTCCCGACCCTGTCAAAAGACCGGAATCGGATAAAGCCTTTCGATTCAAAACCTTTCAGGACTGATGCAAAAATGTTCCGCATACCGAAAAAGAATCACAAAAAAGCGCTTGACAAAATCGGCCGTGCGAGCCTGTCGCCGCATCCGCGCCGCCGCATTCGGGAGCCTGCATAAGAGCATGGAAGAAAAGCGTTTTTTATGTGTCGGACCGAAACAATAATGGCGCTTGGAGGATGATTCTTTTGTCCCTCGAATTAACATCCGGCAAAACAAATCATTAGCGAAGAGGGACGGGCATCCAACCTCTTGCAAACCATTGCAGGGCAAATAAAAAACCCGGCAGAGGCGCCGGGTTTCAAGCAATCGGACAAGGAGGAGGTGCGCGCTGGTCAGGCCGACAGCGCTTTCACCCTTTTGGTGAGCCGCGAAACTTTCCGTGACGCGGTGTTCCTGTGAACCACTCCCTTGTTGGCGGCGCGCATCAGTTCGGGCTGGGCGGACTTCAGCGCGGCTTCGGCCGCTGTCTTGTCGCCGGCGGCGAGCGCTTCTTCAACCTTGCGCACAAAGGAACGAACGCGCGAGCGGCGAATGCGGTTGACTGCCGTGCGGCGCTCGATCTTGCGCGTCGCTTTCTTGGCCGAGGACGTATTGGCCATGGTGCCTCTCTTCGATTAGAATGGAGCCCGCTTGGGGCGGGCACAAAAACAGACGGGCGGCCAGTGGCCGCCTCAGGTTGCGCGGCTTATAGAGCAGCTTGCCGCGCGCGTCAACGGCGTTGTCTGCCCGTTCAGCGGTTCCGGAAGGCCGCCAGACGCTTTTCGGAAAAGGCGGCCATGCCTTCCTTCTGGTCCTCCAGCGCAAACATCGAGTGGAACACCCGACGCTCGAAACGCAAGCCTTCGGAAAGCGTCGTCTCATAGGACCGGTTGACCGCCTCTTTCGCCATCATCACGGCGGGAAGGGAGAAGCCGGCGATCTTTTCCGCGGCTTTGAGGGCTTCGCCGAGGAGGTTCTCCAGCGGCACGACCCGAGAGACGAGGCCCGACCGCTCCGCTTCGGCGGCGTCCATCATCCGCCCCGTCAGACACATGTCCATCGCCTTCGACTTGCCGACGAAGCGGGTAAGCCGCTGCGAGCCACCCATTCCGGGCATGACGCCGAGGGTGATCTCTGGCTGGCCGAATTTGGCGTTTTCGGCGGCGATGATGAAATCGCACATCATCGCGAGTTCGCAGCCGCCGCCAAGCGCGTACCCCGCCACGGCGGCGATCACCGGCTTGCGGACGCGGGTCAGAGCCTCCCAGCCGGCGAAAAAGTCCTCCATATAGGCGTCGATATAGCTCTTCGGCTGCATTTCCTTGATGTCGGCGCCCGCGGCGAAGGCTTTTTCCGATCCGGTAATGACGATCGCGCCGACAGCGGGATCGGTGTCATATGCCTGCGCGGCGCTGACGATGTCCGCGAGAACTTGCGAGTTGAGGGCGTTGAGCGCCTTCGGCCGGTTGAGCGTGATGAGCCCGACCTTGCCTCGGGTCTCCGCCAGGACGGTTTCATAGCTCATCGAAGACACCTCCAGATCTTTTGGGAATTGCGTATCCTATCGCTGGCAATGCGGGCAATAGAAAGTCGAACGTCCCGATTGCACGATGCGTTTCACCGTGCCGCCGCAGCCGGCATGATGGCAAGCCTTGCCTTCGCGGTCATAGACGTCGAAGGAATGCTGGAAATAGCCGAGCGAGCCGTCGGCGCGCACATAGTCCCTGAGCGACGATCCGCCCGCGCCGATCGCGTCCGCGATGACGCTCCTTATCGCCTCGGCCAGCCGCTCCGCCCGTTCGGAGTTCTTTCCTTCTGCGGCCGAGAGCGTGCCGGCAGCGCGCCGCGGCGACAGGCGCCCCCGCCAGAGCGCCTCGCAGGCATAGATGTTGCCGAGGCCGGCAATCAGCCTCTGGTCCATGAGTGCTGCCTTGAGCGGCGCTTTCTTTCCCCTGAACAATTGCGACAGGAGCTTGCCGTCCAGCGCGTTGCCGGTCGGCTCCACGCCAAGTCCGGCCATCATCGGATGCTCACCCAGCGTGTCCTTCTCCGCGAAGAGCATGAAGCCGAACCGGCGCGGATCGTTGAAGATGACTTTCGCTTCACGCCCGTCGGCCGAGAGGACGTGCAGGATCACATGATCGTGGGCGGCGTCTTTCGACCGCTCATGATGGAAATCGCCGGGCGTCTGGGAACAATTTCCGTCCTCGATCCGGAACGAACCGGACATGCCGAGATGGCAGATCAGCGACAGGCCATTGTCCAACTGGGCAATGAGGAATTTCGCGCGGCGCGAGAGGCTGACGATCCTGCGGCCGGCGAGCCGCTCGCCGAAATTCTCCGGCAGCGGAAAGCGCAGATCGGGGCGATTCAGCGTAACGGACCGGATGCGCGCGCCTTCGAGCACCGGTTGCAGGCCGCGCCGGACCGTCTCGACTTCGGGCAGTTCAGGCATGCGTCGTCAAAAGGCCAAGGAAGGATTTCCCGTGTCGGCCGCGCGGCAGGCCGAGATGCGCCGCGACTGTCTCACCTATATCGGCGAAGCTCTGCCTGATCCCGATCGAGGCGCTGGCGAGGCCGGGACTGGTTCCGATGACCGGCACGCGCTCGCGCGTATGGTCGGTGCCCCGCCATGAGGGGTCACAGCCATGATCGGCGGTGAGGATGAGCATGTCGCCGCGCCTCAGCCTGGAGACTGCTTCGGGAATGCGCCGGTCGAACGCTTCGAGCGCGGCGGCATAGCCGGCGATGTCGCGCCGATGGCCATAGACCGTATCGAAATCGACGAAATTGGCGAAGACGAGATCGCCATCCCCGGCGTCGTCGATCGCGCCGAGCGCCTTGTCGAACAGAGCCATATTGCCGGCGGCCTTCCGAACCTCGCTCACCCCGCGATGCGCGAAGATGTCGCCGATCTTGCCGATGCCGATCGTCTTGTGGCGATGCTCGGTCACGCGGTCGAGAAGGGTCGGCTCCGGCGGCGGCACGGCGAAATCGCGGCGATTGTGCGTGCGTTCGAAACCGCCCGCTTGTTCTCCGATAAAGGGCCGGGCGATGACGCGGCCAATGTTAAGCGGATCGACCAGCTCCCTGACGGTGGCGCAAAGTTGATAGAGCCGCTCCAGCCCGAAATGCGTCTCATGCGCGGCGATCTGGAGAACGGAATCCGCTGAGGTGTAGCAGATCGGCTTCCCCGTGCGGATGTGCTCTTCGCCGAAGCGCTCGATGATCTCTGTGCCGGAGGCGTGGCAATTGCCCAATATGCCGGGGATTCCGCCTTCATGGATAAGGGCGGCCACCAGATCGTTGGGAAATGCAGGGATCGTGTCCGGGAAATAACCCCATTCGAACGGCACCGGCACGCCGGCGATTTCCCAATGGCCCGACGGCGTGTCCTTGCCGCTGGAGATCTCCTCCGCCGCGCCATGGAAGCCGGAGGGCCGTTCGATTTCGGGCAGGAACGAGATGTCGGAGCGCCCGGTCGCGAGCCGAGCAGCGGTGGCAAGGCCAAGGCTCGCCATATTGGGAAGTTGAAGCGGCCCGCTCCGCAACCCTTTTCTATCGGCTTCGCCGCTCGCGCAGGCCGCCGCGATATGGCCAAGCGTGTCCGAACCCTCGTCGCCGAAGCGGCGGGCGTCGGGCGCGCCGCCTATGCCGAAGGAATCGAGGACGAAGAGAAAGGCGCGTGCCATGCCGCCATCAAGCGTGGATATCGATCGTCGAGAGATAGGAGCGAATGCCGGGAAAGGCAATCACTCTCAACAAGCTCACGGATCGCAGTCCGGACAGGCGATCGTCTGGCTCATGCGCGGCCTGAGATAGTAGGTCTCGTCCATGTTGAGGCTCGAAAAAGCCGCGGCAAGGCCGAGCGAGGCCTTGTTTGCCGCCGCCCAGGCGATGATCGGCTCATAGGTCAAATGCGCTTCGACGCGGATCAGGAAGCTGCCTTGGACCATCAGATTGGCGGGAATGTTGGTGATGAATTTTCCCGGCGCGTCCGGCCCCTCGCCGGGTTTATCGTCCGTCAATTGTCTTTGCCAGACTACCTGAGCGCGGGGGGTGGCGTCGTTCGTCATCTGGATGGCGGTGGCGGTGATCGTGGGGAGGCTGCGATTATAGGGCTGCAGGATCGCCTCGCCGATCTGCAGAATGGCGTCGACATCCGCCTGCGTCGTCGAGCCGTTCTGCTGGGTGATGAGGTCCGCCGTCATGCTGGCGATGCGGCCGACCCTCTTGTTGGTGTCGATGCCCTGGGTGAACTCGATCGTTAGGAAATAGAGCGCCAGAAGCAGCGGCGCGATCAGCGCGAACTCGACCGCCGCGACGCCTCTCCGGTCCGAGAGTGCGTCACGGATGCAAATGACAGCCGCCGTTCCCCATGAGACTGCGCGCTTGAAGCCAATCCTTGTCATTCTTGCCGGAGTCTTCACGTCGCGCTCTCAATAAGGTTCGTTTTGCCACGTGACGGATGCGAAAAGCAGGGTTTTCCCGTCGGGGAGATTGGCCAGCAGCCCCTTCATGAAAGGGGTGATGATTGGCCATTCGTAGAAAACCCGCAGCATGTTCTTCGTGCCGGTGCCGCCCGGATCGATCTTGAAGCCGGACGTGTCGAGGCTTCCATCGGCCTTGAATTTGATCCGCACCTTCGCGGCGTCGGCGAAGGTTTGATATTGTTCGAGATCGATGACGAGGTTCGGGCAGCCCGTCGGAACCATGATCTGGATAGGCGTACAGATCATCGTCTGGATTTGTCCCGGCGAGAGCGTCGCCGGCGTGTACTGGCCCGTTCGCAATTCGCGGGCCACCTTGTCGGCCGTGTTTGCGAGCACCTGCTGCGCCGCGAAGGCCACGCAGCTTTCCAGAATGGCGAAGACGAGAAGCGAGAACGGGATCGCAAGGATGACGAATTCGATCGCCGTCGTGCCGCGGCGATCCCGCAGGAAGCGCGCTGGCAACGACGCCTTTTCGGCTTGGCCGCAAGCGGCTGCCCTCTTATCGACTTTCCAGGCGCGCATGCCTACCCCCGCCGCGCTGTGAATGGATACGGTGTTCCTTTATCGGAAAGCGATTGAACTCCGGTTTTGATCGCCGTTAAAAAGCGGACGTCCTGGGTAATCCTTCGTTAACGCGTGGCTGTGGTCCACCTTTGCCAGATCCGTGGCGCGCTTTATTGCGTCGCGTTCATTTCCTGTTCGGACGCCTTCTCGGCCGCGTTCTTGTAGGCGCCCTCGCAATAGGGCGTGCAGGACAGTGTCTGGACCTGCGAACGGCGGTAGATCCGGACGGAATCGGCGTCATGCCGCGAGACCACGACCTGCGCATCGACGATCGGGCTGCCTGATTTGTCGAGGACGACGAGATTGGTGATGCCGAATCCCTTGCCCGTCAGCACGATCGTGCTCGGGTCCTGGACCGACGCGTCCGCGATCGCCGGGTTGCCGACGACGATCGTATCGGCAGGCCGGGAGAGCTTCAGGATCTTCGCCTGGTTCATGATGACGTTGATGTCGGTCCCGGCCGATGCCGGCAAAGCCGAGAAAGCCGCCATAAGGATCGTTCCGGCCAATGTCGCGGCGAGATGTGAAGCGCGTCCCATAGGGACCTCCGAATTGAAGATGCCACACAAGATGCGCGAATTTGGTGAACCAAGAGTTAAGCAGGAGAGAAGGAAGCGCAATGGATTCCCGAATATCTTCTTCCAGGTGGCTTTATAGTTAGGCAATCCAGTTGTCTTGGAGCGATCCGGAATACTGATATTTTGATCTTTTCGCTTAGGCTATGATTAACCACGCCTCTGGACTCGAGAATGAAAGGATTCGGTAAGGCTATTCATTAAGGGGGCGGCAAGGGCCGCGCGGTAAAGTCCGGCCATCCGATCGACGCACGTAGAAAAACAGTTGACGGAACTGCTGTAGAAACACGTGGAGTAAGGAGTCCCCCATGTCTAAGCTTGTTGCACGTTTTGTGAAGGACGAGTCCGGCGCCACCGCCATCGAATACGGTCTGATCGCCGCTCTCATCGCCATCGCGATCATCGCCGGCGCCCGCGCGCTCGGCTCCGCTTTGAGCACGAAGTTCACCAGCATCGCGACGACCCTGAGCGGCACGGCGAATGCCAACTGATAGTGCTTGAGGGGGCGCCGCTTTTCGGCGTCTCCCGCTTGGTTTGGAAGGCCGCTCTTCTGGGCGGCCTTCGTCTTTCAGGAAAGCTTAATGGCCTGAAGTTAACGTGCGAATCCTGGAAACAAGGTTAGGTCGACATGCTTGAAGCCGTGATCTTCGTCGTTTTTCCGTTCTGCATGGCCTTCGCGGCCATTTCGGATACGCTTTCGATGACGATCGCCAACCGCATTTCCGTTGTTCTCCTCCTGACCTTCGCCGCCGTCGCTCCGCTCACAGGCATGGATTGGACGGCCTATGGCCTGCATTTCGCCGCGGCCGGGCTGGTTCTCGCGGCCACCTTCGTTCTCTTCGCGCTCGGCGGAATGGGCGGGGGCGACGCCAAGCTTCTCGCCGCGACGGCGCTATGGATGGGAATGGGCCCGCCGCTCCTGGAATATCTCGTCTACACCTCGCTTGCCGGCGGCGCTCTCACGCTTTTCATCCTGGCATATCGCAGCTCCCCTTTTGCCGCCCTGACGGGACACAACATGTTCCTGCGCCACTTCGCCAGCAACAGCTCCGGCGTGCCTTACGGCATTGCGCTCGGCATTGGCGGCATGATCGCGTTCTCGGACTCGCCGCTGGTGCAGTGGGCGTTGGGGAGGGCGGTAGGGCAATAGCAACCGGCATTCGGCAATAGAACCGGCAGTCGGCAATCGGCAGTAGGCAATAGGAGGATGAATAATCTTTCGACTGCCGAATGCCGACTGCCGCTACTGCCGACTGCCGCCTTGTTCTTTAAACTTTTAATTAATCACGATTGTAAGTCCGCCATTAACCTTAATTTGACCATTGATGCGGCAAGGTCCGGACTGGCGAAGAGAAATTGCCGGTAACGAGGTTCGGACAAATGCCAGTATCGCGACTGATTGTTCTTGGCGTGGCGGTCGCTGCTGCGGGGGGAGCCGGCCTTGTCGCGAAGAAGCTCGCGGTGACGCCGCCGCAGCGCGTCGTTGTCAGTGCGCCGCACCAGCCGGCGATCAAGCTCAAGCAGGTTCTCGTCATGACCGACGACGTGCCGATCGGCGGCGTTCTGTCCAGCCAGATGCGCTGGCAGTCCTGGCCGGCCGACGGGTTGAACGACGGCTTCATCATGCGCGACAGGGAACCCGATGCGATTTCCAAGCTGAAAGGCTCCGTGCTTCGCGCGCCGATGTACAAGGGCGAGCCTGTTCGCGTTTCGAAACTGGTCGGGCAGGGCAAGAACCTGATGGCATCCATCCTGCCGAAGGGCATGCGCGCCGTCGCGACGCAGATTTCGGCGGAGACATCCGCCGGCGGGTTCATTCTTCCCAATGACCGCGTCGACGTCATCATGACGCGCCGCGCCAGCAAGACGGGCGTCCAGAACAGCGCGACCGGATACATCACCGAAACGATTCTTCACAACATACGCGTCCTTGCCATCGACCAGACCATTCAGGAGGACGAGCAGGGCAAGAAGACGAAGGTCGGGACGACGGCGACCCTCGAACTGACGCCCGAACAAGCGGAGATCATAACGGTCGCCCAGCAGATGGCCGACAAGCTCACGCTGGCGCTCCGCTCGGTCGCCGACGACCAGCAGAAGGTGACGAGCGAGGCGGATTATCTCGTTTCCGGAAGAGGAAGGCGCGGCACCGTGCGTATGGTGAAGGCCGGCGACGTCACAGAGGTCCAGGCAAGGTGATGAGGGCAGGCGGGGAAGGGCGGGCAGCCATGACCGGAAGATATTTTTGCAGCATGCGCAAGGGGCTTGTCCTTGCGGCATCGGCGGCGCTCCTGTTTGGAGCGGCCCTCGGCGTTCCGCAGGCCCATGCCTATGACAGCCATGTGCGGCTGTCGAGGAGCGGCGGTTCCGACACCATCAAGCTTGGGCTCAACAAGTCGGTCGTCGTGGACCTCCCGCAGGATGCCTATGACATACTGGTCGCCAACCCGGCGGTTGCCGATGCGGTCACGCGCACGGCCCGGCGCATCTATCTCTTCGGCAAACAGGTCGGCGAGACCAACGTCTTCGTCTTCGGCGCCAACGGCCAGCAGATCGCCAGCCTCAACCTCGATATCGAGCGTGACGTGACGGGATTGGTCGGCTATCTCAAGCGCTATATCCCGGATTCCGACATCAAGGTCGAGCTGCTGAACGATAACGTCGTTCTCTCCGGCACCGTCCAGACGCCGCTCGACGCGGCGCGCGCGGTGCAGCTTGCCACCGCCTTCGTCACCGGCGGCGAGGCGACGACCGGCCAGTATTCCCAGACCGCCGCCGGTGGCGCCGCGGTCGGCGGCGTGGCCATCAACAACCCCGACCAGTCTCGCCAGAAGAGCGCGATCATCAATCTTTTGAAGATTATCGGCGATGACCAGGTAACGCTGAAAGTGACGGTGGCGGAAGTCAGCCGCGCCGTGATGAAGCAGCTCGGCGTGAATCTCCTGGGCTCCGGAAGCGCGGACGGATTCACCTGGGGCGCGCTCAGCCAGAATATTACCGGGCTCGGCACGCAGCTATCCGGCTCCGCATTGGCTCTTTCGAAGAACTGGGGTTCTTCTTCGCTCAGTTCCTACATCAACGCCATGGAAGAGGCGGGCGTCATGAAGACGCTGGCCGAACCGACCTTGACGGCAGTCTCGGGGGAGAAGGCGCAATTCAAGGTCGGCGGTCAGTACAATATCGTCAACAGCGTGACGTCGAATGTTTCACGCGACAACCAGACTGGTAATCCGACCGTCACCGTCCACCAGATCGACTACGGCATCGGCCTTGAGTTCCAGCCGGTCGTCTTGTCGGCAGGCAGGATCAGCCTCAAGGTCAGGACATCGGTCTCCGAGCCGACCGCCGCGGCCCCGGTGAGCGCGTCCCCCACCATCATCAATTCTTCTGGCGCACCCGCTCCCGCCAGCAATATCATCTCCATCCGCAAGCGTCTCGCCGACACCACCGTCGAGCTTCCTTCAGGCGGCTCGATGATGATCGCGGGGCTGGTCCAGGACGATGTGCGGCAGGTCTATAGCGGCTTGCCGGGCCTATCCAAGATTCCGGTGCTTGGCGCGCTCTTCCGCGACCGCGATTTCGTCCACAACGAATCCGAGCTTGTCGTCATCATAACGCCCTATCTCGTGCGTCCGGTCGCCCGCAACGACCTCGCCGCGCCGACCGATAATTTCACGCCGGCAAGCGATGGCGCCGCCTATTTCCTGGGCCGCGTGAACCGCGTCTACGGCACCATGCATACATCGCTTCCCGCCGGTCGGTATCACGGCGTGGTCGGCTACATCTACAAATGAGTGGGGAAAGGGCGGACATGTCTCAGGCGGCAATTCTGTTGAAGGCCCGTGGCGGCCTCTTCCGGCAGTCGCTTCTGTCGGCGCCGCTTTTGGTGGCGGCGTTCAGCCTTCTGGCCGGATGCACCAATTACGACCACGTGATCGTCGGCTCCGTGCCCGACGATTACAGGACGGCGCATCCGATCATCATTTCCGAGCAGCAGGTGAAGATCGACATTCCCGTCGGCGCCAGCGACCGCGGCATGACCGCGCTGCAGAAGACAGCGCTTGACGGGTTCCTTCAGGACTACGACCGGCGCGCCGCGGCGCCTCTTCAGATCCTCGTCCCGGTCGGATCGGTGAACGAAGCCGCGGCCCATCGCGCCGCGATCGGGCTGTCGCGCGAAGCGCGCCGTGACGGCATCGCGGGCTCCAACATCTCGGTTCTGCCTTACCAGGTGCCCGATGCCGGCGCGCAGGCGCCCATCCGAGTGTCTTATGCCAAGGTCAAGGCCTCGACCAATCGCTGCGGCCGCTGGCCCGCCGATATCGCCGACACGTCTGAAAACAAGCATTACGAGGATTTCGGCTGTTCCTCGCAGAACAACCTCGCCGCCCAGGTCGCGAATCCTTCCGACCTGATCGGGCCGCGCAAGCTCGGCGATGTCGATGCCGAGCGCCGCAGCGCCGTGATCAACGGCTCCGGCGGAAGTGGCGGCTGGCGGGCGAACGGCTCGCCCGATCTGAGTGGTGACGGCATCGATTACAGCTGGAGCAACTGAGCATGAGCAATCTGGCTTATGAGCACGAGCCTTTGCCGGCCTCCCCGACGGAGGAGGAGGTCGCGGCGCTCAATGCGATCAGACCCATTCCGCGCATTTCGATCCAGGCATTCTGCGAGACGGAAGGCGTTGCGGGACCGATCGAGCGCGCCGGCGAGGACCGCCGCATGGCGAAGGCTCACCTCAAGGTGCATATGGGCGGCGTCGAGACGGCGCTCGAATTCTATGGTTCGGCGCCGACGCCGAACCTGCTGATTCTGGAATCGCGGCGTGAGCCGCATGAGCTCCTCGAATCCCTTCGCGATCTTGCGGACGTTTGCGATCCAACCACCAAGGTCGTCATCATCGGCCACTACAATGACGTCTGGCTTTACCGGGAACTGATCCGCGCCGGCGTCTCGGAATACATCGTCGCGCCGGTCTCCATGGCCGACGTCGTCGCCGCCATTTCGGCGATCTTCGTCGATCCCGACGCGGCGCCTATCGGCAAGTCGATTGCTTTCATTGGCGCCAAGGGCGGAGTCGGCTCATCCACCATCGCCCACAACGTTTCCTGGACGATGTCGACGCTGTTCGATTCCGAGGTCGTCATAGCCGACCTCGATCTTCCCTTCGGCACCGCCAACATCAATTTCGACCAGGACCCCGCGCAAGGCATCGCGGAGGCGGTCTTTTCGCCGGAGAGAATCGACGAGGTCTATCTCGATCGGCTTTTGGCGACCTGCGCCGATCGCCTGTCGCTGCTTGCCGCGCCGTCGGCGCTCGACAGGGTCTATGATTTCGACAGCGAGGCCTTCAACCAGATCATCGATGTGGCGCAGCGCACCGCGCCGCTTCTCATCCTCGACGTGCCGCATGTCTGGAACGGCTGGACCCGCTCGACCCTGATGCAGGTCGACGAGGTGGTGATAACGGCGACGCCTGAACTCGCCAATCTCCGCAACACCAAGAATCTGGTGGATACGCTGAAGAAACTCCGCCCCAACGACCAGGCGCCGCGGCTGATCGTCAATCAGGTCGGCGTGCCCAAGCGTCCGGAGATCAAGGCGACCGATTTTGTCGAGCCGCTCGGCATCGAACCGCTGGCGATCATCCCCTTCGAGCCGCAGCTTTTCGGCAATGCGGCGAATAATGGCCGCATGCTTGGGGAGATGGATGGGCAGCATGCAATCGTCCAGGCCCTCAACGAGGTTTCCTATGTGCTCACCGGGCGACGCGAAGCGAAGACCAAGAAGAAGCCCGGTCTCGGCGGTTTTATCGAAAAGCTGAACAAGCTGAAGCAGAAACAGAAGAAGTGATCCCCCAGGGGCAGGACGGGCGGGAACGGTAGCGATCATGTTTGGCAGACGCGGCAACGACAGCGACAATCGCAGCGCACCGGCGTACAGGCCGCCGGAAGCCTCGGCTGTCGAACAGGCAGCGTCTTTTGCTGCGCCCAGGAGCACGGAAGCCGGCGTCGCGACGGTCCCGCCGCCCCGGCGCGCGATAGAAACGCCGCCGCTCGCACCCGCGCCGCAGAGGGCGCAGCGTGAACGCAGCGAAGGCTATTACGACACCAAATCGCAGGTCTTTTCAGCGCTGATCGATACAATCGATCTTTCCCAACTGGCGAAACTCGATCCCGATACGGCGCGCGAAGAAATCCGCGACATCGTCAACGACATCATCGCCATCAAGAATTTCGCGATGTCGATCGCCGAGCAGGAGGAACTGCTCGAGGATATCTGCAACGACGTTCTCGGCTACGGCCCGCTGGAGCCGCTTCTGGCGCGCGACGACATCGCCGACATCATGGTCAACGGCTCGAAGCAGGTCTATATCGAGGTCGCCGGCCGGGTCGAGCAGACCAACATTCGCTTCCGCGACAACCAGCAGCTTCTCAACATCTGCCAGCGCATCGTCAGCCAGGTCGGCAGGCGCGTCGACGAATCGAGCCCCATATGCGACGCGCGCCTTCCCGACGGCAGCCGCGTCAACGTTATCGCGCCGCCTCTGGCGATCGACGGAACGGCCCTAACCATCCGCAAATTCAAGAAAGACAAGCTGACGCTCGACCAGCTGGTGAAGTTCGGCTCGATTTCCCCGCAGGGCGCGGAGGTCTTGAGGATCATCAGTCGCGTCCGCTGCAATGTCGTGATCTCCGGCGGCACCGGCTCCGGCAAGACGACGCTTCTGAACTGCCTGACCAATTATATCGAACGCGACGAGCGCGTCATCACTTGCGAAGACTCGGCGGAACTGCAATTGCAGCAGCCGCATGTCGTACGCCTCGAAACGCGGCCGCCCAATCTCGAGGGCGAGGGCGAGATAACCATGCGCGATCTGGTCAAGAACTGCCTGCGCATGCGGCCCGAGCGGATCATCGTCGGCGAGGTGCGCGGACCGGAGGTGTTCGACCTGCTCCAGGCGATGAACACGGGCCATGACGGGTCGATGGGCACCATCCACTCGAACTCGCCGCGCGAATGCCTGAGCCGCATGGAATCCATGATCGCCATGGGCGGGTTCGGATTGCCCCAGCGCACGGTGCGCGAAATCCTTGTCGGCTCCATCGACGTCATCATCCAGGCGGCGCGCCTGCGCGACGGTTCCAGGCGCATCACCCACATAACCGAGGTGATCGGCATGGAAGGGGATGTCATCATCACGCAGGATCTGGTCCTCTATAATATCAACGGCGAGGACGCGAACGGGCGGCTGATGGGCGAGCATGTATCGACCGGCATCGGCCGTCCCCATTTCTGGGAGCGCGCCCGCTATTATGGCGAGGAACAGCATCTGGCGAGTGCGCTGGAGGGAATGGAAAAGCGGGCTGACTAGGCGTGTTCGATGTTCGGTATTGATACCTCTCTTCTTCTCTTCATCGCCCTTGCCGGCTGCAGCGCCGGCGCGATCGCCTACGCCTTCATGTTCAACCGCATCGCCACCGAAACGAAGGTCGGCAAGCGGCTCGAGACGGTGAAGAGGGCGGATACCGATCGCAGCGTCGTCAAGGCGGCCCGCGATCGCATGAACGAGGTCGCGCGCCGACGCAAGACGATCCAGGACACGTTGAAGGAGCTGGACGAAAAGCAGAAGGTCCGCGACCGCAACGTCAAGAAGCCGCCGCTTCGCGCCCAGATCAGGCAGGCGGGACTGAACGTCACGATCGAGCGGTTCTATGTCTATTCGGCGATTTGCGGGCTGGTCATAACCGTGCTGGTCTATTTTGTGGGTGCGCCGCTGATCGTCCTGCCGGGCGCCCTGCTCGCGGGAACTCTCGGACTGCCGCGCTGGTTCATTTCCTTTCGCAAGGGCCGGCGCGTAAAGGCGTTCCTGAACGAATTTCCGAATGCGCTCGACATCATCGTTCGCGCCGTCAAGTCGGGCCTGCCGCTCAATGACGGCATCCGCCTTATCGCCAATGAATCCCGCGAGCCTGTCAGGACCGAGTTCCGCCGCATCGTTGAGGCCCAGCAGGTCGGCCTTTCCATTCCCGAGGCCACCATGCGCATGCAGGAAACCATGCCGTGTCAGGAGGCGGCCTTTTTCGGCATCGTCATCCAGATTCAGCAGCAGGCGGGCGGCAATCTTTCCGAGGCGCTCGGAAATCTGTCGCGTGTCCTGCGCGACCGCAAGAAAATGAAGGCAAAGGTCCAGGCATTGTCGATGGAAGCAAAGGCCTCTGCCGGGATCATCGGAGCCTTGCCCTTCATCGTCGCGCTCCTGGTCTACATATCGAGCCCCGCCTATATCATGCCCCTCTTCACGACGAGCACCGGGCATCTGCTGCTGGCGGCGGCGGGGGTGTGGATGTCTATGGGCATCTTCGTCATGAAGAAGATGGTGAGTTTCGAGGTCTAGATATGCGACGCCATCATCAGGGGCACAGATAATGGAGCAGGTTTCAAAGGCGCTTACCGACCCTTCCCTCCTGATCGCGCTGCTGGTCGCAATCGCCGTCTTCGCGACTGTTTTCACGCTGCTTCCCTCGCTCGGCGGCGATCCGCTCAAGAACCGGATGAAGTCCGTGGCGCTCGAACGCGAGGAATTGCGCGCCAAGCAGCGCGAGCGTCTGGCCGCCGAAGCGGAACGCAGGCGCGGCGGCTTGCGCGAACGCCAGTCGGTAGGCATGCGCAACATCGTCGACCGGCTGGATTTGCGCCGTGCGCTGGCGGACGAGAACACCGTCAACAAGCTCAGGATGGCGGGTTTTCGCGGCCAGAATCCGCTGACCAGATTCCTGTTCTTCCGGCTCGTCCTGCCTTTCGTCACGCTGGCGATTGCATTGGTTTATATTTTCCTGCTCGGCGGCTTCTCCGCACAGCCGACGGTGATGAAGATCTTCATCTGTATCCTGGCGGCCTATGCCGGGTTCTATGCGCCGGTGCTTTACGTCTCTAACCGGTCGACGAAGCGCAAGAAGTCGATCCAGAACGCATGGCCGGACGCGCTCGACCTGATGCTGATATGCGTCGAGTCCGGCATGTCCATCGAAGCCGCCTTCCGGCGCGTGGCGGAGGAGATCGGCGTCCAATCGGTGGAACTGGCCGAGGAATTCATCCTGACCAATGCGGAATTGTCCTTCCTGCAGGAACGCCGCATGGCCTATGAAAACCTCTCCAACCGCACTGGCCTGGAATCCGTCAAGAGCGTCTGCCAGGCGCTGATCCAGGCGGAACGTTACGGCACGCCCGTCGGGCAGGCGTTGAGGGTGCTGGCCAATGAAAGCCGGGACATGCGCATGAACGCGGCGGAAAAGAAGGCGGCGGCGTTGCCGCCCAAGCTCACCGTTCCGATGATACTGTTCTTCCTGCCCGTCCTTTTCGTCGTCATTCTCGGCCCGGCCGGCATGCAGGTCAGCGAGCACGGCATCTTTGGCGACAAGCATCCGACAACTACATCGCGTCGATGAAAGATGCCGCCGGAGCCCATGGCGGAACGAAGGCGGAAGTTCGCGGCAAAGGCGGTTGCCTCAGGGAAGGCGTTCGAAAGAGCCTCAGCCTGCCTTTTGGGGAGCCTTCTTGTCGGCCTTGAGCTGCTTCCAGGCGTTCTGCTGTGAGAGCATCGACCTGAGATAGGCGACGTTGGCCGCCGCCTGGTCTGGCGAAAGCTCGGCGCTGGCGATCTTTTCCGCCTCGTCGAACCGTCCTTCCAGCCCGACGACGAGCGCCAGGTTCTGGCGCACCCGGCTGTCCGCGCCAGGCTGCGCGGCCGCCTTGCGCAGATAGCTTTCCGCCGTCTTGAGATCGCCCTTGAGAAGATAGGACATGCCGTAATTGGACAGGACCGACGGTTCGTTGGGCTTCAGCATGAGCGCCTTCTGGTAGAGGGCCCGCGCCTCGTCCGGCTTGTCGAGCTGGTCAAGGATGGCGCCCTCGGCGGAAACCAGCCGCCAGTCGGGATATTCCGGCGTCTGTGCACGGCGGATCGCGTCGAGCGCCTGATCGAGCTGCCCATCCGCCGCAAGCGCCTTACCATAGGCGGCAAGCACCTGACGGTCCTTCGGATAGGCGATGGCCAGCTTGCGCATCACCGCGAGCGACTGGTCCGTGCGGCCCGCCGCCTGAAGCGCGTCGGCGTAGCCCGTCGCCAGGCTCTTGTTGTCGGGATCGGCGGCATAGCGCTTGCCCATGCCGACGAGAGCGGTATCGAGCTGCTGGGACGACAAGTCATCCACGGGAGCGGACGAGCTGGCGCGCGTAATCGAGCCCGTGGTGGTGTTATCATGGGCGCAGGCCGAGACGCTCACTGCCAACGCGAGCGCAACGGCGCTCAAAGCGTTTCGTCTGGCATTCCTTCCCTTGAATACGACCGGCATCGGAATCTCCGTCTCTCAGCGCTGACGCGCCTCGTCTTTTCGACCCCGAGAAATATTCTGTTAACCCTAACGGAACGTTAAATACCTCGCGTCACTGGCTTGCCCTCGCCATGGAATTGGAGGAAGTCTGACGCCCGGGCGGCGGGCGGCGGTTCGGATTTTCAGGTGCTAGCGGCCGCGCCGAGACAAAAGGCAGGATTCACGAATGGCAGTTGAACTCGTTTCGCAAAGACCGGAGGCCTCGCGGCCCGTTTACCTCATCCGCAAGGGCAGGCTTGAGGAAGCCGGGCTCGCTCCTTCGGTGATGAACTGGGCGAAGGCCAACGGCTTTGACGGCCAAAGCGGACGCCTGCTGACAGTTCCCGGCGCGGAAAATGGCCTCGAAGGCGCGCTTTTCGGATTGGGAGACGATGAGGGCGGCTTTGCGCCGCTTGCGACCGGCGCTCTGGCGAAATCGCTGCCCGAAGGGGATTGGCATTTCCCGACGCCGCCGAATGAGCCGGACCTCGCCGTGCTTGGTCTTCTGCTCGGCGGCTATGAGTTCGACCGCTACACGAGGAAGGGCGCGCGCACGATCCGCTTTGCCGTTCCGAACGGCTGCGATGCCGCGCGCGTGACGCGGCTCGCCGAAGGCGTTTGCCTCGCCCGCGATCTTATCAACACGCCGACCAACGATATGGGGCCAGCGACGCTCGAAGCGGAAATGAGAAAACTGGCGTCCCGCCACGGCGCCGAAGTGGAAGTTGTTCTCGGCGACCGTCTGATCGAAGCCAATTTCCCGATGATCCATGCCGTCGGCCGCGCTTCCGCCGAAGCGCCGCGCCTTCTCGATTTGCGCTGGGGCAGGGCCGATGCGCCGAAGGTCACGCTTGTCGGCAAGGGCGTCTGCTTTGACACCGGCGGCCTCGATATCAAGCCGGCGAGCGGCATGCTTCTGATGAAGAAGGATATGGGCGGCGCCGCCAATGTGCTTGGACTGGCCTCCATGATCATGGCGGCGAAGCTCGATCTGCGCCTGCGCGTGCTCGTTCCGGCGGTCGAAAACGCGATTTCCGGCAACGCGTTCCGTCCGGGCGACGTGTTGAGAAGCCGCAAGGGCGTCACCGTCGAGATCGGCAATACTGACGCGGAAGGCCGCCTGATCCTCGCCGATGCGCTCGCTCTCGCCGATGAGGAAGGGCCCCAATTGATGATCGATATGGCGACGCTGACCGGCGCGGCGCGCGTGGCCCTCGGCCCCGACCTGCCGCCCTTCTACACGAATGATGACGCGTTCGCCGCCGAATTGGCCGAGGCGTCGCGGCGCTGCTGCGATCCGCTCTGGCGCATGCCGCTGTGGGCGCCTTATGATGCGAAACTGGCCTCGAGGATAGCCGACATCAACAATGTCACCTCGGACGGTTTCGCCGGCTCGGTCACGGCGGCGCTCTTCCTGAAGCGCTTCGTCGAAAAGACAGCAAGCTGGGCGCATTTCGATATTTACGGCTGGAATCCCGTCGATCGTCCTCATGCCCGGCTCGGCGGGGAGGCGCAAGGGATCCGCGCGCTTGAGGAACTGCTGGCGAGACGCTGCCGATCTTAACCTTCAAAGCAGGAAATCTTAGCAATTGAACGGTACGGTTCCGAAACGATCGGAGGCGTATCGGCATGACTGTCATCTTGCGCCCAAGCCAGGCGCTTCGTCTGTGGCAGCAGGTTGCGGTGAAGGAGGTTCTTGCGGAGGCGCACGATCTGTCGCTGCGGCAGGTGGCGATCCTTCTAACCGTCTATCTCGACCCGCCTCCCCATACCGTCCGCGGCCTTGCCATGCGCCTTGGCGTCACTAAGCCTGTGATCACGCGCGCGCTTGACACGATGGGGGCAATGAAGCTTCTCTCGCGCCATCGCGACGAGAAGGACCGCCGCAACGTGCTCGTGAAGCGCACCGTCGAAGGCGCGCTCTATGTTGAGCGTTTCGGAGACGTCATCATCGCCGCGGCAGCCGGATTGCCGATGTGAATGATGTGATTGACCTTGACCGCCGCCTGAATGCTTTCCGCTCCGATCTCGCCGATGCGCGGCTGGGGGAAACAGTGGAGGCCGACCATTTTGTCGAGGGCGCGCCGGCGCGGATTGCTGTCGCGGTGGCCGACTTGCTTTCCGAGCCGGCGGAGGGAGCAGGACTCGATACGCAGCTTCTGTTCGGCGACGAAGTCCTGGTTTTCGAACGCTCGAACGGTTTCGCCTGGGTCCAGGCCGTTCATGATTCCTATGTCGGCTATGTCGCGCTTTCCGCGCTAGGGGAGCAAGCGTCTGCTCCGACCCATGTTGTTTCCGTGCCTCGGACCTTTATCTATCCTGGCCCTGACCTGAAGCGGCCGCGGCGTGATGCTCTTTCGCTCGGTTCGTCTGTCAAGGCGGTCGATCTCGTCGAGAACCGCGGCACACGCTATGCCGCGCTGGGTGGCGGCGCCTTCATCATCGCATCGCATCTCGCGCCTCTTGCCGAAAAGGCGGCCGATTTCGTTTCGGTCGCCGAGACGCTGCTGTTCACGCCTTATTTGTGGGGTGGGGCGTCCGCGTTCGGCATCGACTGTTCCGGCCTGGTCCAGCTTTCAATGCGCAGGGCTGGAAAGGCGGCGCTCCGCGACACCGACATGCAGGCCGGAACGATCGGCGAGACGTTCTCTCCGGGAGAGGATTTGTCCGGCCTGCGACGCGGCGATCTCGTCTTCTGGAAAGGCCATGTCGGCATCATGACGGATGCCGAGACCCTTTTGCATGCGAACGGCCACACCATGATGGTGTCGCGCGAGAAGCTTCACGATGCCGTGACGCGTATCGGCTACCTCTACGGCCAGCCCGTCTGCTTCCGCAGGCCATGAGAGGCAAAATGGTTCAGTAGCCGGCTTTTCTATCGACAATATTGGCGAGCTTTTCGCCCCGTTCGAGCGCCCGCATCTGCTCCAGCATCAGCGGCACCAAATGCTCGGGATCGGAACTCGCCGCCGCATGGGGGGTAACGAACATTCGCGGATGCATCCACAAAGGGCTCTCGGCCGGTAGCGGTTCGGTCTCGAACACGTCGAGACTCGCTTCCTTGAGGAGCCCGTCCTCCAGCGCGCGAAGGATATCGGCATCCTTCTGCAATTGTCCCCGCCCCGCATTGATGAGGAAAGCGCCGCCAAGGCCGTTTTCACGGTGGAGCTTGCCGAGGAGGCCATAGTCGATAATGCCGCGTGTGGCCGGCGTCAGCGGCAGCAACGCGACGAGAATGTCGGTGGCGTTGAGGAAAGGCGTGAGCCCCGATTCGCCATGCCAGGTGGCGACTCCGTCCATGCCCCGCGCCATGCGGCTCCAGCCATTTACCTTGAAGCCGACCGCCAGAAGCGCCTTTGCCGCGGCGCGTCCGAGCTGGCCGAAGCCCATAATGCCGACGGCGATCTCGTTCGCCGGCGGCTGTTGCGGCTCATGCCAGATTTTCCTGAGTTGCTGGGCGCGGTAAAGCGCGCCTTGCCGTTGATGATCGAGCACGCGCCAGACGACATATTCGACCATATATTGCGTCAGATTGTCGGCGACGATGCGCACGATCGGCACATCGGGTATTTCGGGATCGTTCAATATGTGGTCGACGCCCGCGCCGATCGAGAAGATCGCCTTGAGATTGGGAAGCGCGGCAAGAATGCCCGGCTTGTGTTTCCAGACGACGGCGTACTCGATGCTCGGATCGACCGGGCCGTCCGGTTCCAATGTAACCGGTCGGCTGGCCGACAGAAGATCGTACCAGCGCTGCGGGTGAAAACCCCGTACGGAAAGAAGAATGCGGTTGGCGCCGGACATGAATTTCCCCCGATAACTTACTGGGCGACGACGCCTTCCGGCGCGGTTTCGGCTTTGAACGCAGCGGCGATCAGAGCCTTCGTATAGTCGGTCCTGGGTCGCGAGAAAATCTCTTCCGAGGTTCCGCTTTCCACCACCTCGCCGTTGCGCATGACGATCACCCGGTTGGCGAGCGCCCGCACGACCTTCAAGTCGTGGCTGATGAAGAGATAGGCGAGGTCATGCTTCTTCTGCAGATTGCGCAAAAGGTCAACCACCTGCGCCTGAACGCTCATGTCGAGCGCGGAGGTCGGCTCATCGAGCATGACGAAGCGCGGATTGAGCACCATGGCGCGGGCAATGGCGATGCGCTGTCGCTGGCCGCCGGAGAATTCATGCGGGTAGCGGAAGCGGGTTGCGGGGTCGAGGCCGACTTCCTTCAGGACAGCGACGACGCGGTCGTCTCGCATATTCGCTTTCAGCGACGGCTCATGGATTTTCAGCCCCTCCTCGATGATCTCGCTGACCGACATACGCGGGCTGAGCGAGCCATAGGGGTCCTGAAAGACGATCTGCAATTCGCGCCGAAGCGGCCGCATGTCGCGGAAGGAGAATTTATCGATTTCGCGGCCGGCAAAGCGGATATCGCCTTGTGACGAAATCAGGCGCGACAGCGCCAGGCCGAGCGTCGTCTTGCCCGATCCCGACTCGCCGACAACGCCGAGCGTCTGTCCCGCTCTGACCGAAAGATCGACGCCATCGACGGCCTTCACATGATCGACGGTGCGGCGGAAGAAACCCTTCTTGATCGGGAACCAGACGCGGACATTCTTTCCCTCCATCACCACCGAGGCGGCTTCATCGGTGGCTGGCGGTTTGCCCTTTGGTTCGGCGGCAAGCAGATGGCGCGTATAATCATGTTGCGGATGGTCGAAAATCGCGCGCGTCGGGCCTGTCTCGACGATATGGCCGCCGGTCATGACGCAGACGCGATCGGCGATACGCCGCACGATGCCGAGATCATGCGTGATGAACAGCATCGACATGCCGTTCGCTTTTTTGAGACGGGCAAGAAGTTCGAGGATTTGCGCCTGCACGGTGACATCGAGCGCGGTGGTCGGCTCGTCGGCGATCAGAAGCTCCGGCTCATTGGCGAGCGCCATCGCGATCATGACACGCTGCCGCTGCCCGCCGGAAAGCTGGTGCGGATAGGCGCCGAGACGTTTTTCCGGCTCGCGAATACCGACCTCGTGCAGCAGTTCCAGCGTCCGTTCGCGCGCCTTCCTGTCGCGCATGCCGCGATGGATTCGCAGGATTTCGCCGATCTGCTTCTCGATCGTGTGGAGCGGGTTGAGCGAGGTCATCGGCTCCTGGAAGATCATTGTTATCTTGTTGCCGCGCACACGCCTCAACCCCTTTTCATCCATTGCGATGAGGTCGGACCCGCCGAAAAGAATCTGGCCGGAAGGGTGGCTGGCGGGCGGGTAGGGCAGGAGCTTGAGAACCGAAAGCGCTGAGACGGACTTGCCGGAACCGGATTCGCCGACCAGCGCCAGCGTTTCGCCACGCCCTATATCGAAAGAGATACGGTCGACGGCAAGGCTGGTGTGCCCGTCCTGTGTGAAGGCGACTGAAAGATCACGCACCGAAAGAAGAGGGGTGTCGCTCAAAGCGCGGCCTCGACATCGGTCTGGCGGAAATCGTCGCCCTTGAAAAGCAGCGGCTCGCTCCGCGCCTTCGCAAGCGCATAGGCAAAGCAATCGCCGAGATTGAGCTTCGCCGGATGATTGCCCTTACCGAAGCGCTGATAGGCTTCGCGGGCGAGGAGCAACTGTTCCTCGCTTATGTGTGCAATCTCGATTTCCGCTATGCGAAAGATCTCATCCAAAGCTTTACTGGTTTCCTTCCCGAGCTTGTCCGCGCGGATCGCCGCTTCGATATAATTGACCGGAGACATGGAAATGTCTTCCACTGTGTCCGAGATCGCCCGGTTGTAGGTGTCCCCGTCGCTCTCCCCGAGTACGATGGCGAGCAGTGCCGATGCGTCCACGATCATGCCGGCAGGCCGTCATCGTCATAGAGATCGGAATGATCACTCGTAACCCCGGGCGGCGGCGGAGGAAGGCTGTCGACGATCGCTCGGATGCGCCGATAGCGCGCCTCCCTTTCCTTATATCGATCGAGACGCGCCAACTTGTCTTCCAGCGCGCGCTCGATCGCGGCTGTCATGCTTTCTCCAGTCTCGCGCGCCAATTGCTTGGCGAGGCGGTGGGCTTTCTCGCTCTTGATGTTCATGCCCATGACCATCTCCATGGTAGAAAACTTGCCTGATTATACCATATCTCATTCCTCACTGGAACGTCTTCCGCGGATCGAAGGCATCGCGCACCGCCTCTCCGATAAAGATAAGGAGCGACAGCATGAGCGCCAGCACGAAAAAGCCGGTGAAGCCCAGCCATGGCGCGTTGAGGTTCGATTGCCCCTGCTTCAGGAGTTCGCCGAGCGAGGGCGAGCCTGGGGGCAGGCCGAAGCCAAGGAAGTCGAGCGAGGTCAGCGTCGTGATCGAATGGTTGAGGATGAAGGGGATGTAGGTCAGCGTCGCGACCATCGCGTTCGGCAGCATGTGGCGGAACATGATGGTGCGGTTGGGCACGCCGAGCGCGCGCGCGGCGTTGACATATTCGAGGTTGCGGGCGCGCAAAAATTCCGCACGTACCACGCCGACCAAAGCCACCCATGAGAAGAGCAGCATAATCCCGAGGAGCACGAAGAAACCGGCTGGCAGCACCGCCGCGATGATGAGGATGAGATAGAGAACGGGGATCGACGACCAGATCTCGATGAAGCGCTGGAAGATGAGGTCCGTCCAGCCGCCGAAATAGCCCTGCACGGCGCCCGCCATGACCCCGACGATCGCGGAGAAGAATGTCAGGGCAAGGCCGAACAGCACCGATATGCGGAAGCCATAGATGACGCGCGCCAGCACGTCCCGCGCCTGATCGTCCGTTCCGAGCCAGTTCCAGTTGCCGATCGTGCAACCGGGATCGTCGACGCCTTTCGGATAGCGCTGGCAGCGATCTTTTTTCGAGAAAAGCCAGGACGGCTTCGACGGCGCCGGCGTCGGTATCTCGTTGTTGACCGTCCGGTAGGAATAGCGGATCGGCGGCCAGATCAGCCAGCCATGCGCCTTGATCTCGTCCGAGATCACCGGGTCGCGATAATCGGTCTCCGCCAGGAAGCCGCCGAATTTCGCTTCCGGATAGTCGATGACGGCGGGAAACAGAAGTTCGCCCTTGTAGGAGGCGAGGATCGGCCTGTCATTGGCGATGATTTCCGCGAAGAGCGTCAGGATGAAGAGGACGAGGAAGATCCAGAGCGACCAGTAACCGCGCCTGTTGGCCTTGAAATTCCGCCAGCGCCGCTGGTTGAGCTGTGAAAGGAACGGCCGCTTCACCGTCGCCGTCACGGGTTCGAGCGCCACGCGCGCCTGGACGTCGGGCATCAGACGTCCCTCCGCTCGAAATCGATTCGCGGATCGACCCATGTATAGGTGAGGTCGGAGATCAGGCCGACGATGAGGCCGATCAACGCCATGATATAGAGATTGGCGAAGACGACCGGATAGTCGCGATCGAGGATCGAGCGATAGCCGAGCAGGCCGAGACCATCGAGCGAGAAGATATTCTCGATCAGGAGCGAGCCGGTGAAGAAGGCGGTGACGAAGGCGCCCGGAAAGCCGGCGATGACGATCAGCATGGCATTGCGGAAGACATGGCCGTAAAGCACCTGCCTCTCGCCGAGTCCCTTGGCGCGGGCGGTGACGACATATTGCTTGCGGATTTCATCAAGGAACGAATTCTTCGTCAGAAGCGTGATCGTGGCGAAGGCCGACAGCACCATCGCCGTCACCGGCAGCGTGATATGCCAGAGATAGTCGAGGATCTTGCCGGGAACGGAGAGTTGGCTCCAATTATCCGAAGTCAGCCCACGCAGCGGAAACCAATCGAAGAAGGAGCCGCCGGCGAAGAGCACCATCAGCAGGATGGCGAACAGGAAGCCCGGTATGGCATAGCCGATGATGACGATGGCGCTCGTCCAGACGTCGAAGCCCGAGCCGTCCTTCACCGCCTTGCGGATGCCGAGCGGGATCGAGATCAGATAGGACAGGAGCGTGATCCAGATGCCGAGCGAGATCGATACCGGCATCTTTTCGAGGATCAGGTCGATCACCGAGATGTCGCGGAAATAGCTGCGGCCGAAATCGAAGCGGGCATAGTTCCACAGCATGGTGGCGAAGCGTTCGAGCGGCGGCTTGTCGAAGCCGAACTGCTTTTTCAGCTTGGCGATGAATTGCGGGTCGAGCCCCTGCGCGCCGCGATAATGCGAGTTGTCGCCTGACGCGTCGAAGCTCTGCGCGCCGATATCGGCGCCGCCGCCCGAAAGCCGCTCTCCGGCGCTGCCGCCCTGTCCTGTGATTTTGGCGATGACCTGCTCGACCGGCCCGCCCGGCGCGAACTGGATCACGACGAAGGAAATCGCCATGATGCCGAACAAGGTCGGGATCATCAGCAGGATGCGACGGAGGATATAAGCGCCCATTAGCGCCCTCCCTCCCCCTTGAGGGTGAGGGAAAGGCCTTTATCTTCAATCCTTGCCAATCGCCTTCGCCTTTTTCTCGTCCACCCACCACAGCGTTTCGACCGGGAAGCCATAATCCGGCTTGTTCTCCTTGAAGCCGAACATATCCCAGAAGGCAGTCCGGTGATTCGCCAGATACCAGTTTGGAATCCAGTCCTCTCTTGCGCGCAAGACCCTGTCGAGGGCGCGCATGGCCGTCGTCAACTCGTCGCGGCTTTTGGCTTTCCCCGCGGCATCGATCAGCGCGTCGACGGCGGGATCAGCGGTGCCGGGCAGGTTGCGCGAACTCGGCGTGGTGGCCGCTTCGGAGGAGAAATAATGCGCCAGTTCCTCGCGCGTCGGCGTGGCCGAGAAACTGGCCGCGATACCGACCATGTCGAAATCGAATTTCGACAGCCTTTCCTGATATTGGGCGGCATCGACGAGGCGGATCGAGGCGTCGATGCCGATCGCGCGCATATTGTCGACGAAAGGCTGCTCGACGCGGGTGAATACGGGGTCATTCACCAGCAGCTCCAGCTTCAGCCGCTCCTCCTTCGCGTTCGTGAGAAGGCTGCCCTGCCGTTTCCATCCTGCCTGGTTGAGAAGGGTGAAGGCCTGGCGCAAAAGCTTGCGGTCGCGCCCAGATCCGTCGGAAACCGGCTGCCGGTAGGGTTCCCCGAACACCTCGTCAGGCACTTTGCCGCGCAGCGGCTCCAGAAGCTTCAGTTCGGCGGCCGACGGCGGGCCCGCAGCGACGAAGTCCGATCGCTCGAAAAGCGATTCCGAACGGTCATAGGAACCGTAAAAGAGATTGCGCCGCGTCCATTCGAAATCGAAGCAGAGTCCGATCGCCCGCCTCACCCGGACGTCCTGGAATTGCGGCCGCCGGATATTGACCGCCCAGGCCTGCATGGAAGGCTGCTTTTCGGCTGGAAAGGTCCGCTTGACGACGTGCTTTTCCGCGACGGCCGGAAAACCGTATTCGGTCGCCCATGTTTTCGAGGTGAATTCCTCGCGGTAGAGCACATTGCCTTTCTTGAACGCTTCGAAACCGGCCTCGCGGTTGCGGTAGAACTCGATGCGGATCGTGCCGAAAAGGTTGAGACCGCGATTGACCGGCAGATCCGCGCCCCAATAATCGCTCCGCCTTTCATAGTTGATGCTCTGGCCGGCTCGGAAATGCCCGACCTTGTAGGGGCCGGAGCCGAGCGGCGGATTGAGTTGCGATCCGTCGAACGGATTTTGGGTGAAGAAAGCCTTCGAGACGACCGGAAAGGTCGCGACCGAAAGGATGGTCCGGTCGGATTGCCGGCCGGTGAAGGAAAGCCTTACCTTCGCCGGCTCCTCCGCAACTGCCTCCTTGAGGAAACGGAGCGGCAGAAGCAGGCTCGGGTGCCCCTTTTCCTTGTAGAGATTATAGGTAAAGGCGACATCCTCGGCCGTCAGCTGCGAGCCGTCGGAGAAGCGGATGTTCGGCCGGAGTTTGAACGTGAAGCTGTTGCCGTCATCCGAAATCGTCACGCTTTCGGCGAGGAGCCCATAGATCGCGTCCGGCTCGTCGATCGCGCGCACCATTAGCGAATCGAAGCAAAGCTCCATCCTTGGCGGCGCGTCGCTGTTCGGCACGAAGCTGTTCAGCGTGTTGAAGGTCTCGACATTCTGGTTATAGGCCCAATTAGGCGGCGAGAAATTGAAAAGCCCGCCCTTCGGCGCCTCCGGGCTGGCATAGTCGAAGTGCTGGAAATCGGGTCCGTATTTCAAATCGCCGAAGGCGGACAATCCGTGCAGCGGCGTGCCGCGCTTGACCGCGGCGCGGCCCGGAGCGGGAAGGATCGTAGCCGCCGCCGCGCCCCCGCATAGCGCAAGAAAGCTCCTTCGCTCGAGCGGCGGGCTCAATTCTGGCTCGCATATTTCTTGGCGAGCGCCGCTTCCTTTGCCTTGTCGATCCACCAGGAATCGGTATCGACTCCGACATAGGCCGGCTGCTTGGCGGGAATGCCGAACTTGTTCCAATAGGCGACCCAGATCTCGGGCCGGTTCCATTGCGGGATCGTGTAGTAGTTCCACAACAGCACCCGGTCGAGCGCGTGGGTGGCGGCGATGAGATCGTCGCGGCTGGTCGCGAAGATCACCCGATTGACCAGCTTGTCCACCGCCGGATCCTTGATGCCCATCAGATTGCGAGACCCGGGCGCATCGGCCGCCGCCGAACTCCAATAGTCGCGCTGCTCGTTGCCCGGCGATGCCGATTGCGGGAAGGTCGCCCCAGCGAGCATGTCGAAATCGAAATTGCGCACGCGGTTGATATATTGCACCGGATCGACGATGCGCAGCCTGGCGTCGATGCCGAGCCGCTTCAGATTCTGGATGAAGGGCGTGGTGATGCGTTCATCCGTATCGCCGCGGCCGAGAAATTCGATGCGGAAGGGCTGGCCCGTCTTGCCGTTGACCAGCTTGCCGCCGCGCATCTCCCATCCGGCCGCTTTCAGGAGATCGAAGGCATGGCGAAGATTGGCGCGCTCCTCCTGCGGCGTCTCGTCGACGGGGAGCTTGAAAGGCTTGGTGAAAACCTCCGGCGGCACCTCGTCCTTCACCGTGTTCAGGATCTCGAGTTCCTTGCCCGTAGGCAATCCGCTCGAGGCCAGATCGCTGCCGACGAAATAGCTCTCGGTGCGCTTGTAGAGCCCATAAAACAGCGTCCGGTTCATGCTCTCGAAGTCGAAGGCGTAGGTCAGCGCTTCGCGTACGCGACGATCCTGGAACTGGGGCCGGCGCAAATTCATCACATAGGCCTGCATGAATTGGCTCACCTGCGCGGGAAGCGATTTCTTGACGACATCACCGGCCTTGAAGGCTGGGAAAGTATAGCCTGTCGCCCAGCGAGCCGACTGGTTCTCCATGCGGAAGTCGCTGATCCCGCCCTTGGTGAAAGCCTGCCATGCCGCGTTCTCGTCGGTGAAATAGGTGTAGACGATGCGGTCGAAATTGTAACGCCCGTCATTGACGCCGAGCTTGGCGGCCCAATAATCCGGAACCCGCTTCCAGACAACGCGCGACCCGGGCTTGAAGCTCTCGATCTTGTAGGGACCGGACCCGAGCGGCGGTTCGAGCGTCGGCTGCGTGATGTCCCGCTTCTTACCGGAAGCGTCGGTCCCTTCCCACCAATGTTTCGGCAGGACAACAAGATCGCCCAGAATGTGCGGCAGTTCCCTATTGCCCTTCTGGTTGAAGTGGAACTCCACTTCGTGATCGGAGAGCGCGACGGCGTCCGTTACATTGGCGAAATAGCGCGTATAGACGGGGCTGTTGGCCTTCAGCACCTTGAACGACCAGACCACATCCTCGGCGGTGATCGGTGTCCCGTCCTGCCATTTGGCGCGGTTGTCGATGCGGTAGGTGGCGGAGGAGAAGTCGGGCGGATATTTGAACGCGTCAGCAATGAGCGGATAGCTGGTGCCGGGCTCGTCGGTCGATTGCCGCATCAGCGTGTCGTAGAGATAGCCGCCGAACTCGTTGAGGCCTGCTGCCGCGGTTCCCCTGACGATGAACGGATTGAAGCTGTCGAAGGTGCCCGTCGCCACATAATGGAAAGTGCCGCCCTTCGGCGCGTCCGGATTGACGTAATCGTAATGCTGGAAGGTGCCGCCATATTTCGACGTGCCGATCAGCGAGGAAACCGTCCGCCATTGATCGTCGGCATGCGCGGCGGAAACAAGCGACAGCGCGATTATGAGGGCGGCGAGCGGGCGTCTGGCGAAAATCATTGCGCCTCCAGGGTCGCGGCTAGATTAGACAATATGATGTCGATGGAAAGCCGCCGCGTCTGTTCATGGCCAAAATATCCGGCCGATAGCAAAAGAGCCGGGTCGCGCCCGGCTCTCTGAATGGATAATCCCGCTTCGGATGACGATTATTTGGTCTGATCGCCTGTCTTGGGCGCTGTGCCCTGGGCGGGAGCCTGACCGTTACCGGTGGCGGATGCCGGGGCTTTGACGGGAGCCTTGCCCTGATCGGAGCCCGAAGCCGGAGCCTTACCATCGGCAGCGGGCGCCTTACCATCGGCCGGCGCCGCAGCTTTCGCGGCATCGGGCGAGGGCAGCGGCTCGGGATTGTCGGAAAGCGTCCTCAGATAGGAGATGACATTGGCGCGATCCTGCGGATCGTCGAGACCGGCGAAGCCCATCGCCGTGCCGGGCACCTCTTTCCTGGGCGAGGTGATGAACTCGCTGATCAGCTGATAAGTCCAATGCTTCTTGCTGTCATCGGAGAATTTCTTCATCCCGGCCGAATAGCTGTAGCCGGGGTGCGAAGCGATCGGGCGGCCGACCACGCCCCAGAGATTCGGCCCGACCTTGTTCGGGCCGCCCTTGGTGCCGTCGTGGCAGGCCTCGCAACGATGGAATATCTGTTCGCCCTTCTTCGGATCGGCCTTGGCGAGAAGCGGCGCGATCTGCACCGGAGCGGCCGGCTTGGCAGCGCCGCCGGCTGCCGCCGTTTCCTCCGCCTTTATGGCGAAGCCCGGCTTTTCCGGCTTGGGCGAGGAAAAAATCGCGTCGGACAGAAGGGCGATGGAAAAGACGACAAAAATGGTGCCCAGAAGAGCGCCGATAATTTTGTTGTATTCGAAAGAATCCATTCTCCCCTCAGCTCCTGCTGCGCTGGACACGCCGAACGGACGTATCTGGCTGAACGCGCCGGTTTCCCGGCCACCTCCCCCGCTGGTTCCCCCCTCGGGCAGAAGATCGGCGGGAAACTAGGTCTTTTGCTTCCCTGTTGCAACACCTATAAGGGCCGATTCAAGTGAGACCTTTTGCCACTTTCGGCGTCCATTTTTTCGAAATAGTTCGCTCCCATGTCGACCCTCATTCTCATTCCCGCCCGCATGGCTTCGACGCGGCTGCCGGGCAAGCCGCTGGCGGAGATCGCCGGAAAACCCATGATCGTGCAGGTGGCTCTGCGCGCGCGCGAAAGCGGCCTTGGCGAGGTCGTCGTAGCAACCGACACGAAGGAGGTCGCCGAAGCGGTTTCCGCCCATGGGATCGACGCCGTCATGACCGGCATGCAGCACCAGTCGGGTTCCGACCGCATCTTCGAAGCGCTCGGCAAGGTCGATCCGTCTGGGAGAGTCGAAACGATCATCAACGTCCAGGGCGATCTGCCAACGATCGACCCCGCTTCGATCCGCGCCGCGATCGGCCCGCTTGCCGATCCTACCGTCGACATCGCGACGCTCTGCGTCGAGATCACGCGCGAGGAAGAAAAGACCAACCCGAATGTTGTGAAGATTATAGGCTCCCCACTCGTCGGCCAGCGGCTACGCGCGCTCTATTTCACGCGCGCCACCGCGCCGTGGGGCGAGGGGCCGCTTTACCATCATGTCGGCCTTTACGCCTACAGGCGCCGCGCGCTCGAGCGCTTCGTTGCGCTTCCTCCGTCGCCACTCGAGACGCGGGAGCGGCTTGAACAATTGCGAGCCCTGGAGGCGGGCATGCGCATCGACGCCGCGATCGTCGAAACCGTGCCGCTCGGCGTCGATACGCCGGACGATCTCAAACGCGCCCGCGAAATCCTCTCCGACCCTGCAAGGTTCTGACCAGCATGCCAAAGACAAACCTCATCGCCTTCCAGGGCGAACCCGGCGCCAACTCCGACACGGCGTGCCGCGACATGTATCCGTCGATGGAGCCGCTGCCTTGCCAGACCTTCGAGGATGCCTTCAACGCGGTAGAGACGGGCAAGGCCGACCTCGCCATGATCCCGATCGAGAACACCATCGCCGGCCGCGTCGCCGACATTCATCATCTCCTGCCCGAATCGCGGCTTCACATCGTCGGCGAATATTTCATGCCGATCCATTTCCAGCTGATGGTGCTTCCTGGCGCAAGGCTGGAAGGGATTAAGTCCGTTCACAGCCATATCCACGCGCTCGGCCAATGCCGCAAGATCATCCGCAAGCACCGCTGGAAGCCGGTCATTGCGGGCGATACGGCGGGCGCCGCCCGCATGGTCGCCGAGGAGCGCGACGCTTCGATGGCGTCGCTGTCGCCGCGCCTCGCCGCCGAGCTTTACGGCCTCGAAATCATTGCGGAAGATGTCGAGGACACGGACAACAACGTCACCCGGTTTGTTGTGCTGTCGAAGGAAAAATCCTGGGCGGAGCGCAAGGATCCTTCCCGATTGATGATGACCACTTTCGTCTTCCGCGTCCGCAACATACCGGCCGCGCTCTACAAGGCGATGGGCGGCTTCGCCACCAATGGCGTCAACATGACGAAGCTCGAAAGCTATCAGCTCGGCGGAAAGTTCTTTTCGACGCAATTCTATGCCGATATCGAAGGCCATCCGGACGACGCCAATGTGGACCGGGCGCTCAAGGAATTGAATTTCTTCTCTCGCGAAGTCCGTATTCTCGGCGTCTATGACGCGCATCCTTTCCGCGCCACGCAGAGTGAGGACGACTGAGGGCAGAAAGCGAAATTCACCGTCCGTGGCGGCCGGCGGCTTCTATGAGGGCGGCGGCTTCCGGCGAGCGGACGAGGCTTCTTTTGATGCGTTCCCGCCATCGTGGTCCGCGTGACATCGCATCCTCATAAGCTTCGTCAAGATCGGTAGGCCTATCCTCCGCCAGTATGGCCAAAAGGATTTCGGCCTGCCTCAAGTCCTTCCGTGACTTGACGCTGTCCGGCCCCTCGCGCCGCCGGTCCGCCACGATGAGCTTATGGATCGCATAGCGTTCAGGGCGTGGGACCTGAATTAGAATGCCGTCGCGGTACACAGCAGCTGCTTGGATTGGGTCTGAAATGAGGAAGTTCAAGAAATGGAGCGATTGGGCTGAGACGCCGAGCGCCGTCAATTGCCGCAATTCCTCTTCGTCGCTGAAGGAAGGTGTCAGGAATTCAACCAGCGTTTCGCTGCTAGATTGACGCCATCGCCAAACCTTGCCGGGATCGAGCCTGGGTACTGGAGCAAAATTGAAACCGCTCAAAACGTCTTCGACCGACGGCATGACGGTTTCGCCGAGCGCCAGGGATAATTTCTCGAAGCTGGCGATATCGATGTCGTTTGTCATCGCCGTCTGGTCGAATGTCAGACGTAGCCCGAGTTCACCTTCATAATTTCTGAACGCGTTAGTGCCGACTAGGACGCCACCCAGACGAAAGAGACCTGTTTTGGCGAGCGCCGCGAGCAGACTCCCCGTCGCGCCGTTAGTCCCTGTGAACTGCTCGCTCCGAAGGAGCCGAACGAGTCGTGCCCGCTCACGACGACGTTCCTCGCGTTGCTCTTTTAGATCCTTGTATTGGTCCAGGCGTATTCGCAGCGCTTCGGAATTTTCTCCGAGATACCTCTCATGGATATCGTTGCCGATGCGATGACGATCGTACCAATATACCCGCCCGCCGCGCTCGCGGGCGGTCGGCGTACCCCTAATGTCGGCGATGGTCTCGTCGAGAAGCAAAGAGACGAGGTCGTGATAGGCTGCCTCGGCTGTCGGCGAATGGCGGCGGAAAAGAATGGTCATCTAAAGTTTGCCACACGGAAGTAAATTTGTGTGGCAAACCATAGCGCCTTTGTCCTTGCCACACAAGAACATTTTTGTGTGGCAAGAGCGGGCTGCTTGATGGCAATCCTGCGATTGCGCTTATTCGGCCGCCCAATGGCGGATCAGGAGACTGGCGATGGCGCCTTTTGGCGGGATGGTGATGCCTTCCGGGCTTTCCCCGTCGATGATCCGCCTGACTTCGACGCGGCTGAACCAGCGGCAATCCTCGAGTTCGTCGCCGTCGAGATGAATGTCTCGGTCGAGCGCCTCGCCATAGCAGCCGATCATCAGTGAATAGGGAAAGGGCCATGGCTGGCTCGCATGGTAGGCGACGCGGCCAAGGAGAATGCCCGCTTCTTCGAGCGTTTCGCGCCTGACGGCGTTTTCGATGGTCTCGCCCGGTTCGATGAAGCCGGCGAGGCACGAATACATTCCCGGCTGGAAGCGGGGACTGCGACCGAGAAGGCATTTGTCGCCCAAGAGCGCCAGCATGATCGCCACGGGATCGGTGCGTGGAAAGTGCTCCGTCCCACAATTCGGGCAAAGCCGCCGATAGCCGCCGGCCCGCATTTCCGTCCGCTGGCCGCATTTGCTGCAGAAGGAATGATTGGCGTGCCAGGCAAGAAGCGACGCGCCCTGCGCGAGCGCGCCGAGTGCAGCTGGATCGAGCAGCCCCTGCACATAGATCGAACGGTAGTCGATCGCCTTGATGCTTTCAGGCAGGGCGTCGCTGTCTATTCCGGCCGGGACGGCGAGGATGGCCGTTTCGGATTGGAAGCCGAGCAGGACGGCATCCTCCGGCTTTGCCCCGAAGGAAGGCGTTTCCTCGGCTGAGAAATAGGGATCGACTATTCCGTCCCTGAGCTTGAGAAGAAGCCTTCCCTCGCGCATCAGAAGCACTTGCGTGCCGGGCGTGGCGAAGGCGCGCGCGACCATATCCTCGCTGCGGGTTTCGGATTGCCTGTCGAGGGTATTGCCTGAAAAGCCGACGAACTGGCTGGGCTCGCGCTCGGGCGCGTCGAAAAGATGAAATGGCATGGGTGAACTTTCGGCAAGCCGGCTTGTCGAAGCCACATAGCGCAAAATCGGCTCACTAACCACTGGAGCCGATCTTCTCCCGAAGCTTTTCGGTAAACGCCTGAAGGGTCGAGTGATCGTAAGGCTCGCGCGATCCGAAGCCCCAGACGGGACCGGGCCAGTTCGGATCGCCATCGCTTCGCGCGATCACGTGGATGTGCATCTGCCTCACGACATTGCCGAGCGCGCCGGTGTTGATCTTTGTGCAGCCCGTGATTTCCTTAAGCGTCTGCGCCGCCCAGTTCGTTTCGAAGGTCAGCATCGCCTGGTCGAGGGGCGTGAGATCGTGGATCTCCTGAATGTCTCCGCGCCGGGGCACGAGAATCAGCCATGGCCAGCGGCGGTCATCCATCAGTCTGAGGTCGCATAGGCCAAGTGGCATGATCGGCCGGCTATCCTTTTCCAACCGTGGATCAAGTTCGAACGCAGCCGCCTTCACCGGCATCATGATCGCTTCCAGCCTCTTTTGTCGCGACGCTAGAATGATGCTCAAGACGCGGCAAGCGTTTCCTAAAGCGCATCTGGAAATGTCTGCCCGCAGTATCGGTCGTTCGAGGTGGTTCGAGAGGAGCGGAGCGCTTCGGTCGCCTGATGACAATCGCTGGGTGTAAGGACATCAAGCAATTCTTCCCCCGCGCGATCCGCGATCCGGACCGATTGCGCGTCCTTCCCGCCGGTCTTGGCACGGCATCGTCCCATTCCTGCCTCGAATTCGCCGCCGCACTAGCCTGAAAACGCCCAAAACCGCTGCTTTTGAAGGTGATTAGCAGGGATTAGCCCCTTGCCATCAGCCGGATGACAGATTAACCACTCCTTTGGCCTTGTGCGCAGTGTTGCGTATCGGCCGCGGAAAGAAAAATTTTTAGCGCTCAGTACAGGAATTGGTTAACCAAGTTTGTCCATCCTTCTCAACCAATCGGCAAGAAACGACGGGCGCAAGGGTGCGCTCGGGGATCGCCGTAGGCACTGATGATCATTGCGGCTGGAGGAGCCGCAGGCAGAGGTAAGCCGCTTGAGTAACGATTGGGTACAATGACGCTTGCGACTGAGATGATGTGGGATGCGAATCCCTCCACGCGGCTGAGTCTGCCGGGGATTCGTTATGACCGGGCCGTAGCCCTTGCCGCCATCGTCGGCGCGGGTGTGGCGTTTTCCATGTGGTCAATGGCGACCGTGGCGACGCTCCATACGGTGGAAACGTCGATCTTTTCCGCCTCGCGGATCCTGCCGGAGAGCTCGCTGCTGCCGGGGACGGTGGCGTTGGTCGATCCCCTGCAGCGCATTGCGCAGTTGACGCGCGCCTCCGCCTCCCATATCGCCGCCGCCCGTTTCGATGGGGCGGCCCCTCCTGCTGCTTCTCAGGCCCGCCCCGCCGCCAGTGACGGGCGCTCAGCCCGTCATGCCTCCTTCGTCGTGGAGGAAAGCAAGTCGGCGCGCATGGCGCCGGCCCGCCAGGGGCGGTTGAAAAGAGCGGAAGTTCCGGTGGAAACGCCTCTGGAGCAACGCTTCGAGAAGGTGGTGAGGGAAGCCGCATTGACGCCGCGGAAGCGCGCCGCTGCCTTCGCCCATCCGGCCAAGCCGGCTGCCGACGACGGCCGGACAATCCGGCTGGCGCTGGCGACTGCCGACGGCGAAATGGCGGAACCGGCGCTGAGGACCGTTCCGACGCCCACCTATGCGCCTTCGCAGGAAAGATTCGGCGGTGAGTTGCCTGACCGCGCGCCCGTGCCTGGAAAGGAACCTTTGCCGTCTAAAACGATGCCCGCCGTCGCCGAAGTCGAGAAATCGGCGCGTGTGGCGCTGGCGGTTGTCGGATCGGCGCAGTCGGATGGCGCGGATATTCCGACGCCGCCCCTGCCGACAAGCGCGCCCGCGTCGTCCGCCGCCCAGTCCTCCGGGGACGCGCAGGACCAGGGCAATGGCGACAACAAGGCGCAGGATGCGTTTGCCGCGGCGATGCCCGACAGCGTGCCTCTGCCGGCAAGCCGTCCCGAGCCCGACAAAGGCGTCCCCTTCAAGCCTTCGCGGCACAAACCCGATACGGTTCTCGCTTATGCGAAGCCGGACGAGCCGATCCAGCGCGAGCAGCCCGCCCCGAAATTCGCTCTCCCCGGCGCCGGCAGCGGCGTAGCCGTCTATGACATCAAAGCGGCGACAGTCTATATGCCGAATGGCGAGCGTCTCGAGGCGCATTCGGGAATGGGAGCTTTCACCGACAAGCCGCGCTATGTCGATGAGAAGAATCGCGGCCCGACGCCGCCTAACACCTATAAGCTGTCGCTACGCGAGTCTCCGTTCCACGGCGTCCAGGCTATCCGCATGACGCCGGTAACGGATCAGAAAATGTATGGCCGCGACGGGTTCCTCGCCCACACCTATATGCTGCGCGGCCATTATGCGCAGTCCAACGGATGTGTCGTCTTCAAGAATTACGACAAGTTCCTGCGCGCCTTCAAACGCGGCAATGTGACGAAGCTGGTCGTCGTGCCCTCCTTGAACGGCCATTCCCGTTCTCTCTTTGCGAGGGATGACCACAACTGGCAGCAGGCGTCCAAGTTCGATCGCGGCGCTTGACGGCCTTGTGCCATCGGCCGCGGACAGGGGTGGGAACGGGCCATGGCCGAATTGCCGTGGCCTCTTGCTTTTCCCGGCTCTTTCCCCGATATGAGCGGCGGGAGGTTGGTGGTGGACGAGCCACTCGCCAACCGGGTCAGGTCCGGAAGGAAGCAGCCCTAACGAGCCACGGCACGGGTCATCGTGCCAGCCTCCCACCTGGAGCACCGCCCGGAAGCGGATATCGGCTTTCCGGAAAGATCATGCTCGAAGAAGAGATGCCTGGGTTTGCCGCTCGGCATTGACGTCGCCATCCGCCGGGGGTGAAACTTCGCGTCGCGGTGCGACACTCGACCGTCGGCCTTCCGTCAGGACTGGAGCGAAAGGACGCATGAGCGAAGGCGGACAGCACCCGAAAGCCGGCGCCACGCCTTACAGGGTGCTGGCGCGCAAATACCGTCCGCGTGATTTCTCCGACCTGATCGGCCAGGAGCCGATGGTCCGGACGCTCACCAACGCTTTCCGCACCGGACGCATCGCGCAGGCTTGGATGCTGACGGGCGTGCGCGGCGTCGGCAAGACGACCACGGCGCGCATTCTCGCCCGTGCTCTGAACTACAAGACGGCGACAGTCGACGAGCCCTCGATTACCTTCCCCGAACCGGGCGAACATTGCCAGGCAATTATGGAAGGCCGGCATGTCGATGTTGTCGAGATGGACGCCGCCTCTCACACCGGCATCGACGACATTCGCGAGATCATCGAGCAGGTGCGCTATGCGCCGGTTTCGGCGCGCTACAAGGTCTATATCATCGACGAAGTGCACATGCTCTCCAACCAGGCTTTCAACGGCCTTTTGAAGACGCTGGAAGAGCCGCCGCCGCATGTGAAGTTCATCTTCGCCACGACCGAGATCCGCAAAGTGCCGATCACTGTCCTGTCGAGATGCCAGCGCTTCGATTTGAGGCGCGTCGACGCGGGCGTGCTGACCGCGCATCTGGAGAAGATCGCCGGGCTCGAACAGGTTTCCGCCGAGCCCTCGGCACTCGCCATGGTCGCGCGCGCAGCGGAGGGATCGGTGCGCGACGCGCTTTCGATCCTCGACCAGGCCATTGCCCATGGCGAGGGCCGCGTCGGCGCGAACGAGGTGCGGTCGATGCTGGGCCTTTCCGATCGCGCCCGCATCATTGATCTCTTTGAACTTCTGATGAAGGGCGACGTCGCGGGCGCTTTGCGGGAGTTCCGGGCGCAATATGATGCCGGCGCCGATCCGGCGGTCATCCTGACCGATCTCGCCGAATTCAATCATCTGGTGACGCGGCTGCGCTTCGTGCCGGAGGCCGGCCAGGACGCCTCCCTGTCTGAGGATGAGCGCACGCGCGGTACGGAATTCGCGCGGAAGCTTTCTGTCCGCGTGCTCTCCCGCGCGTGGCAGATGCTGCTGAAAGGCATCGGCGAAGTGCAAGGCGCGGGGAGGCCGGCGAGCGCGGCCGAGATGGTGCTGGTCCGCATCGCCCACGCCGCCAGCCTGCCCACTCTCGACGAGGCGCTGAAGATGCTTGATGACGAAGCGCCGCGCCAGGCCGGAAGCGAAGGCCGGGTAGGACTTCCGTCAGGAGCAGGGAATGGCGGCGCGCCACTATCGGCTGTGGCGGGTCAGCGCCTGAGCGCGAGCCATGGCGGCGGGGCGCAGACAATGCGCCTGGTCGAATCACAGCCGGAAAACCGGCCCGTTGAAGAATTCCAGCCGGCGCCTGTTCAAGAGCCGGAACAGGGCCCGTCTCATCCGCCGCTAACCTCCCTCGCCGATATTGCCGCTCTTGCAGACGCCAATCGCGACATCGCCTTCAAGGTCGCGCTGAAAACCTATATCCGTCCCGTAAGGATTACCGCGAGCCGCATCGATGTCAGTCTGACCGACGACGCGCCCAAGACGCTGCTCAACGATTTGACCTCGAAGCTGCAGAAATGGACGGGGCGCCGCTATATCGTCACTCTATCGCGGGAGGAAGGCGGCCCGACGCTTGCCGAGGAGGAGAAGGCGCGCCGGGAAAATGCCATTCTCGATGCGCGCGCCGACCCCGCCGTCGCGGCCATTCTCGCACGCTTCCCCGGCGCCCGCATCGTCAATATACGGCTGCCTGAGGCGAAGGATGCGGCCGAAACGGATGACCAGCCCCTTCCGGCGGAGCTGCCGTCGGAGGATGATGAAGAGGATTGAACGGAACGGAGATGGCGATGAAGGACCTTATGGGCCTGATGGGCAAGGCGAAGGAAATGCAGGCCAAGTTCGAGACGATGCAGAGCGAGATCGCCAGCATCGAGGCGAGCGGCCAATCCGGCGGCGGTCTCGTCAGCGTCACGCTTTCCGGCAAGTTCGAGATGAAGGCGTTGAAGATCGATCCCTCGCTTCTCAAGGAGGACGAGGCCGAGATCCTGGAGGATCTGATCGTCGCCGCGCACAACGACGCCAAAGCCAAGGTCGAGCAGGTGATGCAGGAGAAGACGCGCGAACTGACAGCCGGCCTGCCAATCCCGCCGGGGATGAAATTGCCGTTTTGAAGATAGTGAATGGTGAATGGAAAAATGGTGAATGGCAAGGAGGGAATGGAAACGGGAGAATCCTGGATGAGGTGGTGGTTTCGGATATCTTCTTGACATCGTGGCTAAGAGAATTTGTGTCACCATTCACCATTCACCATTCACCATTCACCATTCACCATTCACCATTCACCATTCACCATTCACCATGCCCCAACGCATCGCCGGCCCCGAAATCGAACGTCTGATCCAGCTTCTGGCCAAGGTGCCGGGGCTTGGCCCGCGTTCGGCCCGGCGCGCGGCTCTGCACCTCATCAAGAAGAAGAAGCAGTTGCTCCAGCCGCTTTCGGCGGCGATGGCCGAGGCCGTCGACAAGGTGCGCGTCTGTTCGGTCTGCGGCAATGTCGATACGTCCGACCCTTGCACGGTCTGCTCCGATCCGCGCCGCGCTCAGGCGATGCTGATCGTCGTCGAGGACGTT
>JBQCEL010000003.1:0-24692 GCA_051960255.1 Rhizobiaceae bacterium
GGACCGCAAGCGCGGCCAGGATGACGCCGAGCAAACGGGTGAGGACCGAGCGGCCGGTCACGCCAAGGAGGCGGTCTATGTGTTCCGCCAGGACGAAGACCAGATAGGAGATGACGAGGCAGGCGAGAATGATGGCGACCAGCCCGAGCACGGAAAGCGGGCCGTGGAACTTGCCGGAAAGAAGCACCGTGGCCGAAATCGCCCCCGGCCCGGCGATGAGCGGGATCGCCAGCGGAAAGGCTGCGATGTCATGGATCATGTCCTGCGTGATCGCGGTATCGGCGCTTTTCTCCTTGCGGTCCTGCCGTCGCTCGAAGATCATTTCGAAGGCGATAAAGAAGAGGAGCATGCCGCCGGCGACACGGAAGGCCGGCAGGGTGATGCCGAAGATTCCAAGAATTTCCGCGCCGGCGAGCGCGAAGATTGCGAGAACGATGAAGCCGATCAGGCTCGCCCGTATCGCCACCTGCTGCCTTTGCGAGCGGTTCATGCCGCTTGTCAGAGCAAGAAAGAGCGGCGCAAGGCCGGGCGGATCGATCGTCACCAGCAGGGTCACGAAGGCATTGAACAGAATGTCCCAGCTTGGCATGCTCGTCGCCCCCCGCATCGGCACTTTTTAGAATAGCAGGGGACAAGATGCCAGTCGGCGGGACATAGGAGGCAATTGCATAGGGAATTCGACCCCCCACTCCGTCCGCTTCGCGGCCACCTCTCCTCCGCTCGACGGGGGAGAGGAAGCACTGGCCGCCGACTTGACGCCCTTCCTCTACCCCACGAATGTGGGGTAGCGGTATCGCGCTCTATCTCAAGCAGCTGGATTTAAGCTATGTCCCGGTCTCTTCCATGCCTGCCGGCGCCTATCGCGAACTCAATCCGCAGCGATTGCTGCCGGCGCTCAACGCTTTTCGCCGCGCGAAACCCGAGATGCAGCCGGACTATCCTGGATGACGGGGAACGTCAAAAAAGCAAAAGGTTTTCCATGAGTGATCCGAGAGGCGCAGAAATCCGCAGCTTACGTGGCAGATGCATGTGCGGTGCGGTCGAGTACAGCGTCGATGACGCGTTTCTCTATGCGCTCAACTGCCATTGTTCCAATTGCCGGCGCGCGACGGGATCGGCCTTCAAGCCCTTTGCCGGCATCGCACGCGGAAAGCTGAGGCTCGTCGCGGGCGAGGAGGAACTGATGCGAGTGGGGGAGGAAGACACGCATGATGCGCATTGCGGCAGATGCGGCTCGTTGCTCTATTCCGTCGTGCGGGAGGGCGCTTTTGTCCACGTCGCAATGGGTACGCTTGTCGATGCGCCGTCGATCCGGCCGAGCGCGCACATCTTTGTCGGCTCGAAAGCGCCCTGGTTCACCATCACCGACGATCTACCGCAATATGCCGAGCATGTGACGCGGGAGGGGTAGAGCCAGCGCCCAAACCCCCGCTAGAGCGTGATGCGGTTAGATTGAACCGCATCCGCACGTATTTCTTTGTTCGAGCATGATCTTTTCGGAAAACCGGCGTCCACTTTTCCGGATCATGCTTTAATCGAAATTGACGGCGGTCGTGTTGGCGCCGCACACCAGCACGGCGATGCGTTCGCCTGCCGCCGGGGAATATTTGCCGGAGAGCAGCGCCGCGAAGGCGGCCGCCCCTCCCGGCTCGGCCACGATCCTTATCTTGTCCCAGAGCGCCCGCTGCGCCGCGCGGATGTCGTCGTCGCTGACGAGGATGGAGCCTTCGACGAAAGACCGCGCGATCGGGAACATCAATTCCCCGACGCGGCGCGGCGCGAGCGAATCCGCCGCGATGCCTTCCGTCTCGGCATCGACCGGAGCGCCAGCGGCGAAAGCCCGCCACAGCGTTGGCGCACCTTCCGGCTCGACCGCGACGATCCTGATCCTGCCGCCGAACCAGGCGGCAATGCCGCCGATCAACCCGCCGCCGCCGACGGCGACCAGAAGCGTGTCGATCCCCGGTAGATCGCTTTCGATCTCAGCGCCGAGCGTGCCTTGGCCAAGCAGGGTTTCAGGCTGGTCGAAGGCGTGGATCGGCAGCGCACCCGTCTCCTTCGCGAAATGTTCGCTTGCCGCGAGCGCATCGGCGTAGCGCGCCCCGGTAACGACGAGATTGGCATGATAATCCCGGATGCGCTTCGCCTTGGCCTCGGACGTCACCTCCGGCACGAAGATCGAGGCGGGAATGCCGAGCTTCATCGCCGCGTAGGCGACGGCGGCGCCATGGTTGCCGCCCGATGCCGCGACCACGCCTGCCTCCGGCACCGGCCGGGTAAGCAGGTTCCCGAAGGCGCCGCGCGCCTTGAAAGATCCGCTATGCTGCAGGCATTCGAGCTTGAGCGCGATCGCAAGCGGCCTTGCGCCGAAATCCGCCATGTCCGCCCAGAGAACCGGCGTGTGCCTTATATGCGGCCGGATAAGCTCTTCCGTCCGGGAAATCTCTTCGCGCGTAATGATAGCAGCAGCCATTGATCCGATCCGCAAAATCAATTGTCGAACTGGTAGCGTCACCAGCTGCGTAAAGACAAGGCGGAAACGGCTTGCGTGGTCTGGCGGTTCGGCCTAAGTCAGCGGCTTCGCGTTTTTCCCGGAGACCGATATGGCAGACAAGCCTCACCTGCTGATCGTTGAGGCGCGCTTCTACGACGAGTTAGCCGACGCCCTGCTTGGCGGCGCGAAGGCGGCGCTCGACGAAACGGGTGCGACTTACGATGTGGTGACGGTTCCAGGCGCTCTGGAAATCCCGGCGGCGATTTCCTTTGCGCTCGAAGGCACGACGGAGGGCGGCACGAATTATGACGGCTTTGTCGCGCTTGGCTGCGTCATTCGCGGCGAAACCCATCATTTTGATATCGTCGCCAATGAATCCGCGCGCGCCCTGATGGATTTGTCCGTCGATGAGGGAATAGCGCTCGGCAACGGCATATTGACCGTCGAGAATGACGAGCAGGCTTGGGTGAGGGCGCGCCGGGAAAAGGGCGACAAGGGCGGGTTCGCCGCCCGCGCCGCCTTGACGATGATCGGCCTGCGCAAGAGGTTCGGGGTCTGACATGGCGGCCGATCCGCGCCGGAACGAAAATGCCCGCCCCGCCAACAAGCGCGGCACGGCGCGGCTTGCCGCGGTGCAGGCGCTCTACCAAATGGACGTGACGGGCAGCGGTCTTCTGGAAACCGCCGCGGAATATGAGGCTTTCCGGCTCGGCAAGGAAGTTGATGGCGTGCAATATCGCGACGCCGATCCGCAATGGTTCCGCGCCATATTGTCGGGGGTCGTGGAGAACCAGAAGGCCGTCGATCCGGTGATTGGCCAGTCGCTGCCGGAGGACTGGCCGCTCTCGCGGCTCGATTCGACCCTGCGCGCGATCTTGAGGGCAGGGGTGTATGAGTTGATGAAGCGCGCCGACGTTCCCGTCGCCGTGATCGTTTCGGAATATGTCGATATCGCCAAGGCATTTTACGCGGACGAAGAGCCGAAGCTCGTCAATGCCGTGCTCGACCGCGTCGCACGCCGCCTGCGCGGGGAAGGACGCGGAAAGGCGCCGTCCTGATGGTCGCGCCGAATATCGCGCGCCGCAACGCCATCGTTCTCGCCGCCTCGCAAGCGGTCGTCGGTTCGGCGCCGTCGATCTGCATTTCCATGGGCGGACTTGCGGGAGCCTATCTTCTGGCTGCCGACAAATCGCTGGCGACGGCCCCCGTTACAGGGTTCAATGTCGGCGTGGCGCTCGGCGCGGTGCCGGCCGCCGCGCTGATGCGCGCGATCGGGCGCAGGAACGGCTTCAGGAGCGGCTTGTTGCTGACGGCCTGCGGCGGCGGCCTTGCCGCGCTGGCGCTCTTCCATGACAGCTTCTGGTTCTTCTGCCTGGCGCTGCTTCTGGTCGGCGGCGGCAATTCCTTCGTCCAGCAATACCGCTTCGCCGCAGCCGACAATGCGCCGGGCGCGTTCAAGGCGTCGGCCATCGCCTGGGTGATGACGGGCGGCATCTTCGCCGCGATCATCGGGCCGCAGACCGTCATCTGGACGCGTCCACTGTTCGCGCCGGTCATGTTCGCGGGCTGCTTTGCCGCGATCATCGGCCTTGCCGCGATCGGCTTTGTCATCCTTTCCTTCCTCCGCCTGCCGAACGATCTGCCTGGAATCGCTGCCGAAGGCCATGATGCGCGGCCGCTTGCGGTCATCCTTCGGCAGCCGCGTTTCCTGGTCGGATTCCTGTGCGGGGTGGGAAGCTACGGGCTGATGAGTTTCGTCATGACGGGCGCGCCGCTCGCAATGGTCGGCTGCGGCCTTTCGACCGATCAGGCGGCGCTCGGCATTTCATGGCACGTGCTGGCGATGTACGGGCCGAGCTTCTTCACCGGCAAGCTGATTTCCCGCTTCGGCAAGGAGAGGATCATCGCCATCGGACTGACGCTGCTCGTCGGCTGCGCGCTGGTCTCGCTTTCCGGCATCCATCTCTGGCAATTCTGGGCGGCGCTGGTCCTTCTCGGCGCGGGCTGGAATTTCGGCTTCATCGGCGCGACGGCGATGATCGCGGAGACCTATCGCCCCTCGGAGAAGAACAAGGTCCAGGGCACGCATGACCTGATGCTCTTCGCGACCGTCGCCTTTTCCTCGCTGATGTCGGGGCGGGTCTATAATGACTATGGCTGGGACGTTCTGAACTGGATCGTTCTTCCCGTCGTTCTCGCCTGCTTCGCGGCGCTGGGCGCCCTGTCTCTCAGGAAGACCAGGGAACGCGCTGGGGAACGCCGCGCGTCCTGACATTCTGCCGCAGGCATGGCGCCTCGCGAAAAGCCTTGTTGATCCCGACGACACCTTGACGGTCTGTCACGCGTTCCGCATACATTCGGGCTGACGCCGAAATCCGTTCTCACATGTTTTCGGCCTCGTCCACACGGTCCGGGAGGGGATCCAGCGGACCAAATCAGAGGAAACGGCAATCAATGACTGGCATGCTTTATGTTGTCATCGCTTGCGGTGTGCTGTCTGTCCTTTACGCCATATGGGCGACTCGGTCGGTTCTCGCGGCCGACCAGGGCAATGCACGCATGCAGGAGATCGCGGGCGCTATCCGGGAGGGGGCGCAGGCTTATCTGACGCGGCAATACACGACGATCGCCATCGTCGGCGTCGTGGTTCTTCTTCTCGCCTGGTGGCTTTTGTCGGGCACCGCCGCGATCGGCTTTCTGATCGGCGCCGTCCTTTCAGGCTTGGCCGGCTTCATCGGCATGAACGTGTCGGTGCGCGCCAATGTGCGCACAGCGCAGGCCGCTTCCAACAGCCTTGCGGCGGGGCTGGAAATCGCCTTCAAATCGGGCGCCATCACCGGCATGCTCGTCGCCGGGCTGGCCCTGCTCGGCGTCTCCATCTATTACCTCATCCTGGTCGGCCCGATGGGGCTCCATCCGGCAAGCCGCGAAGTCGTCGACTCGCTCGTCGCGCTCGGCTTCGGGGCGTCCCTGATCTCGATCTTCGCGCGTCTCGGCGGCGGCATCTTCACCAAAGGCGCCGATGTCGGCGGCGATCTGGTCGGCAAGGTCGAGGCAGGAATTCCCGAGGACGATCCGCGCAACCCCGCGACGATCGCGGACAATGTCGGTGACAATGTCGGCGACTGCGCCGGCATGGCCGCCGACCTTTTCGAGACCTATGCGGTGACGGTCGTCGCGACGATGGTGCTCGCGGCCATCTTCTTCAACGGAGCGCCGGTGCTCGCCTCCGTGATGATCTATCCGCTGCTCATCTGCGGCGCCTGTATCGTCACGTCGGTCATCGGCATATTCTTCGTCAAGCTCGGCGCCAACAACTCGATTATGGGCGCTCTCTACAAAGGCTTGATCGCCACCGGCGTCCTCTCGATCGTCGGCCTTGCCATCGCGAACTCGCTCAGCATCGGCTGGGGCAATGTCGGTACGGTCAAAACGCTGGCCGGCAACAACCTCGTCATCAACGGCACGGATCTGTTCGTGTGCGGCATTGTCGGCCTGATCGTCACCGGGCTGATCGTGATCATCACGGAATATTATACGGGCACCGGCAAGCGTCCGGTCGTGTCGATCGCCCAGGCTTCCGTCACGGGCCACGGCACCAATGTGATCCAGGGCCTGGCGGTTTCGCTCGAATCGACCGCCTTGCCGGCCATCGTCATCATTGGCGGCATTATCGCGGCCTATCAGCTTGCGGGTCTCTTCGGCATCGGCATCGCGGTGACGACCATGCTCGGCCTCGCTGGCATGATCGTCGCGCTCGATGCCTTCGGCCCGGTGACGGACAATGCCGGCGGCATCGCCGAAATGTCCGGCCTGCCTCCGGAGGTGCGTCATTCGACCGATGCGCTCGATGCCGTCGGCAACACCACCAAGGCCGTCACCAAGGGCTATGCGATCGGTTCGGCGGGTCTCGGAGCGCTGGTGCTCTTCGCCGCCTATTCGAACGACCTGCGCTATTTCGCGGCGAACGGGGACAAATTCCCCTACTTCCACAATATCGGGACGATCTCCTTCGATCTCTCCAATCCCTATGTCGTGGCGGGCCTGATCTTCGGCGGCCTCATCCCCTATCTCTTCGGCGGCATTGCGATGACGGCGGTCGGCCGCGCGGCCGGCGCGATCGTCGAGGAAGTGCGTCGGCAGTTCCGTGAAAATCCGGGGATCATGGAAGGCACCCAGCGACCGAACTATGCCCGTGCGGTCGATCTGCTGACGCGGGCGGCGATCCGAGAGATGATCATCCCATCTCTCCTGCCGGTGCTGGCGCCGCTCGTCGTATATTTCGGCACCTTGCTGATCTCCGGCTCAAAGGCCTCGGCCTTCGCGGCTCTCGGCGCCTCGCTGCTCGGCGTGATCGTCAACGGCCTTTTCGTGGCGATTTCGATGACGTCCGGCGGCGGCGCCTGGGACAACGCCAAGAAGAGCTTCGAGGACGGCTTCACCGACAAGGACTGCGTCAAGCACATGAAGGGGTCGGAGGCGCACAAGGCCTCCGTCACCGGCGACACTGTGGGCGATCCTTACAAGGACACGGCCGGACCGGCGGTCAATCCGGCGATCAAGATCACCAACATCGTCGCGCTTCTGCTGCTCGCCATATTGGCGCACTGACAGCACGTTCCAGACGTCAAAAAAGAAGCCCCGCGGGATAGTTCCGCGGGGCTCTTTGCGTCCGATGTGAAGTATCGCATCAGATCATGGTGCGAGCATGTTGAAGCGCATCGTGATCTTGTCTTTTTTTCGAGCACGATCTTTCGGAAAACCGGCATCCACTTTTCGGGATCATGCTCTAGTAGTGCGACCTTTAGTAGTGCGACCGGGGCTGCCCTTCCAATTGCGGAGTGCCCGCGAGGCCCGAGATAAGCTGGCCGAGGAAGGTCGTCTCCTTGCCGCCCGTCGGCGTCGTCTTGGAGATGAAGTCGAACAGCTTGCCGTCCTTCAACCCGTAATTGGCGAGTTTCGTCACCCTCTGATCCGGGCCGAAATAGACCGCCAGCACGTGCTGGGAAACGATGTGAGGGTTCTGGAAGGCCATGCTGCGGACGCGCTTTTGCGAAATATAGTAGAACGCGTCATTGTCGAAAGTCGCTTCCGTCGAAGGCGTACCAAGCGCCAGCAACACCTGCTCGCGGCTGGAACCGACAGGCACCATGTCGAGCGCCTGCTGGTCGATCACGTAGCCGCTGGTGAAGGTTTCATGGCCGTTGAACGTCCTCAATGTATTTGCGCATCCCGACAGGCCAATGGCGGCGAGCACGGCCAGTCCCGTGCCGAGGATGAGGCGTTCTCCCTTGAAAATTTTCCGCGAGGACAACAAATGCATAGAAATCCTTTTCCGCTTCGGCCTTGAAGGAAACCGCGAAAGCGGTAAACCAGCTTTTGCGTCGATGCAACAAGCGGGCATCGGGGAATTTGTGGTGAGAGGCCGCCTTCATGCTGATGAGATGGTTCGGATCGGGCCGGCAATCCAGCCTGGCCATAACCGACGCCCTCTATAGCGAAATCGTGGCGGCGGCTAGGCAGCCGCTGTTTTATTCGCACTGGAATGTGCCGGATACCCCAATCGGACGGTTCGAAATGCTGTCGCTCCACATGTTCCTCTTCCTGCACAGATTGCGCGAGGAGAGCGGCGCGGCCCGCGGGGCGGCGCAGGAATTGACCGATGGATTCTTCCGTGACGTGGAACATTCGTTGAGGGAATTGGGTGTCAGCGACCAAGGCGTTCCACGGCGCATGAAGAAGCTTGCGCGCATGTTCTATGGCCGCGCCATGGCATATGGCGCGGCGCTCGATCAACGGGACGACGCCGCTTTTCGTGAGGCGCTGGCGCGCAACGTGCTGCCGGAACGGGCGAATGGCGAGGGTGCGGCGGAACTCGCCGTCTATATGTTCCGGGCATGGGACGACCTCACGGAGCAACCCGTATCCGCCATACTTTCGGGACGGTTGCACTTTCCTGAACCACGCATCAGCGAACCGCCGCTTCCCAGTTCGAATTTCGATGAGGCTCGCACATCATGACGAACAGCGCCGCCAGCCCTGTCTCCTTTCGCGCCAGCGTCGTGCGGCTGCCGCAAAAGGGCATGCCCGTGACGATCGAGGCCGATGGAGCGCAGCGAAGCCAACTGGCGGCGGAGCATGGCCTCCTGGGGGTCGAGTCTTTTCGCGCGGATCTGACGCTTTCGAACTGGAAAGGCGACGGCGTCAAAGTGAGCGGTCAGGTGAGCGCCGACATCGTCCAGGCCTGCGTGGTGTCCCTCGATCCGATCGAATCGCATGTGGAGGCGGAGATTTCCGCGCTTTTCGTGCCGGAAGATTCCCGGCTGGCGAAGATTCACACCGGACATAGCGAAGAAATCCTGATTGAGGCGGACGGCCCGGACGGCCCCGAATCCTTTTCCGGCGATTCGATCGATGTCGGCGCACTGGCGGAAGAATATTTCGCGCTTGCGATCGATCCTTATCCGCGCAAGGAAGGTGTTCACCTCGAAACCGAGGCGCCCCATTCGGAGCCGGTCGAAAAGGGTCCTCTCGCCGAAAAACTCGCGGCCCTCAGGATGAAGCGCTGAAAACCAATGCGCTTGCGTGAAATCGCGGTTGTGTGCTCGCGTAAAACCAGTATTTTCGCCGCACCCGATCAAGCCGGACCGCCTGTCCGGGAAGAAGAGAAACGAAACGCGTGATCAGGATTTCCATTGATGCGATGGGCGGCGACCACGGGCCAGGCGTCATATTGCCCGGCTTGGAAAGGGTGCTGGAGCGTCGCCCTGACGTGCATTTCCTCCTTTTCGGCCGTGACGACATCGTTCGACCCGTCGTCGAGAAACTGCCCCGGCTGAAGGCCGCCAGCGCTATCGTCGATTGCGAGATCGCCGTCAGCATGCAGGAGAAGCCAAGCCAGGCGCTGCGCCACGGGCGCTGGAAATCCTCCATGTGGCGGGCGATCCAGGCGGTCCGAGACGGCGAGGCCGATGTCTGCGTTTCGGCCGGCAATACCGGCGCGCTGATGGCGATGGCGAAATTCTGCCTGAAGAGCATGGCCAATATCGACCGGCCGGCGATCGCTGCGATCTGGCCGACCATAAGGAGCGAAAGCATCGTTCTCGACGTTGGCGCGACGATCGGCGCCGAGGCGATCCAGTTGATCGACTTCGCCATTCTCGGCGCGGCGATGGCGCGGACTTTGTTCGACATCGACCGCCCGACCGTCGGCTTGCTGAATATCGGCGTCGAGGAGATCAAGGGGCAGGAAGAGGTCAAGGAGGCCGGCCGCATGTTGCGGGAGGCCGACCTCAAATTCATGCGTTACGCGGGGTTCGTCGAAGGCGACGATATCGGAAAGGGCACGGTCGACGTCGTCGTGACGGAAGGCTTTTCAGGCAATATCGCGCTCAAATCGGCCGAAGGCACGGCACGCCAGATCGCCGAATATTTGCGCGCGGCGATGAGCCGTACGCTGATGGCGCGCATCGGCTATGTCTTCGCCCGCAATGCCTTCCAGCGGCTGCGCGAGAAGATGGACGTGCGCAAGACGAATGGCGGGGTCTTTCTCGGCTTGAACGGCATCGTCGTCAAAAGCCATGGCGGAACGGACGATGAAGGTTTCGCCGCCGCGGTCGAACTCGGTTACGACATGGTGCGGCGCAATCTGCTTGAGAAAATCCGCGGCGATCTCGCCTTCTTCCATAAGCACGAGCCGGATAGAACGCCCCCCGAACTGGCGATTCAGGCCAACGGCGCCGCCGGACAGAGCGCCGGCTAGGGGTTTTTCGATGATAAGATCCGTCATACGTGGCGTCGGCTCCGCCCTTCCGAGACGCATCATGAAAAATGCGGAGTTCGAAGGACTCGTCGATACGTCGGACGAATGGATCGTGCAGCGCACGGGTATACGCCAGCGCCATATCGCCGAGCCGGACGAGACTACGACGTCGCTTGGCGAAGCCGCGGCGCGTGCCGCGCTGGCCCATGCCGGCCTTGATCCGGCGGATGTCGACCTGATTGTCCTTGCGACCTCCACGCCGAACAACACCTTTCCCGCGAGCGCGGTTGAAATCCAGGAGCGGCTGGGGATCAAGCACGGCTTCGCCTTCGATTTGCAGGCCGTTTGCAGCGGCTTCGTTTACGCCATGACCACCGCCGATCTTTATTTGCGTGGCGGTCTGGCGAAACGTGTGCTCGTCATCGGGTCAGAAACATTCTCGCGCCTGCTCGACTGGACCGACCGCACGACCTGCGTTCTTTTCGGGGACGGCGCGGGCGCGGTGGTGCTCGAAGCCGGGGAGGGGGCCGGCACTATTTCCGACCGTGGCGTCCTGGCCACCAGTCTGCGCTCCGAGGGCGCGCACAGGGAGAAGCTTTTCGTCGACGGCGGCCCTTCGACGACCCGCACGGTAGGCCATCTACGCATGGAGGGCCGGGAGGTCTTCAAGCATGCGGTGGCCATGATCACCGATGTGGTCGAGCAGGTCTTCGAGAAGGCCGGCATTACCGCCTCGGATCTCGACTGGTTCGTGCCGCACCAGGCCAACAAGCGCATCATCGACGCCTCTGCCCGGAAGCTCGGCATCGCCGAGGAAAAGGTCGTCGTCACGGTCGACAGGCACGGCAACACATCGGCCGCCTCGGTGCCGCTCGCGCTTTCCGTCGCGGTCGCGGATGGCCGGATCCGGAAAGGCGATCTCGTGCTCCTTGAAGCCATGGGCGGCGGCTTCACCTGGGGCGCTGTCCTCCTGCGCTGGTGAACGCGCAACGAAAATCAAATCGAGTTAAGTCCTTGACCGAGGAAGCGTGATTTCCTAACGTCTTGGCTCTTTTCAGGTTTCATTGTTTCACCACGGTTGGATGTACGGATGGGGGCGAAGACATTAACGCGAGCGGATCTCGCTGAGTCCGTGTATCGTAAGGTCGGCCTGTCGCGGACGGAATCCGCTCAATTGGTAGAGATGGTTCTCGACGAGATTTGCGAAGCGATCGTGCGCGGCGAAACGGTCAAGCTATCTTCCTTTGCGACATTCCACGTGCGCGACAAGAACGAGCGGATCGGGCGCAATCCCAAGACCGGCCAGGAAGTGCCGATCCTTCCGCGCAAGGTGATGACGTTCAAGGCGTCGAATGTGCTGAAGCAGCGCATCTTGGGCGCGCATCAGGCCTCCCGGGCGAAAGCCGCCAAATAATAGGCAAGACTCCGCCAAACCGATCGATTTGGCCCGGTAACGCGCCATTCTCGCCCGTGACGCGCGTCTTTCCGCGGAATCCGGGGGAAAGATGCCGAATTGGCGCGGCCAAGTGAAACAGGGCCTTGAAATCCGTTCCGCAACCCGCTGGAATCGAAAGGCAGATTCGGTGCGCCCATTTGGGACCGGTTCGGGATGGACCGGGTGCCGAGAGGCGCGAAGGAGGTTGCCATGGAGAAGAGCCCGGACGCCTTTCGCACCATCAGCGAAGTGGCGGACGAACTGGACCTGCCGCAGCATGTGCTTCGCTTCTGGGAGACGCGCTTCAACCAGATCAAGCCGATGAAACGCGGTGGCGGCCGGCGCTATTATCGGCCGCTCGATGTGGAACTGATCAAGGGCATCAAGTACATGCTTTACGATCAGGGCTATACGATCAAGGGCGTGCAGAAACTCCTGCGCGAGAACGGCAACCAGTTCCTCGTTGCGATCGGCAATGGCGATCTTGCGGCTGTCGAGGCGATCGCCCAGCGCAAGCAGGCGCAGACGCCCGAAGCGGTGCAGCCCTCACGCGCGCATGCCGGCGAGGAGGAGATGGTCGTCGGCGAATCGAAGGTCAGGCCAAGCCGCCGCTTTTTCGGGCTCGGGCGGCCGGACGACGACGGCCCGGTGCAACCTGGCGGCGGCAAGCTTTCGCGCGACAACAGGGCGCTTTTGCAGGAGGCGCTGTTCGACCTGCTGGAATGCAAGCGGCTGCTCGACCAGGTGCGCTGAGTTGATCGGGGCTGGCGAACGGGCCGGTTGCTGAAAGAGAGAGCCGCCCGGTATCACTGGCCGGACAGTTACCTCTGTCTCCGGTACAAACTGGTGCCCATATGTCCGGAATGGACCCTTGGGAAAATGGTCGGAGCGGCGGGATTCGAACCCACGACCCCTTGACCCCCAGTCAAGTGCGCTACCGGGCTGCGCTACGCTCCGAACCGGGAGAAGCCCTATATTCTCAAGGGATGCGATGCAAGGGCCGAGTGGATAAAAACCACCAATTTGGAACAATGGCGTTCGGTTCGCCTCTGGTAGCAGAATCCTACTTTACCGGTTCGCCTTTGACCCGCTGCTTACCCTTTCCAGCGCGGTTGAGAATGTCCAGGGCCTTTGGAATATCAGCGCGCGCGGCACGCTCCTGGACATAGTAGCAGTCACTGAAGCCGTTTACTCCGAGGGCGGAGACACCGTAAGGGGAAGCTACGGGCGCAAAATCGCCGAATACCAGGGCATTATGGTTTGAGGCCGCAAATACCAATCGTTGGCACGCCCAACGGGACTCGAACCCGTGTTTCCGCCGTGAAAGGGCGATGTCCTAGACCGCTAGACGATGGGCGCGCGGCAGGGCGGCTTATATCGGGCTTGCCGCCGGGCGGCAACCCACCATGCGAGGCTTCAGAAAAGTTTTTTCAGGATTGGTCGCTGCGCTTGCGGGCAGGATGGAAGGTCGATCCGATTTCTTCATTGAGCATGGCCTTCCGGAAAGCGGCGTGCGTTACGGATCACGCTCCGGCAGCAGACCTCAGCGCCTGTGCCGCCGGCGGCAGCGCCAGTTCCAGTCGCGCTCGGGGCCGATATCGATATGGACGGAATCAGTATAGCAATAGGTGCCGACGCCACCGCGGCCGGGCAGGCTGCGGGCGTAATCCGCCAATTGCCATTTGCTGACGCCTTCCATTTGCACGTCGGCTGCGGCGCAGAACATGTGCAGCGAATTCAACGCGCCATGCGCGGCTGCATTATGGACCGGGCTGCGATAGCCCGAGGTCACAATCAGCTTGTGGCCAAAATGCTGTTCGATCTCCTTGAGGATCGAAACGAGGCCGGGCTTCAGGCAGGCGGTTTCAACCGTCTGACGCTGCAGCAGCAGGCCGTGCGGATCAAGCCGGGCGAGGCCGCCGGCGGAGGCGACCCGGACCGGCTCGTTGTCATCCTCGCTGATGTCGACGTCGCTGTCGTCGCCCGTTCCCGATTTGCGCGTGATCTCGAAAAGCGATGACTGGCTGCGGACGCCCGGAAGCGCATTGTCCCGCCCCGATGAAGAATGGGCGGGCCCCGATCCCGCCAGCGAGGAGGCGGGTATTTGCGCGGAGGCAAGTTGCACGATCGGCCTTGCCGGCGCGTTCTCGTCGATAATTGGCTTTATGCCGCCCTGCGGGATCGGCGAAGGCGATGGGGTCGGAACGGAGGCTGCTTGAAGCGTTTGCGAGGGTGATGTCTGCTGCGATGGCTGAGATGTCGGCTGGGCCGACGGGGAGGATGCCGGCTGGGGCGCTGTCGGTTTCTGTGCCGTCGAAGTGCCGCCGAAGAGCAGGGCGAAGAAACCTTTCTTCGGTGGCTGCACGGGTTTTGCCGGCGCAGCGAAGGCCGTCATGGCGGAAGCGGCGGCCGGCTGTGCGCTCTCGTCCGCGCTCGCGGGCCTCGGCACCGGAACGGGGGCGGACGCCATGACCGTCTGAGCCGCCGCGTCGCCTGCCGTCCCGCTTGCATTCGCGTCCGCCGTTTGGGCCGGCGACGATGGCGATTGTGCTATCGCCGCGACGGCCTCGGCGGGGTTGGGCGTCGGCACAGAATTGATCTGGTCGGGCAGAACGGTGTCGTCATTCATCGCGGCCGCTGCCGTTTGGGAAGCGGGGGATGAGGCCATAGCTGTCGGCGCCGCGCCGCCTTGGGGAACCGCCTGCTCCACGACGGCGTTCGCTTGGCTGCCGCTTGTCGGGGTCGTCGCGGCTGGGGCCTTCGCCTGGGAGGCGACTTCCGCCATGATGGCGGGAATGGTGGGCGCGGGGTTGCCGGCGACGCTCGTTGCCAGCGACGATCCGCCCGAGGGCGTGCATGCGGCCGCGAACAGGCACAAAAGCGCCGGGCCGATGGCGACGGCTGGATTGTGAGCGGAGCCTTTTTTCCCTGCCGGCAATCCCTCTCCCCTTTTTGAAACGCGCCCGCCGAAGGCCGCGATGGCCGGCGCTCAGATGTTGCAGCCGCCGGATTCTTCTTTTTGAGCGCCTATCCACACCTCCAAAGCGCCTTGATGCGCTACAGGCAAATGCGGACTGCGCTTTCTCAAATGTTCCCGGACCGATAGCCGGGAAGGATGAACAAGCAAATCAACGGCGGGAAAACTGCAACGCGTACCGTCGACCGTCAACCCTCGGGTAGGCCCCTGCAGGGAATAGTCATATTGATAGTGATAAACGCGGAAATTCCGGCTTGGAACCCGCAAAACGCAAGGTAGCAAGGTTTTCGATCAATGATTGTATTGATCAGACACGAACCGTGACATACGTCCCAGGGGCGTCGCCGAGCGCGGCGCGTTTCGATGCGGCCCCGCGAGCGGCCACACGGCGCTTGTCGTGACGCTCGATCCAGGTCTGCCAATGCGGCCACCACGAGCCCGGATGCTCCTTTGCCTTTTCCACCCAGTCCTCGAAGGAGCCTTCCGGTTTGCCGCCGGTCCAGTATTGGTATTTGTTCATAGCCGGCGGGTTCACGACGCCGGCGATATGGCCCGATCCCGCCAGAATGAACTCAACCTTGCCGCCGAAAAGCGAGCATCCCTTGAAAACCGATCGGGCCGGCGCGATGTGGTCCTCGCGTGAAGCCTGGTTGAAAACGGGGATTTTCACATCTTTCAGCGAAAGCTTTTTGCCCGCCAGGACCATTTCGCCCAAAGCCAGCCCGTTCTCGAGATAGCAATTGCGCAGGTAATAGGAATGGTTTGCCGCCGGCATCCGTGTCGAATCGGCATTCCAGTAAAGCAGATCGAAGGGCAGGGGCTCCTTGCCGCGCAAATAGTTGTTGATGACATAAGGCCAGATGAGATCGTTCGATCTGAGCATGTTGAAGGCCGTCGCCATCTTGTTGCCTTCGAGATAGCCCTTTTTCTCCATGGCGCATTCGAGCGCTGCGATCTGCTCCTCGTCGACGAAGACCTTGAGATCGCCCGCATGGGTAAAGTCCACCTGCGTGGTGAAAAATGTCGCCGTCTTGATGCGCTCGTCGCCTTCCCGCGCGAAAAGCGCCAGCGCTGCGGCAAGCAGCGTGCCGCCGACGCAATAGCCGATCGCATTGACCTCGCGCTCGCCGGTTTCCTCCTCGATGGCGTCGAGGGCGAAGCGGATGCCTTCCTCGATATAATCGTTCCAGTCTTTCCGGCCGTGTCGCTCGTCGGGATTGACCCAGGAGATGACGAAGACGGTGTGCCCCTGCTCGACGGCCCAGCTGACGAAGGATTTCCGCGGGTTGAGGTCGAGGATGTAGAATTTGTTGATCCAGGGCGGACAGATGAGAAGAGGACGCTTCAGCACCTTCTTCGTCTTCGGCTCATACTGGATAATCTCGGCCAGCTCGCTTCTTGCAACGACCTTGCCGGGCGTCGTCGCGAGATTCTTGCCGAGCGCGAATTGGGAAGAGTCCGACTGCCTGAGCCTGAGTTCGCCGCCCCCGGCGCCGATATCCTCTGCCAGAATCTTCATGCCGCGCACGAGGTTCTCGCCATTGCTGGCGACGGTCTCGCGGAAAAGCTCCGGATTGGTCAGGATGAAATTGGAGGGCGAGATGGCGTTGCTCATCTGGGCGACATAGAAGCGGGCCTTATGCCGCGTATGCTCGTCGAGCCCATCCGCCCGCTCGACAAGATCGGCCGCCCAGCGGCTCGTCACGAGATAGGTCTGCTTGAGGAAGTCGAAGAAGGCGTTCCTGGCCCATTCGGGGTCCTGGAAGCGCTTGTCGCCGCGGTCGGGAGTGACCTCTTCGGCCGTCGCCCTGTCGTTGCCGAGACGGCGGATCGCATTCGCCCATATGCCCATGTAGCTGCCGAAGAGACGGGTTTGCGCCTCAAGCGCGCGGGCGGGATCGGAGAGCCAGTATTCCGACACCTTGGAGAAGGTCTTCACCATCTCCGCGTAAGGCCCTGCGAGCGAATCGCTGACTTGGCCCTTTTCGCGCGGTGTGACCCAGGCGGAAGCGGCCTTCCCCAATTGCTCGACGGCGCGGGCAACATTGAGCGCGAATTTTTCCGGATCCTTGATCACATAGGGATCGATCGAGAATGCCGTTTCCGCTTTTTGCTCTTCGTCGGTACCGGACATCAGCCGCCCATTTATCGCCAGCTTTTCACTTGGCTTCCGCTTGCCATAATATCATAGGAGGTTCATGGAATTCCAACCACCGCGGCAGGAATCGGAAAGATGAAAAGCAGCATTGAGCGGCCAGGCCTCACGGGCCGCATGTTCCTTGCCTCGTCGCTGCTGGCGGGATTGACGCTTCTTTCAGCCTGCGCCTCCGGAACGATCGACGACGCCGTGCCGCATGCCGCCAATTCCAGCTCGTCCCAAGCCGCGGGGGCTCCCCCCGTCAGCACGTCTTTGGGAGCGCAGGGGACGGGACAATTTCCCAATCTCAATCTGCCGAGAAAAGGGGCGACGGCGCAGTTCACCGCGGCGGAGCAGCAACAGAAGATGAGCGAACTCGCCGCCGCCCGACAGGCGACAGAGACGGTGGCGGCCCCGAACCCGGCGCAGGTGAGTGCGGATTCGGCGACGCTCTCCAAGCTCGGCCAGACAGAGCCCGAGACCGTCCTGAAACAGATCGAATCCGGCCAATAGAGCATGATCCGGAAAAGCGGGCGCCGGTTTTCCGAAATGATCATGCTCAAGCAAAGGACAAGAGCATGATGCGATTCAACCTGATCGCATCATGCGCCGAGTAGCAATCGCCGGCTCGATTCGGCCATTCTTTCGGTGTAAGAGCCGGATGCTTCGTTTCGTCCTCCGAATTGGATTCGCCCCATGGAAGAATTCCACAAGGTCCGCCGGCTGCCGCCTTACGTCTTTGAGCAAGTCAACCGGCTGAAGGCCAGCGCCAGGGCCGAGGGCGCCGACATCATCGACCTTGGCATGGGCAATCCCGACCTGCCGACGCCGAAGGCGATCGTCGACAAGCTCTGCGACGTCGTCCGCGACCCGCGCACGCACCGCTATTCCTCCTCGCGCGGCATTCCGGGCTTGCGACGGGCGCAGGCGAATTATTACGCCCGGCGCTTCGGCGTGAAGCTCGATCCCGACAGCCAGGTGATCGCGACGCTCGGCTCGAAAGAGGGCTTTGCCAACATGGCGCAGGCCATCACCGCGCCTGGCGACGTGGTGATCTGCCCCAATCCGACCTATCCGATCCACGCCTTCGGCTTCATCATGTCGGGCGGCGTCATCCGCTCGATCCAGGCCGATCCCGACGACGCGTTCATCCCCGCGCTGGAGCGGGCCGTTCGCCACTCCACGCCGAAGCCGCTGGCGCTGATCCTGAACTACCCGTCCAATCCGACCGCCCATATCGCGTCGCTCGACTTCTATAAGGACGTCGTCGCCTTCGCGAGGAAGAACGATCTCATTCTGCTTTCCGATCTCGCTTATGCGGAGATTTATTTCGACGGCCCGCCGCCGCCATCGCTCCTGCAGGTGCCGGGCGCGATCGATATCGCGGTCGAATTCACCTCGATGTCGAAGACCTTTTCCATGCCGGGATGGCGCATGGGTTTCGCGGTCGGCAATGAGCGCCTCATTGCGGCGCTGACGAGGGTAAAATCCTATCTCGACTATGGCGCCTTCACGCCGATCCAGGTCGCCGCGACCGCCGCTCTCAATGGCGACGGGTCGGACATCGCCGAAGTGCGTGAAGTCTATCTGCGCCGCCGCAATGTTATGGTCGATGCTTTCGAGCGCGCCGGATGGCAGGTCCCGGCTCCGGCCGCGACGATGTTCGCCTGGGCGCCGATCCCGGAACCTTTCCGGTCGCTCGGCTCGCTGGAATTTTCCAAGCTCCTGATCGAAAAGGCGGATGTGGCGGTCGCGCCGGGCATCGGCTTCGGCGAATATGGCGACGATTTTGTCCGCATCGCCCTGGTCGAGAACGAGCATCGTATCCGGCAGGCCGCGCGGAACATCAAACGCTTCCTGTCCTCGGCGACGGAAACGCTCGACAATGTCATACCGCTCAGCGGCCGCCGCTGAGCGTTTCTCATGATTTTAACTTTTTGGGGGCGCCGGACATGGCCGAAGCGTTGCGGATAGGAATTGCGGGCCTGGGGACGGTCGGCGCTTCCGTCGTGCGGATATTGTCGCAAAAGGCGGAGGAACTGACACGGCAATGCGGGCGTCCGATCGAGGTGATCGCGGTTTCCGCGCGCGACCAGGGCCGAGACCGGGGAATCCCGCTTCGATCAGCCGAATGGTTCGATGATCCGGTCGAATTGGCGAAATCAAAGGATATCGATGTTTTCGTAGAACTGATCGGCGGGGAGGACGGGGCGGCGCGCGCCAGCGTGAAGGCGGCGCTAGAGGCGGGCCACCATGTCGTCACCGCCAACAAGGCGCTGCTTGCAAGACACGGCTTGGCGCTTGCGGAAGTGGCCGAGAAGAAGGGCATGCTGCTGAACTATGAAGCAGCGGTCGCAGGCGGAATACCAGTTATCAAGACAATGCGCGAGGCGCTTGCCGGCAACGAGGCGACGCGCATCTTCGGTATCCTCAACGGCACCTGCAACTATATCCTCACCCGCATGGAGGCTGAGGGGCTTTCCTTCGACGAATGCCTGAAGGATGCGCAGCGCCTCGGCTATGCCGAGGCCGATCCCACCTTCGACATCGAGGGTCACGACACCGCCCACAAGCTCGCCATCCTGACCAGCCTGGCTTTCGGCTCCCGCATCGCGGCGGGTGACATCTACATGGAAGGCATTTCGAACATCACCCAGGCCGACATCCGCGCGGCGGGCGAACTCGGCTATCGGATCAAGCTTCTCGGCGTGGCGCAGAAGACGGAGAGCGGCATCGAGCAGCGCGTTCATCCGACGATGGTTCCGACGGCTTCGGTGATCGCACAGGTGCATGGCGTCACCAATGCGGTCGCGATCGAGACAGACGTGCTTGGCGAATTGCTGCTCTCAGGTCCAGGCGCCGGAGGCAACGCCACGGCGTCGGCCGTCATCGGCGACATCGCCGATATCGCCAAGAGCCGGCCGGGCTTTCAGCACGGCCCGGTCTTCGGCCGTCCCGCCAAGGAACTTGCCGCTTATCGTAAGGCGAAGATGCGGGCGCATGCCGGCGGCTATTTCATCCGCCTCACCGTTCATGACCGCATTGGCGTCTTTGCGGCTATCGCGCGGCGAATGGCCGACAACGACATCTCGCTGGAATCGATCGTCCAGCATGCTGGGCTGGTCGAGATGAATGGGCAGAAAACCGTCGTCCTTGTGACGCACGAAACGACCGAGGCGGCTATACGCCGCGCCGTGGAAAGCGTAACAAAGGACGGGCATCTTATCGATAAACCACAGGTGATCCGCATCGAACGCGCCGGGTGACGCTTATGGATGACGAATCGCTCGCATTTCCGTTAAATTGTTCTTAACGGCTGGACGCGACGATACTGTGCGGGCAGGGAGGGCTTAATGGCTTCCGACAGAGGATTTACATCCATGGTGCCCCGCCTCTGTATTCTTTCCCTTCTGATCGCCCTTTTTGCCATTGCCTTCGCGGCGATCGTGAGCAAGCCCCGCCGGATTTCGGATACCGCTCAGGATCAGAACATGCCCTGTGTCCTGCAGGACGGGCAGGGGTGCGGACCCTCCTGAGAGCGTGAGCCTTGAAGCACTGCTTCAACGCTGAAGCTGTTCCAGCCGGACGAAAGATATTTTGTGGTTCTTCTTAAAGTCCAGGCGATCGGGCGCGGCGATCTTCTTGATCTCCGGAGCGGGCTGATAGCCAGACTGGCGTAATTTCTCGATAATGAAGCCAGGTGGTGGCTCGCTCCCGAGCCAGGCGAGCACCACCGGCGGCCGAATCAGCCGCTCGAAGCCGGGCACTTCCCTGTTGAGCAAAACGATATCTTGGTCCACGAGACGGAAATTTCCGATCCATGACGTGTCGCTGACGATCGTATTCACCGGACCGTTCGCGCTCATGTCCTTCAGAATGACCGCGTAGTCCAGCCGCGCGGTGTGTGATTTCCCATTGCCGCCCCATGCCTGCATGTACCAGCTCGCCGGCATGACCGTGATCGCGATTGCCGCTGCCAGTCCGGCAATCGCGTACTGCGCCTTCTTGCCCGCCAGTCCGAGCCGTTCCGCTCGAATGGCAAGATAGGCGGGCAGCAGGAAAAGCAGCGGCACAAGCCAGCGGTCGCGAACCGCCGTTGTGCCGCTCGCAAGCACGAGCGCCGCCGTCAGGACGTATCCTATCAAAAGGATACGGGCCAGAAAGCCATCGCCCGCTTCGGCTTCGGCTATGCGCTTGCCGGGACCGAGCTTCTGCGAGGCGAAAGCGAGACCGCAGGCGAGAAGCGTCAGGATGGTGAAATCGAAGGTGGCGATGCCGAATTCGGCCAGTCCCTTCAGGCGAATGAAGAGAAAGCTGTCTCCTTTGGGATCAAGCCCGAATTTATGCATGCGCGCGAAGAGGGCGTTGGAATGGTCAAGGCTCCACAATGCGGTGGGGGTCAGCGCGAGCACAAGGACCATGAGGCTGAGGACAATGCGCCTGTCGAGGATAGCGGCCCGATAGGAGCGGATAGACAAGGCGGCGCCAAGCATCGCCACGACAAAGATGACGTCGTTGAACTTGGCCAGAATCGCGAGCGCGGCCGCCGCGCCGAAGAAGAAATAGCTTGTCGTGCCGCGGCGGATCAGGAGATCGGCTAACGCCAGGAAAGCGAGAGCGGAGAAAGCAAGCGAAGCGACCGAGTGCGTCAGCGCATGCTGCATCTCCCAGACGATCTGTGCGACGGTGAAGAGGCCGAGCGACGCGGCTGCCGCCGTATGGCGCGGATAGCCGAGAAGCCGCATCGCCCGGTGGACCGAGACGAAAGCGAGAAAAAGCACCACATATTTCACGATCTTCAGCGTCAGAATGCTGGTGCCGAGAAGATGCGTGGCGATCCAGTTGATCCAGGTGAAGAGCGGCGGCTGCGAGCCGCCATACCCGGCCCAGAAGTGCGGCAGATAAATCAACTGTTCGGCGTCGTCGATGCTGACGCCGGTCCCGGCAAAATGACTGACCATCGGCTGGATGATCGTCTGGCAAAGAAAATAGGCCGCGACGAAAGCGATAGCGGCGTCAAACGGGCCGAACTTCCCTTCCGAGAGGCGCTCGCCCCATTCCGTTAGTTTTCTCACCGGGCGCGTGCTTATCCTAAAGGATGAACATCGTGCTGCGCCTCACTTCGAGCGCAGCACGTCCGGCTAGCACGGGTGTCGGCCATCTACAACCGTGGCGGATTTCAGGCGCGCATCTTTCCACCGCTCGGGTCGAAGAGCGGCTCGATAGTGATCCGCGCCGGGCGGCGGCGGCCGAGAATCTCGATCTCGAACAGGCCTTCAGTCTCGTTTTCCGCCAGCGCCGCGGGCACATAGCCCTGGGCCATGGATTTTTGCACGTAGTGCGCATAGCCGCCGGATGTCACCCAGCCCACGACGCGCCATTCGCCGTCGATAATGCCGCGGACGCGGGAGGAGTCTTGCGATTGGCCAATCTCCCCCCTTGTGGGGGAGATGCCCGGCAGGGCAGAGGGGGGCAACGTAGAGCGGCTGCTTTCCGTATTTTTGTTCCCATTCAGTTGGGATGCATGCGGGACAGCGCCCCCCTCTGTCGGCTTCGCCGACATCTCCCCCACAAGGGGGGAGATCGAGCCCCGCACTTCCTCGCCAGTCGCATCGAAGCGTGGCGCGCCGTAGCCATGCGGCTTCTCGACCGTGGCGTAATCCGTCGAAACCTTCGCCCAGATCGGTTCGTCGCCCATCACATCGGCGTCGATCGCATCCACCACGAAGGAGACGCGGCGGAGCTTTGGCCCGGCTTCCAACTCCTTTGCCGCGGCGTCGCGGCCGATGAAATCGTTCTTCTCCATTTTGATGAAGCGGTCCATGCCGCCCTCGAACGGCCCGTAGATCGGCCGCAACTCGCGGAACCAGGTCGGGAAGTTCTTTTCGAGACGCATGGAGAGCAGGGCGCGCATGCCGAAATCGACAATGCCGAATTCCTTGCCGGCTTTTTTGATGGCGTCATAGACCAGCCGCTCATAGGCCGGCTGCATCCAGATCTCGTAGCCGAGGTCGCCCGTATAGGTGATGCGGTTCACCATGCATGGCGCGCCGGCGACCGCCATTTCGCGGAAATCCATGAAACGGAAGGCCTTCGATGAGACGTCCACATCGGTGAGCTTCTGCAAGAGCTCCTGCGATTTCGGTCCGGCGATCGACAGGCCGACCAGCGTCTGGTCGAAGCGGTGGATGCGAACGCTTCCGTCCTTCGGCAGGTGCGTCTCGAACCAGCGCATATGATATTTCGCGGCGGCGGACGAGCCCCAGACCATGAAGCGCTCTTCCCCGCTCCTTTCGCCCATATTGGCGATGGTGAAATCGCCGATCAGCTTGCCGAATTCGTTCAGCATCGGGGAAAGCGTGATGCGGCCCTTCTTCGGCATGCGGTTGGTAAGGATGCGGTTGAGGAAAGCTTCGGCGCCGGGGCCGCTCACCTCATATTTGGCGAAATTGGCGATCTCGGTGACGCCGACCCGCTCGCGCACGGCGCGCACCTCATTGCCGACATGCTCGAAATCGTTGGAGCGGTGGAAGGAGACGACGTCCTTCGGCTCCGTGCCTTTCGGTGCGAACCAGAGCGGCGTTTCGAGGCCCCAGCTGTCGCCCATCACCGCGTTGTTGTCGCGCACCATGATGTCGTAGAGCGGCGTGGTCTGCGCCGGCCTTGCCGCCGGCAGCTCTTCATTGGGAAAGCGGATGGAGAAGCGACGCGAATAGTTCTCGCGCACCTTGGCGTTGGTGTAGCGCAGCGTCGCCCATTCGCCGAAGCGGGCGACATCCATGCCCCAGACGTCGAAGCCCGGGTCGCCGTTGACCATCCAGTTCGACAGCGCCAGCCCGACGCCGCCGCCCTGGCTGAACCCGGCCATGACGGCGCAGGCGCACCAGAAATTCGTCAGGCCCTGCACGGGGCCGACCAGCGGGTTGCCGTCCGGCGCGAAGGTGAAGGGACCGTTGATCATCTGCTTGATGCCGGCCTTCTCGATGCCGGGGAAATGGCGGAAGCCGACTTCCAGCGACGGCGCGATGCGATCGAGATCGGGGACGAGCAGTTCGTGGCCGAAGCTCCACGGGGTCTCGGTGGGCGACCAGGGCTTGCAGGCTTTCTCATAAGTGCCAAGCAGGACCCCATTGCGTTCCTGACGCGTATAGATCTCACCCTTGAAGTCCATGACGCCGATCATCTCGCGGCCGGTCGTCTTGTTGAACTCCATGACCTCCGGGATGTCCTCGGTCAGAAGATAGTGGTGCTCCATGGCGAGCAGCGGCAGTTCGAGCCCGACCATGCGGCCGACCTCGCGCGCCCATAGGCCGCCGCAATTCACGACATGCTCGGCCTTGACGGTGCCCTGTTCGGTGACGACGTTCCAGGCGCCGTCCGGCTCCTGCGTCAATTCAACGACGCGGTTCCTGAGCACGATCTCCGCGCCGAGCTTGCGCGCGGCCTTGGCGTAGGCATGCGTCGTGCCGGAGGGGTCGAGATGTCCTTCGACCGGGTCCCACATGGCGCCGACGAAGTTCTTTTCATCCATCAGCGGGAACATCGCCTTTACCTCGGAGGGCGTGATCAGTTCCGTGTCCATGCCGAGATAGCGGCCCTTGGCGTGGGCGAGGCGCAGGAAGTCCATCCGCTCCGGGCTGTCGGCCACCATGGCGCCGCCGGTGAGGTGCAGCCCGCAGGACTGGCCGGAAAGCTCCTCCAACTCCTTATAGAGCTGAACGGTATAGGCCTGCAGCTTGGCGACATTCGGATCGCCGTTAAGCGTATGGAAGCCGCCGGCCGCATGCCAGGACGAGCCGGAGGTGAGTTCCGATCGCTCGATCAGCATGATGTCTTTCCAGCCGGCTTTCGCCAGATGATAGAGCACCGAACAGCCGACGACCCCGC
>JBQCEL010000004.1:0-7848 GCA_051960255.1 Rhizobiaceae bacterium
TCATCATGGATGCGATCGCGCGCGAGGCGGGGCTGGAGCCGCATGAAGTGAGGCTCAGGAACCTCGTCCGCCCCGATCAGATGCCCTTCGACAACATCACCAAGAAGCATTTCGACAGCGGCGATTATCCCCAGGCGCTGGAACGGGCGATGGCCGCCATCGACTTGGAGGGTGTGCGCGAGCGGCAGAAGCGCGGCGAAGCGGACGGGCGGCTGATCGGGATCGGCCACGCGATCTACTGCGAGCAGAGCGCTCACGGCACCTCCGTCTATGCGGGCTGGGGTATCCCGATGGTGCCGGGCCATGAGCAGGCGACGGCGCGTATGACGCCGGACGGTGGTCTCGAATTGCGGATCGGCGCGCACTCCCACGGGCAAAGCATGGAAACGACCATGCCCCAGATCGCGCACGAAATCCTCGGCATCGATATATCCAGGATCAAGCTGGTTCACGGAGACACCGAATATACGCCCTATTCGACCGGCACCTGGGGGTCCCGAAGCGCCGTCATGTCGGGCGGCGCCGTTGCCGCCGCCGCGAAGGAAATCGCCAGGCTCGCCAAGGGCATCGGAGCGCATCTGCTGCAAGCGAAGACAGAGGACGTCCAGCTTGTCGATGGGGCGGTCCGCGGCCCGCACGGCAGCGTCACGCTGGCGGAGATCGCGCGGACCTGGTCTATTGCACGCCCGGCATGCTGGTCTCGGCAAGGGACGTGGTGCTGCGCATGGAAGCGCCCTCCGAGCATGACGTCCGCGTCGCCATGAGCGGCAACCTCTGCCGTTGCACGGGTTATGTCGGCATCATCCGGGCGATCCGCAACGTCATCGAGGCGCGGCGCGCGCGGGGCGTCAAAGCCGTTCCCGGCGGGCATCGGTCGGTGCTGGGTCCGGCGGGCTCGGGCCATGCAGAGGCGGTCGCCGCATCGCGGATGACGGGTTCCCTCGTAAAGGCGCAGAAGGTTGTGCCGATCGTGGCGGCAGAGCCGCGGGCAAACGTGGAAGCCGATACCGGCTGGAAGCCGCAAGCGGCGTTCACCAGGAGCTTTACCGTTTCCCATCCTCCGGCTGTCGTTTGGGACTTTTTCGGGCGGATCGGCGCGGTCGCATCCTGCCTGCCGGGCGCGGCGCTCGCAGGCGAGCCCGTCGATGGCCATGTCGAGGGGCATGTCGAGGTCAAGGTCGGACCGATCCATGCCGAATTTCAGGGCGTCGCCGACGTGGTGCGCGACGAGAAAACGCGGACCGGCAGGATTGTCGGGGCTGGCAGGGATCAGCGCAGCAATTCGGCGACAAAGGGTGTGGTCGGCTATGCGCTCAAGCTTGGCGCCGGGCCGGGAGAAACAGAGGTGGATCTCACTATCGGCTATACGCTGACGGGCATGCTGGCGCAATTCGGGCGCTCGGGGCTGGTCCAGGATGTCGCCAACCGCATCATCGACAGGTTCGCCCAAAACCTCGAAGCGACGATGGCCGGAGGCGGCATTCGTGCCGGCGCTGCGGAATTTGACGCCGGCTCTCTTCTGTCATCCGCCATTATGGAGCGCATCAACAAGGTCGTAGCGAAGCTTTTCGGGAGAAAGGTGCGCTAGGAGGGAAGGATATCTGCTATCGCCTGCCTGCTTTTCTACAGGATGTCGTCTATTTTTCCGGCGATCGGCAAAAACATGTGTATTGGCAATTGCCCCTCGGCGCCTCATCTGGATCGCGTAATCCATTCGGCCTAAATCAAACGTCATGAAAAGACTCAATTCTGTCCACGACAAGAGCCGCATACCGCTTTATGCGCAGGTTGCATTGGTCATGCGCCAGCGGATCGAAACCGGCCATTGGGCGCAAGGCGAAAAGATTTCCACACTGGAGGCGCTCGAGCAGGAATTCTCGGTCGCGCGCGTCACCATACGCCAGGCAATCGACATGCTGCGCAGCGAGGGTTTGCTCGAGGCGCAACAGGGCCGCGGCACCTTCGTCCTGAATGCCCCCAAGCGCAATCGCTGGCTGAACCTCGCCAGCGATTTCGACGCCATGCTGGCTTCCATCCGCAAGAACGTGCCGCGACAAGTCCACGTCGAAAACAAGGCGCAGGCGCCGGAACTGGCGGAAGGCGAGGGGGAGCTTGCCGAAGGTTATACGTTCCTGCGCAGCGTGCAGTACAATGAGGACGAGCCTTTCTCCGTCGTCAATTTGCACCTTGCGCGGCACATCTTCGACAAGGATCGCAAGCGGTTCAAGAAGCAGGCGGCATTCGCGGCGATCGCCGAAATGGAGGATGTGACCGTCGCCCATGCTTATCAGACGCTGACGATCGGCGTCGCCGACCCGGAAACCGCCCATTTGTTGAAGATCGGGTTAGGAGAGCCGACAGCCGATTGCCGGCTTGTCCTGGTCGATGACAAGGGCGTCGCGATCTATGTCGCCAACATCCACTATCGCCGCGATTGCTTCGCCATGCGGCTGGATTTGCTCGATAAATCCAGCCCGCGCAAGGCAAATTGAGCCAATTGGCTCCGCCAGCTGACCGAGAACGGCCCGGCACAGCATGCCGGGCAGGAAGCGATGGCGAAAGCCAAGGGCCCTTTGATCATGATCCGAACGGCAGGCTGATCTTGCCGTTCTGGATTTGGATCAGCGTCCCGTGGGCGATGTACCGGCCGCTTTCCCGGCCTTTGGGGCCGTCCTTCTCGAAGGTCACGTCGCCGTTGATGGTGGGCACGTTCACCTGCCACAAAGCCTGCCGGATCGCGTCGGGGTCGGCTTTCCCGCCTTTTCGATCGCCGCTTTCAGGACATAGATGCCGTCATAGCCGCGATAGCTTTCGGTCAATCCCGCTTCGTTGTAGCCGGCCTTTTTCCAGGCCGCCATGAAGCCCTTGGCGATATCCGGATGCGGGCTCTTGTCGGCGAACCAGGGCGCGAAGAACACCAGATGCATGGAATCGTTCGCGGCGCCGCCGGCCTGGGCGATCAGCTGGTCGGGGTTTTGCGAGCCGCCTGTCGTGATGATCTTCTTCTTTATCCCGAGTGCCGCCGCCTGCTTGAGCACGAGAGTGAGCTGCTCGACCGCCGTGGTGACGATGATCGTGTCGGAATCGGAAGCCTTGATTTGGGACAGCTGCGCGCTCATGTCCTGCCCGCCTTCGTCCATCTTTTCCTTGAGCCCGACTTTGACGCCATTCTGCTCAAACATCTTGCTGAAATCGGTGATGGTGCCGAGGCCCCAATCATTGTTGATGGCAAGGAAATCGACTTTCTTGATGCCGAGCTTGGGCAGGAAGGTCTCGAACATCTTCGCCTCGACCCAGGAGGGCGGCGAAATCCGGAAGATATAGGGATTGCCCTGCTTCGTGATCTTGCTGGAAGACGGCGTCTCGACCAGCATCGGAACCTTGTATTGCATCAGTTTCGGCATGACCGCGAGCGTCAGGCTGGAGCCCCATGCTCCCATCATTACCGGCACGTGATCGCTGTCGATCAGCTTTTCGGCGACCGCGGCGGCTTCCGTCGGATTGCTCTTATTGTCTTCAATCACAAGGTCCAGCTTCTTGCCCAGGATTCCGCCCTTGGCGTTGATTTCGTCGGCGGCGATCTTGGCGCCGTTGACGATATAGTTGCCGGATGCGGCAAATGGCCCCGTCAGCGGCTCGTTCACGCCGATCTTTATATCATCCGCATAGGAAGCAGCGGCCGAACCGAGCAGCAGCGCGACGGCGACCGCCAATGCCCGCCTTTTCGTCGTAGACATCGATCTCTCCTCTTGAGGGGGCGGCGTTCATCCCATGTTGAATTGTGTTCTCACGCCCCATCATGAGATTATCATACTATAATTAGTATGATAGAAAATTCTTGGGGCTGGGTTGCGCCGGGAACTGCGTCCGGCGCCGCGGCGCGCCCGCCAGATCAATCCAGCAGATTGATGCGCAGCATGAAATAGTGCTTATGGTAATGGATGTTGGCGATGTAGATCGCCAGCCGCGTCAATTGACGCGGCGTCTGAGATCGTTCTTCATTTCCGCGAGCAAATCGCCGATCTTCTGCTTTAACTCCGGCGTGCCCATGCTCGTCGGATAAGAGATCGCGATGCCGATGACCTCCTCGCTGTCGGGGTCGCGAAGGGCGATCCCCTGTGAGGAGACGCCGTCATAGGAATCGTCCGTCGAGTAGGAGCGGCCCGTCTCATGGATCACGCGGATGCGCTCCATCAGCTCGTCATGATTCTGCGGCGCACGTTTCGTGACGAAGGGAAGCTCGTCCGGTACGCGCAGCTTCCATTCCTCCTCGGATAGCAGAGCCAGCATGGCGCGGCCGTTGGAGGTCGCGTGCGGCCAGGCGCGATAACCGGGCGTCGAGGAGATCGCCAGCCGGCTCGATCCTCGCACCATCCTGAGAACGGCCAGCTGCGGCCCGTCGAAGACGGTGATGTAACCCGTATGGCCGCCCACGTCGCAGGCATGCTGAAGATGCTTCTGCACCAGATCGAGGAAGCTCTGGTTGGAGCGGCAGATCTGGCCGAGCTCGAACAGCCGGATGCCCGGCGTGTAGAGCCGGGTGACGGGGTCGTATTCCAGCACCCCTCTTTCGCGCAGGACCTTCATCACGCGCGAAACCGTGGCCTTGGGGCAGCCTGTCCGGCGCGCCAGCTCGGCTTGGCTCAGCGCCGGCTCCTCCAGCGCGAAGCAGCTCAGGATTGAAATGGCGTCCTCAAGCGAACTCAAAACTCTACCCCCGATTGTTTCGATGCGCCTAAATGTTCCATATATGAAACATGCTGTCAAATATGGAACTATTGCTGGACTCCCGAAACTTATCGGCCTAAGACAGCCCTCGTTGCCATGCGCAGGAATGAGGCGGCGAAAAGCTGTCCCGACTGTCTCCATCCTCTGATCCGGTCCCTGTGACCGGACGCGAAGAGACGATGCATGACGGGTTCCCATCGAGGATTTGCGGCGCAGTCTCGTTCATTCGGCCCTCGTTCGATTCGGGAAGACGTGAATGCAAGCAAACTCCACCAATTTCCGTGCCGGCATCGATATCGGCGGGACCTTCACCGACTTCATTTTGTTCGACGAGGCGGCCGCCGCCATCCGCCTCCATAAATGCCTGACGACGCCTTCCGACCCCTCTCAGGGCGCGCTCGACGGCCTCGCGGATCTCGTTAAGGCGGCGGGCATTTCGGTCGCCGACATCGGCGAGATCGTCCACGGCACGACGCTCGTCACCAACGCCGTCATCGAGCGCAAGGGCGCGCCGGTCGGCCTGATCACGACGGACGGGTTTCGCGACGTCCTCGAGATCGGCTCGGAACAAAGATACGACATCTACGACCTGTTCCTGACATTCCCGCAGCCGCTCGTTTCCCGCTCGCGCCGCCTCGAGATTTCCGAACGCATCGGCGCCGATGGCGGGGTCGTCAAGCCGCTGGACGAGGTTTCTGTCCTGCGCGCGGTGAAGGCGCTGGTCGCCGACAAGGTCGAGGCGATCGCGGTCTGCCTCATGCATTCCTACCGCAACCCCGCGCATGAGAAACGCGTGCGGGACATCATCAAGCACCATTATCCCGACATCTCCGTCTCCATTTCCTCCGAGGTCGTCGCCGAGGTTTCGGAATATCAGCGTTTCGTGACCACCTGCGCCAACGCTTATGTGCAGCCGCTGATGGACCGCTATTTGAGCCGGCTCCAAAAGGAGCTGACAGCGCGCGGCTTCCGGGGTGCGCTTCGGCTCATGCATTCGGCGGGCGGTCTCGTTTCGCTTGCCGAGGCGCGGGGCTTTCCGATCCGCCTCCTCGAATCCGGCCCCGCCGGCGGCGCGCTCGCCACGGCATGGTTCGGCAAGGCCGCGGGCCAGGAGAATGTCATCGCCTTCGACATGGGCGGCACGACGGCCAAGGCCTGCATGATCGAGAACGGCATGGCGCATATCGCGTCCTATCTCGAAGCAGGACGCGTCCGGCGGTTCAAGAACGGCTCTGGTCTGCCAATCAAGTCTCCGGTGGTGGACATGATCGAGATCGGCGCCGGTGGCGGCTCGATCGCCTCCATCGACGAGGTCGGCCTGCTGCAGGTGGGCCCGCATTCCGCCGGCGCCGCCCCCGGGCCAGCTTGCTACGGCGCCGGCGGAATGAAGCCGACTGTTACCGACGCCAGCGTCGCGCTCGGCTATTACGATCCGACCTTCTTCCTCGGCGGCCGCATGGCGCTCGATGTCGATGCCGCCGAAGAAGCCCTGAAGACGATCGCCGAGCCGCTGAACCTCTCCACCGTCGAAGCCGCCTGGGGCATCCATCAGGTGGTTGGCGAGAACATGGCCAGCGCCACCCGCATCCATCTCGTGGAGAAGGGCAAGGACCCGCGCGGCTATTCCATGATCGGCTTCGGCGGGGCGGGACCGGCCTTCGCCGCTCGCGTGGCGCGCATCCTCGGCGTTTCCGAAGTCATTATCCCGCAGGCGAGCGGCGCCGCATCGGCTTTCGGCTTCCTGACCGCTCCACTCTCCTTCGATCTCGTGCGTTCGCAGCTGACGCCGCTTTCGCGCGCTTTCGACGCGGCCGCCGTCAATGCGGTGTTCGACGAATTGGCGGCGGAAGGCATCGAAAAGCTCGCTGCCGCCGGAGCCGACCGCGACGCCATCGAACTGGCGCGCGCCGCCGATATGCGGGTCGTCGGCCAGTTGCATGAGATTCATGTGCCCATGCCCGAAGGCCGCCTCGACGCGGGCGCCTATGAGGCGATCCGCAAGGCCTTCGAGAATGTCTACACCGCCCGCTACACGCGCGTTCCCCCCGAAGCCGAGATCGAAATCCTGTCCTTCCGCGTCCGCGCCAGTGGGGCGACGCCGAAGCTGACGCTGAAGCAGGCTGGCGCTTCCCAAGGCAGCGCCGACGCGCTGAAAGGCACGCGCAAGGCCTATTTTGGCGAAGGCTTCGTCGATGCGGCCATCTATGACCGCTATCTCCTGACGCCCGGCGTCGAGATTTCCGGGCCGGCGATTATCGAAGAGCGGGAATCGACCACCGTCGTGCCGCCCGGCGACACGCTTACGCTCGACAAAACGGGCAATCTGCGCATCAGCATCGCCACCGCGGGCAAGGGCATGGCGCTCGTCACGCCCCGGATGACGAAGGCAGAGGCCATCGAGAAGATCGAATCCGATCCGATCGCGCTCGAAATCATGTGGAGCCGTCTCGTCACCGTCTCGGAAGAGATGTGGCACACGGTCTGCCGCACGGCCTATTCCCTCATCATCTCGGAATCGCAGGATTTCGGCTGCTCGATCCTCGACGCCAGCGGCGAAACCGTCGCGCATTCCAATCGCGTGATGCCGGTCTTCAATTTGACGCTTCCCATGGTGGTGAAGGCCATCCTCGCCCGCTATCCGGTCGAGACGCTCGAACCCGGCGACGTGCTTGTCTGCAACGATCCGTGGCTGTGCGCCGGCCACCTCTTCGACATCGCCGTCATCACCCCCGTTTTCCGTCACGGCAAGGTCGCGGCCATCATGGGCACCGTCGGCCACGTCGGTGAAATCGGCGGCACGCGAAACGGAATTAAGGCGACGGAAGTCTATGAGGAGGGGTTGCAGATCCCGCCGATGAAGCTCGTCAAGGCGGGCGTCGAAAACGACGACCTCTTCCGCCTGATGGCGGAAAACATACGCGATTCCCAGCAGGTGCTCGGCGATGTCCGCTCTTTGATCGCGGCCAATGCGACGGGCGCGCGCCGGCTCTCTTCCTTCATGGAGGAATATGGGCTGGCCGACCTCACCGCGCTCGCCGAAGTGGTCCAGTCGCGGTCGGAAAAGGCCATGCGCGAGGCGATCCGCGCGCTGCCCGACGGCGTCCATACCTCCGAGGTCAC
>JBQCEL010000005.1:0-16917 GCA_051960255.1 Rhizobiaceae bacterium
AGATCTGCCCAGAACATCGGCCCACCCTTGCCGATGGGGAAACCATAGCCATTGGTCCAGACAATATCGATGTCGGACGGCCGTGCCGCGATCTTCTCCTCGAGGATGCGTGCGCCTTCATTGATCATCGGGTAGAGCGTGCGTTCCGTGATCTCCTCGGCCGAGACGGTGCGCCTTTCGATGCCGCGTTCGCGCGCTTTGCCCTCGATCAGCCGCGCCACTTCCGGATCGGGCGTAGGGGTACGTGAGCCTTTCTCGTAGATATAGACGCCGCGGCCCGTCTTCTGGCCGTAGCGGCCCTGTTCGCAAAGCGCGTCCGCGATAACCGCCGTCTTTCCCTGCGCCTTGCGGTTGCGCCAGCCAATGTCGAGCCCGGCGAGATCCCACATGGCGAATGGTCCCATCGGCCAGCCGAAATCGGTGAAGACCTTATCCACCTGCTCGGGCGAAGCCCCTTCGAGGAGCAGGCTTTCGCTGTCCTCGTTGCGCGCGCCGAGCATGCGGTTGCCGACGAAGCCGTGGCAGACGCCGACGACGACCGGCACCTTGCCGATCCGCTTAGCGGTGGCGAGCGCGGTGGCGATGACCTCCGGCGCCGTTTCCCTGCCGCGCACGATCTCGAGCAGTTTCATCACGTTGGCCGGCGAGAAGAAGTGCAGGCCAAGCACGTCTTGAGGCCGCTTCGTCATCGCGGCGATCTCGTCGATGTTCAGATAGGAGGTGTTCGACGCCAGTATCGCGCCCGGCTTGGCGACTGTGTCAAGCTTCGTGAAGACCTCCTTCTTGACCGCCATTTCCTCGAAAACGGCCTCGATGATGATGTCGGCGTCGGCGAGGTCGTCATAACTGGTCGTCGGCGTGAACAGCGCCATACGCTTCTTGTGCGCCTCGGGTGAAAGCGAGCCGCGCGAGACCGAGATACCGTAATTCTTGTCGATAACGCCCAAGCCCCGGTCGAGCGCTTCCTTGTTCATTTCGAGGATGGTGACGGGAATGCCGCCATTGACGAATGCCATGGCGATGCCGCCACCCATGGTGCCTGCGCCGATGATGGCCGCTTTCCTGATCTCGCGCGGCTTCACCTCCTTGCCGACGCCCTCGACGCGCGCGGCCTCGCGCTCGGCGAAGAAGAGGTGGCGCTGCGCCTTCGACTGGTCGCCGGCGACCAGCCTTTCAAAGGCTGCGCGCTCGGCGGCGAGCGCCGCGTCGAAGCTCATGGCGATGGCGTTGCGCACGGCCTCGGCGCAGGCGATCGGCGCTTCCAGTCCGCGCGCCTTCTTCGTCGCTTCCGCCGCGGCCTTCTCGAAACCGGACATATTCGTCCGCGCAGCTTCGATTTTGGCATCGCGGTTGCGTATGGCGATAAGCGGCCGGTTGGTCTCGGCCGCCTCGCGCGCGAAGGCGATTGCGTCCGGAACCAGATCGTCGACGAGCGCATCCACCAGCCCGATCTGCTCCGCCTCGAAGGCGCCGATCGGATTGCCCGAGACGATCATCGAAACCGCTTTTTCCGGCCCGACGACGCGCGGCAGGCGCACCGTGCCGCCGGCGCCCGGCAGGATGCCGAGTTTGACTTCCGGCAGGCCGAGCCGCGCGCCCTTGTCGGCGACGCGGAAATGGCAGCCGAGCGCCAGTTCCAGCCCGCCGCCGAGCGCGGTGCCGTGGATGGCCGCGACGGTCGGCTTGTTGGTTATCGTCTCCAGCGTCTCTACCAGGTCGCGCAGGCTGGGCTGCTTCTGCGGCTTGCCGAATTCTGTGATGTCGGCCCCGGCAATGAAGGTGCGGCCGGCGCAGGCAATCACGATCGCCTTTACGCTGGCATCATCGCGCGCAGCCTTCAGCGCCGCGTCGAGCGGCTCGCGCAGATGGTGGCTGAGCGCATTCACCGGCGGATTGTCGAGAATGATGACGGCGACATCGCCGTGGCGGGTGACTGAAACTGTTGAGGTCAAGACGGGACACCTTTCTGCAAATCGGGAGCGGACGGAGAAGTCGGCGCCCCTTCGCAAGCTGGGGCACAGTTAACTCAGTCAATCAACCATCCAACCCGCTTAAAAAACCGGCAATCAGCCCCGCCACTTCCTCAGGCCGCTCGACGCAGGGAATGTGACCGGCGTTCTTGATGACTTCCAGCCTGGCGCCGGGGATCAATTCGGCGGTCTTGCGCATCAGCGCGGGCGAGGTTGTGGCGTCGTGCTCACCGGCGACGCAGAGCGTCGGCACTTTCAGCGCACGCGTAGACTCCGTTAAATCGGCGTCCCGCAACGCCGCGCAAACGCCAGTATAGCCGTTGATGTCGTTGCGCAGCAGCATGGCGCGATAGCCGGCAAAATCGGCCACTTCGTTGCGATATTTTTCGGTGAACCAGCCCGCCAGGATACCATCCGCGACTGCCGCCATGCCTTTCTGCCGAACGGTATCGATGCGATTGTTCCAGCCTTCGATCGTGCCGATCTTGTGCGCCGTATCCATCAGCATCAGCGCCGATACCAGATCGGGTCGAAGAGCGGCGAGGCCCTGCGCGATCATGCCGCCCACCGACAGGCCGACAACGACCGCGCTTTCGACTTCGAGACGGTCAAGCAAGGCGGCAAGGTCCTCGACCAGCGTCGTCATCTGATAGGGAGTCGGCGTTGCCTCCGAGAGACCATGGCCGCGCTTGTCATAGCGGATGATCCTCAGGTCGGCGGGAAGGCGGGCGATCACGCCGTCCCATATCCGGAAATCGGTGCCGAGCGAATTAGAGAAGACGACGGCCCTCCCGTTGCGCGCACTTCGATCTTCATAATGCGCCACGGCGCCGTTCACGCGCGCGAAAGCCATCAGAACCTCCAGGGAAATTCCATACTACCGAGTATGTTGAAAACCTGGAGTGCGGTCAACAGGCGCAAGCAGGCTCCGCATCGCGGTTGCGTTCTCTTGCTCCGGGGCCGCGCCGGCCTGCTCGGTCCGCCTCCGAGACGTCTATCCCGCGAATTCCGATAAGGGACCGCCTTTGCCAATGCGGCGGATGCCATCACAATGGCGCAAAGTCGGAGCAGCATGGACCGATGTACCGCGTTGAAAGCATCTCGCGCCGGCCGGACTGGCAGCGCGATCCGCATCCGTCTCCTGTATTGGAGAGCCGTGGGCTTCAGCTTTCGATCGTACGGCCGGCCAGTTGGTGCGGACAGGGTGGTCAGCGCGGAAGGGGCTTTTCCGTCATTTTCCACAACAAGAACCGCGGCGCGTTGCCCGTTCTGGTCTATAATCCAAGTGATTCGGCGAGGGCATCCGTGCATGTGCATTCATCGCCATATTTCTGGATTGATGTCGCTGCGGGCGGCGCCTTGCACGAGCGGGGGCTGACTTGATGGCCCCGAGCAATCCATTCGCGCCAAATAGTCGCGGCTTTGCTCGAACAAAAAGCCCTTCTGGAACGTTTCTCCTGCATGCGTATGGGTGCTGCCCATGGTTGGGACGCCTATATAGCAGGAAAGAGGGCGGGAAGCATGGCGAGAAGGTCAGCAGAGGAATGCTCCTTTATCCGCGCGATAGAGCCGGCCGATCGATGAAGGCATTTTGTCTTTTCGCGGCACACTCCTCGCGTTGCCCGAGGCTTATCCCCGTCACCCAGGAGAGGACCGGTGCGGTTGGGGTCCCGACCCTGATCCGCGTTCGCTGCAACCACAACGGTGCGAGAGGTTAACATGGAATCGCGAGGGTCCGACATCTTCAGTCTCTTTTCGGAGATCTACAAGAACGACGCGCATGAGGAGATGAGCCTCCAGCAATATCTGCTCGACTGCCGCGATGATCCGTTCATGTACGCTACCGCGGCCGAACGCATGATCGATGCGATCGGCGAGCCTCAACTGATCGACACGAGTTCCGACGAGCGGCTCGGGCGCATCTTCACCAACCGCACCATCAAGGTCTATCCTGCCTTTTCCGACTTCTTTGGAATGGAGGATACCGTCGAAAGGATCGTCGGCTATTTCCGCCACGCCGCGCAAGGATTGGAGGAGCGCAAGCAGATCCTTTATCTGCTCGGTCCGGTGGGCGGCGGAAAATCGTCGCTTGCCGAGCGGCTGAAGAAGCTGATGGAAAAGCGGCCGATCTACACCTTGAAGGCGAACGGCAAGATCAGCCCCATTTTCGAATCTCCCCTCGGTCTGTTCCATCCGGAGAAGATGGCCGGCCTTCTGGAAGAAAAATACGGCATCGCCCGCCGCCGCCTTACCGGGCTCATCTCGCCATGGGCGGCGAAGCGGCTGGACGAGTTCAACGGCGACATTTCGAAATTCAGCGTCGTGCGCCTCATGCCGTCGCGGCTGCGCCAGATCGCCATCGCCAAGACCGAACCCGGCGACGAGAACAATCAGGATGTCTCCTCGCTGGTGGGCAAGGTCGACATCCGTCAATTGGAGAATTTCAGCCAGGCTGACCCGGATGCCTATTCCTATAGCGGCGGCCTCAACCGCACCACGCAGGGCCTGCTCGAATTCGTCGAGATGTTCAAGGCGCCGATCAAGGTGCTGCATCCGCTGCTGACGGCTACCCAGGAGGGCAATTACAATGGCACCGAGAATTTCGGCGCCTTCCCGTATCAGGGTATTGTTCTGGCGCATTCGAATGAATCGGAATGGCTGCAGTTCAAGAACAACAAGAACAATGAGGCCTTCCTCGACCGCATTCTGGTCGTCAAGGTGCCCTATTGCCTGCGCGTGATGGAGGAGAAGAAGATCTACGAGAAGATGCTGAATGAGAGCGAACTGGTGAACAATCCCTGTGCACCGGAGGTGCTCGATATCCTCAGCCGCTTCACCGTCGCCACACGCCTGAGCGAGCACGAGAATTCGCCGCGCTACACGAAGATGCGGGTCTATGACGGCGAAAACCTCAAGGATGTCGATCCCAAGGCAAAGTCGGTTCAGGAATATCGCGACACCGCCGGCGTCGACGAAGGGATGACGGGCATCAGCACCCGCTTCGCCTTCAAGGTCCTGTCGGAGACGTTCAACTATGACACGAAGGAGGTCGCGGCCGATCCCGTGCACCTCATGTATGTGCTCGAGAAGGCGATCAGGCGGGAGCAATTCCCGAATGAGGTCGAGGGCAATTATCTCGATTTTATCAAGTCGGAACTGTCGCCGCGCTACGCCGAGTTCATCGGCCATGAGATTCAGAAAGCCTATCTGGAATCCTACAGCGAATACGGCCAGAACCTTTTCGACCGCTATATCGCCTATGCTGACGCCTGGATCGAGGACCAGGACTATAAGGACCCCGATACAGGGCAGATTCTCAATCGCGAGATCCTCGACAGCGAACTTTCCCAGATCGAAAAACCCGCGGGCATCGCCAATCCGAAGGACTTCCGCAACGAGGTAGTCAAGTTCACGCTGCGGGCGCGCGCCAAGAACAATGGGCGCAATCCCTCCTGGACCAGTTACGAAAAGCTGCGTGAGGTGATCGAGAAGCGGATGTTCGGCCAGGTCGAGGATCTGCTGCCGGTCATCAGTTTCGGATCCAAAAAGGACAGCGCTACGGAGAAGCAGCACACCGAATTTGTCCAGCGCATGGTCGAACGCGGCTACACCGAGCGGCAGGTCCGGCGTCTGGTCGACTGGTATATGAGGGTCAACAAGGCAGGCTGATCGCTGCCGCCGAAGGATGAACCGTGCCGAATTACATCGATCGAAGGCTGAATCCCAAGGACAAGAGCCTGAGCAATCGCCAACGTTTCCTCAAAAGGGCGCGAGGCGAACTGAAGCGGATCATCAACGATCGCGTAAGGACCGGCAAGATTTCCGACGTGGATGCGGACCAGACGGTTCCGGTTCCGGCCAGGGGCACGAGCGAGCCACACTTCCAGCACGATCACGAGACCGGACAGCGCGAGCATGTGCTGCCCGGCAACAAGGCTTTCGTCACCGGAGACCGTATCCGCAAGCCGCAGGGCGGCGCAGGCGGATCACCTTCGGATCCGTCGGACAGCGGCGACACCGAGGATGATTTCCGGTTCGTCCTGTCGCGCGAAGAGGTACTCGATCTCTTTTTCGAGGATTTGGAGCTTCCAGATCTTGTGAAGCTCAATCTGAAGGAAGTCGTCTCCTTCAAGCCGCGCCGGGCCGGCTATGCCATTTCCGGCGCTCCCACCAACATCAATATCGGTCGAACGATGCGCAACAGCTATGGGCGCCGCATAGCCCTGCATCGGCCAAGCCGGCGGGATGTCGAAGCTCTGGAGGCCGAGATCGCCAAGCTGGAGCAGCAGCCCGCGGACGCGAAATCGAGCGAGCGCCTTGAGAAGCTGCGCGAGGAACTGGACCGGCTCAACAGACGGCGCCGCGTCATCTCCTACGTCGATCCGCTCGACATCCGCTTCAACCGTTTCGAGCAGCAGCCGCTGCCGAACGCGAACGCCGTGATGTTTTGCCTGATGGACGTTTCCGGGTCGATGGGGGAGCGGGAAAAGGACCTCGCCAAGCGCTTTTTCGTGCTTCTGCATCTCTTCCTGAAGCGCCGCTACGAGCGGACGGACGTCATCTTCATCCGCCACACGCATGAAGCGCAGGAGGTCGACGAGGAGACGTTCTTCTATTCGACCCAGAGCGGCGGCACGATCGTTTCGACCGCGCTCGAGGAGATGCTGCGCGTCATCCGTGAGCGTTATCCGAGCAATGAATGGAACATCTATGCCGCCCAGGCGTCTGACGGCGACAATATGAGCGAGGATTCGCGCCATTGCGTCGAAATGCTCGATCACGAAATCATGCGGCTCTGCCAATACTACGCCTATGTCGAGATTATCGATGAGCGTGAGAGTGACATCTTCCGCGCGACGGAGAACGGCACCTCTTTATGGCGCGCCTACCGCATCGTCGCGGAACGCTGGCAGAATTTCCAGATGACGCGGATCGCCGGACCGGCCGACATCTACCCCGTCTTTCATCAGCTCTTCGCGAAGCAATCCTCGCAGAAAGGCTCGTGATGGTCGCAAAGCCTGGAATTCATACCGGCGGTTCCAAGCTTCTGTTCGAAAATTCCGACTGGAATTTCGATACGCTGTCTCGGACCTATGACGCCATCGAAGAGGTGGCGCTGGGAGACCTCCACCTCGACGTCTATCCGAACCAGATGGAGATCATCTCTTCAGAGCAGATGCTCGATGCATATGCCTCGATCGGCATGCCGCTGATGTACCGGCACTGGTCCTTCGGCAAGCATTTCGTCAATGAGGAACTGCAATACCGGAAAGGCCGGCGCGGGCTCGCCTATGAACTCGTTATCAATTCAAATCCGTGCATCGTCTATCTCATGGAAGAGAACACCATGGCGATGCAGGCTCTGGTGACGGCCCATGCCGCCTTCGGCCACAACCATTTTTTCAAGAACAATTATCTGTTCCAGCAATGGACCGATGCGAGCGCCATCCTCGACTATATGGAATTCGCGAAGAACTATGTCGCCCGTTGCGAGGAGAAATACGGTCTTTCGGCGGTGGAATCGATCCTCGACGCCGCGCACGCCATCATGGATCATGGTGTTTTCCGCTATCGCAGGACCCCGAGGCTTTCTTCCGAAAAGGAACGCGAGCGCACACGCGAAAGACAGGAATATGAGGAGCGCTCTTTCAGCGACCTCTGGCGGACGCTTCCCGAAAGGAAGGATGCGCCTGCCTATGAGGAAACCGAGCAGGAAGTGCTGGAGCGCAAAAGGACGTTGAAGCTTCCTGAGGAGAACCTGCTATATTTCCTTGAGAAGAACAGCCCGCTCCTGAAGCCTTGGGAGCGCGAAATTCTCAGGATCGTGCGAGTCATCGCGCAATATTTTTATCCGCAAAGGCAGACCAAGGTGATGAACGAAGGCTGCGCCACCTTCGTGCATTACACGATCATGAACACGCTCTTCGACCGGGGCAGCGTTGGGGAAGGGACGATGCTGGAAATCCTGCAAAGCCACTCCAACGTGGTGTTCCAGCCCGATTTCGACGATCCGCGCTATGGCTATATGAACCCTTATGCGCTGGGCTTCGCCATGATGCAGGATATCCAGCGCATCTGCACGGAGCCGACCGCCGAGGATCGGGACTGGTTTCCCGGCATGGCGGGGAATGGAGACTGGAGGGGAACCCTCCTCGATGCATGGGCCAATCATCGCGACGAATCGTTCATCCTGCAATATCTGAGCCCCAGCCTGATTCGCAAAATGCATCTCTTCGTCCTTGCCGACGACGCAACGGAAAGCGAATACGAAGTCGCAGCCATTCACGACGAACGGGGCTATGAAAAGGTGCGCTCGGCGCTTGCCCGCAATCTCGATGTCGGCGCCAACCAGCCGGACATCCAGGTGGTGGATGTGGATCTGAGGGGTGACCGCAAGCTGCGCCTGCAACACACCGTCCACGAGGGCGTGCTCTTGTCGGAAGAAGCGCGTGACGCCACGCTCCGCCATATCAGGCGGCTGTGGGGTTACGACGTCAGCCTCGTCGGCGTCGACGCCCAGTCGAATGCGGTCCTTTACGAGGTTTCCGCCGAAGAAGCCTGATGCGCTTCCGGAGGAAAGCCTTTCCTGATATTCCCCAGCCTATCAATCACTATTCGGCTCGGCTATGCGATCTCGTGCGAGCATCGGACCGCGAAGGAATTTGACCATGGATGTGAGAAAAGAAACGGCAGCACTGCTTTCCAGGCTCGGCGTGAAGGCAGAGACGCTTTCCGGGGGCGATATGCCCGTTTCCAGCCCCGTCACCGGCGAGAAGATCGCGGATTTGACGACCATTTCGGCGGCGAAGGCGAACGACGCGATCGATAGCGCTTACGAAGCTTTCAAGGCGTGGCGTATGGTTCCAGCTCCAAAAAGGGGTGAATTGGTCCGGCTTCTCGGCGAGGAATTGCGCGCCGCCAAGGCGGATCTCGGCAAACTGGTTTCGATCGAAGTCGGAAAGATCGAATCCGAAGGATTGGGCGAAGTGCAGGAGATGATCGACATCTGCGATTTCGCGGTCGGCCTTTCGCGCCAGCTTTACGGCCTCACCATCGCGACGGAGCGGCCGGGCCATCGCATGATGGAGACATGGCATCCGCTCGGCGTCGTGGGCGTCATATCCGCGTTCAATTTTCCGGTCGCGGTCTGGTCCTGGAACGCCGCGCTGGCGCTGGTCTGCGGCAATGCCGTCGTCTGGAAACCGTCGGAAAAGACGCCGCTGACGGCGCTTGCCTGCAAGGCGATCTTCGAGCGTGCCGCGAAGCGTTTCGGCGAGGTGCCGGCATCGCTCCTGACCGTGCTGGTCGGCGACCGCGCCGTCGGTGAGGTCCTGGTGGATCATAAGAAGGTGGCGCTCGTCTCGGCCACCGGTTCAACGCGCATGGGCCGCGAGGTCGGCCCGAGGCTGGCGAAGCGCTTCGCCCGTTCCATCCTGGAACTCGGCGGCAACAATGCCGGCATCGTCTGTCCGTCCGCCGATCTCGACATGGCGCTGCGAGCCATCGCCTTCGGCGCGATGGGGACCGCCGGCCAGCGCTGCACGACGCTCAGGCGTCTTTTCGTGCATGAAAGCGTCTATGACGATCTCGTACCGCGCCTGAAGCGCGCCTATGAAAGCGTCTCGGTCGGCAATCCGCTCGAAACGGATGCTTTAGTCGGGCCGCTGATCGACAAGGCAGCCTTTGACAATATGCAAAAGGCGCTTGGCGCGGCGCGCGAGCAAGGCGGCTCCGTCACCGGAGGCGCGCGGGCCGAGACCCCGCACGCGGACGCCTATTACGTCAAGCCCGCGCTCGTCGAGATGCCGCGCCAGGTCGCCCCGGTGACGGAAGAAACCTTCGCGCCGATCCTCTACGTCATGAAGTACAGCGATTTCGACCAGGCGCTTGCAGACCACAATGCCGTCGGCGCGGGCCTGTCCTCGTCGATCTTTACGCGCGACATCAGGGAATCGGAGCGCTTCCTCGGCGCGGATGGTTCGGACTGCGGCATCGCCAATGTCAATATCGGCACGTCGGGCGCGGAAATCGGCGGCGCGTTCGGCGGCGAGAAGGAGACTGGCGGCGGTCGCGAATCCGGTTCCGACGCATGGAAAGCCTATATGCGCCGCGCTACCAACACGGTGAATTATTCGAACGCGCTGCCGCTGGCGCAGGGCGTTTCGTTCGACATCGAGTGAAGTATTTGAATCCAGCTCGCTTCATGTCTCGGTGCGTCCTTCGAGGCTTGCTTCGCAAGCACCTCAGGATGAGGACCACCAGCGCCAGACTCCCTCATCCTGAGGTGCCCGCGTAGCGGGCCTCGAAGGACGCACCGATCACAGAAGCCCGATCGAGAACCACGGCACCGCCGCGAGAAGAATCACGCCGAGCAGCAGCGCGAGCAGATAACCGGCGATCGGCCGCATGCCTTCATGCGGATCGACGCGACCGATGGCGCAGGCGGTGTAATAGCCGACGCCGAATGGCGGCGCGAAGAGGCCGATGCCCATCGCCAGGATCGCGACGATGGCATAGTGAACCTCATTGACGCCCACCAGCTTGGCAATGGGGAAGAGAAGCGGCCCCAGAAGCACGATCGCGGGAATGCCTTCCAAAACGCTTCCGAGCACCACGAACACGACGATCGACATCGCCATGAAGCTGAAGGCGCCGCCGGGAAGGGAGGCCATGAAATTCGCCAGTTCTCCCGAGAAGCCTGACTGGGTCAGCGCCCACGCCATCGCCGTGGCGGCGCCGATGATGAACAGGATGGCGCCCGAGAGCGACGCCGTGCCGATCAGCATCGGCATGATCCTTCTGCGGTCGAACTGGCCGTAGATCAGGAATCCGATAATGACAGAATAGATGATGCCGACCGTCGAGACCTCGGTCGCGGTGGTTATGCCCTCGACGACGGCGGCGCGAATGACGAAGGGAAGGATGAGCGCCGGCAGCGCGATCAGGAAGGTACGGCCGATCTCCTTCGCCGAGGCGCGCCTGACCTTCGACAGATCCTCGCGTCGTGAGCGTCTCCAGGCGACAAAGGCAAGCACGAGGGCTAGAACGACGCCGGGCAGCAGGCCGCCCGTGAAAAGCGCGGCGATCGAGACGCCGGTGACGGAACCGACCGTGATCAGCACCAGGCTGGGCGGGATCGTTTCCGACATGGCGCCCGATGCGGAGAGAAGCGCGATCAATTCTCCGGGCTTGGCGCCGCGCGCCTTCATTTCAGGGAAAAGCACAGGCGCCACCGCCGCCATATCGGCCGCCTTGGCGCCGGAAATGCCTGACACCAGCAAGATCGCGCCGAGAAGGACATAGCTCAGCCCGCCCCTGACATGCCCCACGAGATTGGCGAGGAACGCCACCATGGCGCGCGCCATTCCCGTCATTTCGATGAGATAGCCAAGCAACACGAAAAGCGGCACGGCGAGCAGGATCAGGTGCGACATGCCCTCGTCCATGCGGTTGACGACGATGGACATCGGCAGGCGGGTCGTGAGCGAGAGATAGGAGAAGGTCGCCAGCCCGAAAGCGAAGGCGATCGGCACGCCCGCAAAGATGCCGGCGGCGAGCAGAACGACGAAGAAGATCAAAAGATTGATGTTGCCGAGTTGGGCGAAAACCGGCTTGAGCAGATAAAGCGCCGCGGCCAACACGACCGTGGTCGCGATTGCCGTCACGATCGCCCTGCCATTTCCGAGTCGCGCGACCCGGACAAGGGCGATGAGGATCATCAGCACGGAGCAGACCGGCAGGGACAATGCCCGCCAAACCGCCGAAATGCCGAGGCCGGGCGTTGTGATGAAGGCTTCGCTTTGGGCGAATTTCCACGAGGGGCCGAGGATGAGGAGCAGGAAGGTGATCGCCAGAACCGTCGCGATCGCTTCCGAGAATGCCCGTACTCTCTCCGGGAGGACCGAAAGGCGCATATGCTCGCCGCGCTGGAGAGCGATGCAGGACCCCAGCAGCCCCAACCACAGGAAACAAAGCGAGGCGAGTTCGTCCGACCAGACGAGAGGGTGATCGAAGACGTAGCGTGAGACGACGCCCGCGAACAGCACGATCACCTCGGTGACGACAAGAGCGGCCGCTGGAAACTCGACGATCCGGCCGAGCCATTTGTCGGCCGCCGTCGCCCAGGAAGGTGACGAAGCGACAAGCGCTTCGTCGCGAGGGATTTCCAGCCCTGCCGCGTCCATCAGACCAGCTTGCCGACCGCTTTCTCGAGAAGATCCCACGGCTCCTTGCCGTATTTGTCGCGCCATGTGGAATAGAACTTCGCCTCGCGAAGCTTATCACGGAACGGCGCCGGATCGGGAGTGTTGAAGACCATCTTTTCCGATTTCAGCTTGTCGGCGAGCGAGTCGTTGAGCGCCGCCGTGTCCTTGCGCTCTTCGAGAGCCGCCGCGTTGAGATGCTTGGCGACGACCTCCTGAATGTCCTTGGGCAGCGCGTCCCACATATCCTTGTTGGCGAGGAACCAGAAGCCGTCCCACATATGGTTGGTCAGCGAGCAGTATTTCTGCACCTCGTAAAGCTTCGCCGTCTGGATGATGGCGAGCGGATTTTCCTGCCCCTCGACCACCTTGGTCTGCAACGACGTGTAGACCTCGGCGAAATTGATGCTTGTCGGCGAGGCGCCGAAGGCCTCGAACATGGAAGTCCAGAGCGGGCTCACCGGAACGCGGATCTTGAAGCCCTTGAGATCGGCGGGCGTAACGATCGGCTTGGTGCTTGAAGTGATCTGCCGGAAGCCATTGTCCCAGATCTTGTCCATGACGACGAGGCCGGCCTTGTTGATCTGGCCGCGAATATAAGCGCCGAGCTCGCCATCCATCGCTTTCCAGACGGTCGCATAATCGGGGAAGGCGAAGCCGATGCCGTTGATGGAGGCGACCGGAACCAAGGTCGAGAGGATCAGGCCGGAGAGCGTGAAGAACTCCACCGCGCCGGAACGAAGCTGGCCGAGCACGTCCGTATCCGAACCCAGCTGATTGTTGGGGAATATCTGCAACTCGAAGCGGCCATTCGTCTCCTTCGAGATCGCGTCGGCGGCTTCCTTGGCCCTCTTGTTCAACGGGTGGCTGACGGGGAGGTTATTGGCATATTTGTAGCGGAAATCCGCGGCACGGGCCCGTTTCACAGCGGGCATGCTCAATGCCAGCGTGGCCAGGCCGGTGGTCGCGACAAAGGCCCGGCGCGTCATGATCGTCATCTGAAGATTCCTCCCGAAATAATCTACGCCCGCCGCCAGTCTTCTTGTGGTCAAGGCAAGCGGCGGGCAAATCCGAAATTCAAGGCCGCTTCACGGAGGTCAGCCCCTTCCTCCAACAGTCCACATTGTGATGCATTGCAGCCTGCTCATCGAAATAGATCATAGCAGCGCTGGATATTAAACCCTGTTTTTTGCCTCCTAGCGGTCTTGGACGTGCGTTTTCGCAAATTTTTTGGATGGAGATGGTCCACATTGTGAAACGAGGCGCAGGGCGCGGCCATATTGTGACGCTAAAGGCGTCGATCAGGCGCAGCGCGCCGTCAGCCCGCCATCGACGACGATCTGTGTGCCGGTGACATAACGCGCCTCGTCGGAGGCAAGGAAGAGCGCGGCATAGGCCGTGTCCCAGGCGTCCCCCATCTTGCCGGTCGGGCTCTGGCTGTTGCGCTTCTCGATCATTGTTTCGATGTCGCCGCCATATCTTTCCGTCAGCGCGTCGCGCACCATCGGCGTGTCCATCAGGCCGGGCACGACGCAATTGGCGCGGATGCCTTGGCCGGCATATTGCATAGCGATGTTCTGGGTCAGCGCGACGACCGCGGCTTTCGAGGCCGTGTAGGCGGCATAGGGAAAGCCGATCCAGCGCATCGACGCGGCCGAGCCGATATTGACGATCGCGCCCTTGCCCTGCGCGACCATGATCGGCAGAACATGCTTGCAGCTGAGGAAGATGCCGGTTTGGTTAACCGCGACGACGCGGTTCCAGCTTTCCTCGCTCGTTTCCACCGGGCCGCCGGTCTCGGCGACGCCGACATTGTTGTGAAGCACGTCGATCCTGCCGAAGGCGGCTTTCGCATCGGCGGCCATTTTCGCCAAGCTTTCCGACGACGTCACGTTTGCGGTGAGGGCAATAGCTTCTCCGCTCTCCTTTCCGATGGCGTCGCAGCTTCGTTTGGCGGCCTCGAGGCTGAGGTCGGCGACGGCCACCTTCGCGCCTTCCCGCGCATAGAGCAGCGCCGCGGCCTTGCCGTTGTTCAGGCCTTCCGCCGGCGCGCCGCCTCCGACGACAAGCACCACCTTTCCGCTCATGCGACCGGCCATCGGACTTCCTCCTGCATTTCTGATGATTGGTCCATCATATGGATCGATCAGCCTGTTGTATAACCATCGTTCACGGATCGGACGTTGTTGCAATAGCAAAATGCCTCGATAATAATGAATGGAGATGCGCTTCTGGTCCATATTGTGGCCAGATGGGAGGATTGGTTGAGGGAAGCAGACAGCCTGCCTGCAGGATCGCAAAGCGTCGATCGCGCTTTGGCGCTCCTGGCGCTCGTCAGGCGCCATGCTCAAGCGGGCATAGGGCTTGCCGAGATCGTATCGCAAAGCGAGCTGAACAAACCCACCGCGCGGCGTTTGCTGCTGGCGCTTATCCGCGCTGGTTTGGTGGAGCAGGAAGCGGAAACGAGACGGTATTTTCTCGGCGAGGAGGCTTTCGTTCTCGGGGCTTTGGCATCCTACCGCTACAATCTCCTCGAGATCGCGGTCGGCAGCTTGCGAAGGATTTCCGCTGAGAGCGAGGATACGAGCTTCTTTTCGATCCGGCGGCAGGATCATGCCGTCTGCCTGCACCGGGAGGAGGGCGCTTTCCCCATCCGCACCCATCTTCTCCAGGCCGGTCACCAGCATCCGCTGGGCATCGGCGCCGGCTCCATGGCCATGCTGGCCAGCCTCTCCGACGAGGAGGCGGAGAACGCCATTGCCACCAATAGGGATGCCATCGCTGAGCGGTTCCCCCGCTATACGGGCGAACTAATTCGGCGGATGAGGCATGAGACCAGAGAGCGCGGCTGGTCGGTCAATCCGGGGCTGGTGCTCGCCAATTCATGGGCGATCGGCATGGCCGTGCGCTACCCCGACGGCAGGGTTGCGGGCGCGCTCAGCATAGCGGCGATCGACAGCAGGATGCAGGAGGAGCGCCAGCGCCAGTTGGCGGGATTGCTCCAGGCCGAAGCGCGGCATATCGAAGCCAGGCTGGCGGAAATGTTCGCGCCGAGGCGCAAGGAGCCTTCGCCTGTTGGCGACAAGGCGGCGTGACGGACAGCGGAATACGGTCGGAGACGAGAAAATATGACAACAGGCATTTCCGCGAAAGCGATCGCGCCGGCTTCCACGCGCGTGATGAACCTGGCGCATTTCCTGACGCAATCGGCGCGTCGCTTCCCGGATGAAATCGCCCTCGTTTGGGGCGAGAAAGAGTGGACATGGCGCGAATTCGAGCGCCGCGTCGACGCCATGGCAGTTGCGCTTTCGGCCCGCTTCGGCGTTGCGAAGGGCGATCGCATCCTGGTGCAGTCGCAGAATTGCAACCAGATGTTCGAATCGATGTTCGCCTGCTTCAGGCTGGGCGCGGTCTGGGTGCCGACCAATTTCCGCCAGTCGCCCTCCGAGGTCGCCTATCTCGCCGAGGCGAGCGGCGCGTGCGGCATGATCTGCGGCGCCGGCTTTCCCGATCACGCGGAGGCGTGCCGGGCGGCTTCTCCCGCGCTTCGTTTCGTCATTGCGATCGGCGAGGCGGCGTTCGGCGAAAGCTATGACGGGTTAGTCGAGGCGCATCACGGGCAGAAGATCGCGGAAGCCGCCGTCGATCGCGACGATCCCTGCTGGTTCTTCTTCACCTCCGGCACGACGGGCCGGCCGAAGGCCGCCGTTTTGACGCATGGCCAGATGGCTTTTGTCATCACCAACCATCTCTGCGACCTGATGCCCGGAACCACCAACGAAGACGCCTCGCTGGTCGTCGCTCCACTGTCCCATGGCGCCGGCGTTCATCAGCTGGTGCAGGTCGCGCGCGGCGTGAAGACGATCCTGCTCTCGGGCGAGAAGATGCAGCCGGCGGAAGCCTGGGAACTGGTCGAGAAATGGCGCGTGACGAACCTCTTCACCGTCCCCACGATCGTCAAACTGCTCGTTGAGGACCCCGCGGTCGAACGTTTCGACCATTCCTCGCTGCGCTACGTCATCTATGCGGGCGCGCCGATGTATCGGGCCGACCAGGTCCGCGCGCTGAAGACGCTGGGGCCGGTGCTGGTGCAATATTTCGGTCTCGGCGAAGTCACCGGCAACATAACGACCCTGCCGCCCGTCTTTCACGCGGTCGAGGACGGTCCCGAAGCCAGGATCGGCACATGCGGCTTCGCGCGGACGGGCATGCGGATTTCGATCCAGAACGATGATGGCGAAGAGGTGCAGGCCGGAGCAACGGGCGAGATTTGCGTTATCGGCCCGGCGGTCTTCGCCGGCTATTACCAGAATCCCGAAGCCAACGCGAAAGCCTTCCGCAATGGCTGGTTCCGCACCGGCGATCTCGGCCATATGGACGAAGAAGGCTTCCTCTACATTACCGGCCGCGCTTCCGACATGTATATCTCCGGCGGCTCCAACATCTATCCGCGCGAGATCGAGGAAAAAATCCTTCTCCATCCAGATATCGGGGAAGTCGCGGTGCTCGGCATGCCGGATCCTGTCTGGGGGGAGATCGGCGTGGCCGTCTGCGTCGTGCGCCCCGGCGTGGACCCCAGAAGCATCGATCTGAAAGCCTGGCTCGACGGCAAGATGGCGCGCTACAAGTTGCCCAAGCAATTTCTCTTCTGGGACGCCTTGCCAAAATCCGCCTATGGCAAGATCACCAAGAAGATGATCCGTGAGGAGATCGAACGGCGCGGCGCATTTGAGCCTGCCGCCTCA
>JBQCEL010000006.1:0-15289 GCA_051960255.1 Rhizobiaceae bacterium
GCATCGCGCGTTTCGAGCATTTCCGCCTTCGCCAGGTCGGCCTCCGCTTCGGCCAGGCCCGCTTCCGCCGTCTTGCGCTGTTCGGCGAGGTCCGCCTGCGAATTCTTCAGGTTGTCGCGGCGCTGGCGCGCTGCCTTGGCGAATGTCGGATAGGCGAAATGGTGGATATCGGTGATCCCGGCCTTCTTTTCCTCGGCGAGGATCTGCGCTTCGAGTTCCGACGCCATTCTGTCGAATTCGGCGATCATCATGTCGAGTTGTGAGAGCTGCCGGCGTTTCTCGTTCACCTGAAACCGCTTCAGACGGACGAGATTTTCACGTGACTTCATGAGGGTACTCCTAAAACGCTTATACCCGGCCCCTCGGCCCCACTTCGCCCAACGAACACAAGCCGCGCGCCCCTTCCCTTGGAAAACAATTTCCTAAGCTTTTGCGCAGCCGGTAACCTTTCGTTTACGGGCATTGTTAATCATAGGCGTCAGGCATTAAGGGGGGGTAAAAATCCAACAACCTGCCCGACGGCGACAAAGTGATTCCACAGAGTCACTTATCGCTGAAAGTTAATGTAAATTTTTGGGGTTTTGGGCTGCCATTTTCGCATGGGATTCAGAAGGGTGAACCCGATAGCTGAAAAAACCAATAACGCTTGCCAAACCGAATCAGTTTTTGTTAACCATTTGGTGGCAGGCTTCGATTCATGCATTAACTGTTCCGATTGCTGCATGCGCGAACCCATGCGGGGACAGGGCCCATGCGGGGACAGGGAAGGGGAATGACATGCGCGTTCTGCTGATTGAAGACGACAGTGCGACCGCACAAAGCATCGAACTGATGCTGAAATCGGAAAGCTTCAACGTTTACACGACCGACCTCGGCGAAGAGGGGGTCGATCTCGGCAAGCTCTACGATTACGACATCATCCTGCTCGATCTCAATTTGCCGGACATGTCCGGCTATGAGGTCCTGCGGACGCTTCGCCTCTCCAAGGTGAAGACGCCGATCCTTATCCTCTCGGGCATGGCGGGCATCGAAGACAAGGTGAGGGGCCTTGGCTTCGGCGCCGACGACTACATGACGAAGCCCTTCCACAAGGATGAATTGGTCGCGCGCATTCACGCGATCGTCAGGCGCTCCAAGGGCCATGCCCAGTCGGTCATCACGACCGGCGATTTGATCGTCAACCTCGACGCCAAGACCGTCGAGGTCGGCGGACAGCGCGTGCATCTCACCGGCAAGGAATACCAAATGCTGGAGCTTCTCTCGCTCCGCAAGGGCACCACGCTGACCAAGGAGATGTTCCTCAACCATCTCTATGGCGGCATGGACGAGCCGGAACTGAAGATCATAGACGTCTTCATCTGCAAGCTCCGCAAGAAGCTCGACACGGCTTCCGGTGGCCAGAATTACATCGAAACGGTGTGGGGCCGGGGCTATGTGCTGCGCGAGCCGGAGGAAATCCGGGAAAGCGCCTGAGCTGGGCAATCGGCAATAGGCAATCGGCAGCGGGCGACATAGATCGACGGCAATGTCCCCGGACGTTCGGGCCTGCTTCCAACTGCCTATTGCCGACTGCCGATTGCCATGTTCATGCCGCCATCTCGAATTCGCGGAAGCGCTTGAGCAATTGCTGCCTGTTGAACGGCTTCAGTATGTAGCCGACGGCGCCGGCGCGTTTCGCCCGCATGATCGCGGGAACATCGAGTTGAACGAGACAGAGAAGAATCCGGGGCTTCGCCACGGCAGGAATGGCGAGCGCTTCGCTGATGAAATCGATATAGGACATATCCGGGATCATCGCGTCGAGGATGATCATATCGGGCATTTCCGCACGGCAGAGACCCAGGCCTTCCGAGCCGCCTGAGGACTCCATTACCACAAAGCTCTCTTTCGCCAGGATCCGTTTTGCCACTTTCCTGACGACGCTCGAATTATCGACAATCAAACACTGTTTCATAACCGCCCCCTCACCGCGCTTCCGACGCGGCCGTCTCCAGCACGTCCGATGCGTTTTTCCTGGCCAGCCGCGCTTCATGCGGCTCCGGAACGCCGGCCTTTCCGCGGATTTTCGCTGGCGCGTTACCGCCCGCGTCAACCTCCCGCTCGAAAACCATCACGCGCCGGTTCGGGAAGTCCCGAACGGGCTCGTGACACCGCACGTTGCCTTGTGCCAGCCGCACGTTAGCATTCAAGGGTTAAGAATCATGAATGCCGAAGCACTCGATTCAAGGAACCGCGGCTTGGCGGGTATTCAGCCGAAGGGTCAACCGGCCGTGAGAGTGATCTCTTCCGCTGTCGCGCGGATGTTGATCGTCATGCCGGTTTCATGCGCCAGAAGCAACGTGTAGTAAGGCTGGACGGCGTGGGCGTCGATTGCCTCTTCAGGCTTTTTCCCGGAGTGGAATTCGAGGAATTTCGGCGGAACGCGCACCATCGGACCTTTGGCGACGAGTGTGAATTTAGGCTCCGTCTCGGCATTCTCGATCGTCACGGTCAGCTTGCCTCCGCGCGGGATCGCGGCATTCGCGACAAGGAGCAGGTTGAGCAGAAGCTTCACCTTGTTCTTCGGCAGGTAGGCGCGCGAACCGATCCAGGTCAATTCGGGCTTTTCGTTCTTGATGAATGCGGTCGCCACCGCCTCCGCATCGCCGGTATCGATCTGCATGCCGGCAGAACCGGCGGCGCCGAAGGCGATGCGGGCGAATTGCAGGCGGGCCGACGCGTTGCGGGCGCTGGCGCGGATGAGGTTCATCGCATCCTCGTCGGCTCCGCCCTCGTCGAGCAGTTCGAGACCGTTGTTGATGGCGCCCACAGGCGAAATGATATCGTGGCAAACCCGGCTGCACAGAAGCGCCGCCAAATCCGGTGCCGAGAGCGTGAACAATTCAGACATTCTGGGGCCTCTTCGTTCGACCAGTGAAATAGTGGTTCATGCCACGCCGCCTGAAAACCGGACGCAACAGCGCAGCGCCCCCGCTCTCCGACGACGAAGCCCTTCAGGCCGGACTTTCGCTGCCACGCAGCCCACCATGAAACCATCATGGCGGCCTACCATGACCTTTGTAATGTAAGGTTAATGGTTGAAAAAGATTTACGTCGTAATTTGACGAATCATGAGCCGGAATGCGGACGCTGAGAAGCCGCGCTGGCGGTGGCGACAGACAGGAAAGGTTCCCCCGGCGCGCGTGTCCTGGCCGCGGCATGGCTGCGGGGAGATGTGTGTATCTGAAGGCTCGAGCGCGACGTTGCAGACATGTCTCGTCTCTGCGCGTCCGCTCCACGGAGACAGGAACGATGTCTGAAACAATGATCGAATTGGGTGTCCGTCGTTTCGCAGCAGCCCTTTTCGCGGCTTTTCTCGCTGTTTTCTTCCTGGGATCGGCGGCTCGCGCCGACACCGGATATACGGCGCAGGAAATCATCGATTCAGGGCACAGGTTTTTCGGCTCGACATCCGGCGGCCTCGCCAGCGTCATCGAGAAGATCTTTTCGCGCTACGGACTGCCGAACGGCTACGTTCTGGGCGAGGAGGGATCGGGCGCGATCATAGGCGGCCTGACTTATGGCGAGGGAACGCTCTACACCAAGAACGCCGGCACTCATAAGGTCTTTTGGCAGGGACCCTCCATCGGCTGGGATTTCGGCGGCGAGGGCTCGCGCCTGATGGTGCTTGTCTACAATCTCGACAGTGTCGGCGAACTCTACAGGCGTTATGCCGGGGTGGCGGGTTCGGCCTATCTGGTCGCGGGCCTCGGCTTTAACGTGATGAAGAACGGCGATGTCCTGCTCGTACCGGTGCGCACGGGCGTCGGCGCCAGGCTGGGATTGAATCTCGGTTATCTGAAACTGACCAGCGAGCCCACCTGGAATCCGTTCTGACAAGGCTGGTGGGAGGCTGGCCTCGGCGTGTCATAGAAGCGAGCGGCGCATTCCCGGCCCCGCTATCGGCTTGCGGGAATGCGCGTCACGCTTAACCCTAATGACGTGTGAATAAAGCTCTCTCTGGATTTTTCCTGCGCCGCCGTGGCACAAGATGGAGACGCGGCTATTTATATTCGAAAAAGGGCCGGATAGCAGCTTGATCGCCTCCATTCTCCTTTTCGTCCTGGGCTTTCTGACGGCGGCGGCGCTCGCATTGCTTATCGTTCCGGCGGTATCGAGGCGCGCCGCGCGCTTGACGAAGCGTCGTATCGAGGCATCCCTGCCGCTCACATCGAACGAGATCCGCGCCGAAAAGGACAAGCTGCGCGCCGGCTTCGCCATGACGGCGCGGCGGCTCGAAATGGAGATAGACGCGCTGCGGTCGAAGGCGGCCGAACAGGCCGTTGAGATCGCCCGACAGCAGGAAAAAGCCGGATTGCTTGCCAGGCAGATGAGCGAGCGCGACGGTGCGATCGCGGTCCTCGGCAGGAAGGGCGAAACGCTCGAAGCAGAATTGAAGGCGCGCGCCGACGAACTCGAGCAACTGAGCAGCCGTTTAGGGGACGCGGAGCAGCAGCTGGAAACGCGCATCGCCGAACTGGAGAAGATGGAGAGGGCGGTCGGCGACGCGAGGATGGATGTCAGCAACCGCCAGATCGAGCTGGTGGCGCGCGAAACCGAGATAGAGAAACTTTTCGGCGACATCGAACTCCTGCGGGACGAACATCGCCAGGCGGAGCGACATATGCGCGAGGCCGATGCACGCCGTCTCTCGGCGGAAGAGGCGCTGAAAGTTGAGCGGCGCCGGAACACGGAGATGAACGAGAAGCTCGAGAAACTGATGGCGCTTCTGGCCGATCGCGAACAGGCGTTGGAAGCGAATGTGCGCGAGATCGATACGCTGCGCCAAGAGCTGACGGAGGAAACCGGTCGTGCTTCAGAGCTGAGCGAAAAGCTTGCCGCCGCCCAGGAGCGGCAAACGGCGCTGGAAGCCGAAATGGCGGAGATGTCCGGGCGATTGGAAGAGCTTCTGTCGGGCGCTCACGCCGATCAATTGGAGCGGGCGATGGAGAAGCTCGACTCCGAGCGGAAGGAGCTGGAACAACGTCTCGTCACGATGGCGCGCGAAAATGAGAAATTGCGTTCCGGGCAACTATCTGCCGAAGATGAGGAAAGCCGCCGCCGCGAGGACGCGCTTCTGCGCGAGCAGATCAGTAATCTCGCAGCCGAGGTCGTTCATCTGACCGCTCTCGTGGAGGGGCCGGGATCACCCATTCACAAGGCGCTGGAGAAACCTTTTCCGGCAGCGCTCAACGGCTCCATTGCCAGTCTGGGTGATCGTGTCAAGGCGCTGCAAAAAGCGTCCGCGATGCGGTGATCCGGCTGCGCATCGTTCCGATGGCCAGTGATTGCAGATCACCTCCGCCAAAGCCGATGGAGCGCGATCGCCGCGGCGGTCGCGACGTTGAGACTGTCGAACTCTTCCGACATCGCGATGCGCGCCGTTCGCGTGGCGGACAGAATATGTTGCGGCAGGCCCGGTCCCTCCGTCCCGAGAACAAGGGCCGCCCGCTTCGGCCGATCGAGCGCGGCGATATCGAATTCGCCTCGCGGCGACAGTGCGATTGACTCGAACCCCGCGCGCTGGAGATCGGAAAGCAATTCCTCCGCGCTTCCTCCGACGGCAAACGGTACTTTCAGGACTGCGCCGACCGAAACGCGGATGGATTTCCGGTAAAGCGGGTCGCAGCAGCCCTGGTCGAGCAGGACGGCATCCGCATGGAAGGCAGCGGCATTGCGGAAGATGGACCCCATATTATCGTGGTTGGAAATCCCGACAAGAAGGAGAACCAGCGCCGAAGCCGGCAGGCGATCGAGGAGGGAAGCCAGGCCTTCAGGCGAGCGCTTGCGGCCGAGCGCCAATATTCCGCGATGGACATTGAAACCGGCGATCCGGTCCATGACCTCTTGCGAAGCAACATAAACGGGCATGTTCTCCGGCGCGAGTTCGAGGGTATCGGAAATGCCGGCGAGGCGGTTTTCCAGCACCAGAACGGATTGGGGCTGGAAGCGCCTCGCGGCGAAGAGGACTTTGAGCACGACCTTTCCCTCGGCGACGAAAATGCCTTCGCGGCCGATGAGGTCGCGCTCCCTTATATCCCGATAGGCCGCTATGCGGTCGTCCTCCGGGTCTTCAATGCGAACGATCTCATGCTTCATTGCGAAGAGCCGGTTTCCACCGCGTCAGCAGCAGCGAGTTCGTCACGACGGACACGGAGGAGAAGGCCATGGCCGCTCCGGCGATGACCGGCGACAATATGCCGAAAGCCGCGAGCGGAATGCCGATCACATTATAGATGAAAGCCCAGATCAGATTGTTCCTGATCGTTCGCCTTGTACGGTCGGCAATGTCCAGGGAAGCCGGGACGAGACGAAGATCTGCCCGCATCAGGGTGATCGCCGCGGCCCCTCTCGCGACGTCCGTGCCGGAGGAAAGGGCGATACCCAGCCGGGCAGCCGCAAGCGCGGCTCCGTCGTTGAGCCCGTCGCCCACGAAAGCGACGTTCTTTCCCGTTTCCTTGGCGAGGTCACGAATGGCGGCCACCTTGTCCTCCGGCAGAAGCGAGGCGCGGACGTCCACCAGGCCGAGCTTTGTAGCAACGGCTTTCGCCGCGCTGGCGTTGTCTCCGGTGAGCATGACCGATTGAAGGCCGCGCGCCTTCAGTTCCGCGACGGTGCCGGATGCCTCCGGCCTCGGTTCGTCGGAGAAGAGGATGCCGCCCGCCAGCTTTCCATCGATCGTCACGAAGCTGACCGTCCCTGCTGTGCCGAGTTTCGCCGACAGACCATCTGTTTCGACAACGCTGACCCCCTCGCTGGCGGCGAGGGCGGCATTGCCGACCGCGACGCGACGGCTGTCCACCATGCCGACAAGGCCCTTGCCGCTGATCGCCGTCACGCCGCTGACGTCGAGCTTGCGGCTGCCGGCAGCCCATTGCATGAGCGCCTTGGCGAGTGGATGCTCGCTGCGGCTTTCCAGTGCGGCCGCGTAGCGAAGCAGCCTGTCCTTATCGCCGTCGAGCGCTATCGTTTCGCTAACTTGCGGATGGCCGATCGTCAGCGTGCCGGTCTTGTCGAAGGCGACAATGCCGATCGTCTCGGCGCGTTCAAGCGTTTCGATATCCCGGATCAGGATGCCAGCCTTGGCCGCGGCGCCTGTTCCTGCGACGAGCGCCGTCGGCGTGGCGAGGCCGAGCGCGCAGGGGCAGGCGATGACGAGGACCGCGACGGCGGCGACAAGACCGCCGCTGGCGCTTCCCAGGATGAGCCACCAGCCGAGAAAGGTCAAAAGCGCCGCCAGTAGAATGGCCGGAACGAAGATCGCGGAGATGCGGTCGACAAGCCTCTGGATCGGGGCATCGCCGCGCTGGGCATCCTCGATCAGCTTCGTCATACGGGCAAGGGTGGTGTCCTCGCCCACCGCCTCAATCCGCACTTCGATGGCGCCCTGGGCGTTGGTCGTCCCGGTGATGACCTTCTGGCCTATCACTTTGTCGACGGGCAGGCTTTCGCCGGTGACGAGGGATTCGTCAATGCTGGTTTCGCCGCTCACGATAACGCCGTCGCCGGGAACCCGCCCGCCAGGGCGGACAAGCACGGTATCGCCGCGTTTCAGATCCTCCACGGCGACCGTTTCTGGCCCGCTTTCGCTTATGCGTTCAGCTGTCCTGGGCTGAAGACGGCCGAGCGCAGCGAGCGCCGAGGACGCGCCGCGTTTGGCGCGAGCTTCCAGATACTTGCCGAGCATCACCAACGTCAGCACAACGGCGGCTGCTTCGAAATAGAGATGGCCGTGACCGTTGCCCATCGCCACCAGCGCAAGCGAGTAGACAAAGGCGACTGTCGTGCCAAGCGACACCAGAACGGCCATGTTGGCGCCACCGCCCCGCACGGCCGCAAAGGCTTCACGGTAGAAGCGGCTGCCCGAAAGCACCATAACGCCGGCAGCCAGAGCCGCTTGTAGCCATGGATTGAGCCAAGCTCCCCCGGCGCCGATCATCATAGGCAGGGTTCCCACCACAAGGATCGTCGAAAGAACCGCCGAAGCGGCAAATCTCAGGAGCGTCTGACGCTCCTCGGCCCGCCGCGCCACCTCCCGGGCCTCGTCCGCCTTGTCCTGCCGTGCTCCGCCGGAAGCGCGCAGGGAGGCGCCGTAGCCCGCCCTCTCGACGGCATGGATGAGCGCTTCGGAGCCGCCTGTTCCGTCAAATTCCACGTTGGCGCGCTCAAGCGCCAGATTGACGTCCGCCTGGCTTACGCCATCCACACGCGAAAGGGCCTTTTCGACACTTGCAGCGCATGCCGCGCAGGTCATGCCGCTAATATCCAGCACCGTCATTGTCATGCTATTCACCCGTCACACCGCGCGCCTGATAGCCGGCGTCTTCCACGGCCGCCCGCAATATTTCCAGCGTGACGGGACGATCGGATTGTATGTCCGCTTGCCCACGCTCCAGGTCGACGGACACGCTCGTCACGCCTTCCACCCTGCTGAGCACGTTGCGCACAGCCCGGGCGCAGCCGTCGCAATGCATGCCCTCGATTTTCAAATTCGTCTGCATATCCGTTCTCCGCAATTTTCCGGCTGTCGCGGAGATAGGGCTTCCAGTCACTGGAAGGTCAAGGGGAAAGCCGACAAATTACGCTTCGGCCGGGTGTGTCTGCTCGTTGTTATCAAGCGTCGAAAGCAGCAGCCTGACATTTTCCGATTTGCAGGAATAGTAGATTGTCTGGCGTTCGCGTCTGGTCGCCACGAGATCGAGCCCGCGCAGCTTTGCTAGATGCTGCGAAAGCGCCGACTGGCTCAACTCGACTTTCTCGGCGATAGCGCCCACGGACAATTCGCCGTTGACGAGATGGCACATGATCAGAAACCGTTTCGTGTTTCCGAGTGCGCCAAGCAACCGTGCCATCTGGTCAGCTCTCGTCAAGAGCTCTTCGGAAATCATTAGAAGTTCCTAATATATTTTTATGCAGGCATAGTCAGTTGCTGAATTGTGGAAGAATTCCGCAAGCCCTCTATTCTGCTAAAACAGAATCACCTGCCTGATGATATTGTTGTGACACCCTCCATCGCAAGTTGAAATGTCGTATAGCGAACCTTATCACGCTGGATTTGATTTCGGTCAGTTTTCCAGCGAGTTGGCCGCCAATTTCACCAGGATCGCGCGCATCTGCTTTATGTCCTGCACAGGCTGAGGGAAGAAAATCCGCCGCACCTTGTCTCCGCAAGCGATGTCGAAACCTTCCGGGTCGATGCCCGTCATTAGCCATCGCCCTTTTTCGGTGCGGGCTAGGTCCACCGCATAGCGCTCGATGGCATCGGCGTGATCTTCATTCAGATGTGAAATAGCCGATTGCTCGCTTTCGACAAGTTCCGCCGTGGCCTTCTCGGGGATGACAATTTCCGCACGAGCGAGAAGATAGGCCTTGGCAAACCCGCCGTTCAGACTGGCATGCTCGATTTCCAGGCGGAAGAACGAGAAATCGGCAAAGCCGGAATAGAGCTTCGCTTTCGGGTGGCGATTGAGATAGCGCCGCTCCGCGCGGCCGTGTTCGGACGATCCCCGCTCCAGTTTCCTTGCCGTGCAAAAGAGGGAGATGCGCGGATAGGCGAGCGGATCGCCCTTGCCCGGTTCGCCCAACAGCAGTGAGCAGCGGCCATCGGCGAGAATAGCGCCGGTATGGGCTGAAAGCCCCGACACGAGCGTCAGCGGCGTTCCATCCATGTCCGTGGCGACCGCGACCCGGCTTGCCATAGGCGCGCCGCTTCCCGGATCGAGCGCGGCGAGCGCTCCGTATCGCGCCGTGCGTATCAGGGTTTTGGCCAGCCGGATGGCCTCGGCATCGGTTTCCTGGAGGACGCTCTTCTTCTCTGCTGCCGTCATGAATGCGGCCGCTCTAGCGCGGAGCCATGCGGATGGCGCCGTCCAGCCTTATCGTTTCGCCGTTCAGCATCTGGTTCTCGATGATGTGAAGCGCCAGCGCGGCATATTCGGCCGGCTCGCCGAGGCGGGGAGGGAAAGGCACCTGCTGGCCAAGCGAAGCCTGCGCCTCCTCTGGCAGCGACGCCATCATCGGCGTCTTGAATATGCCCGGCGCGATCGTGCAGACGCGGATGCCGGAGCGGGAAAGGTCGCGCGCGATGGGCAAGGTCATGCCGACAATGCCGCCCTTGGACGACGAATAGGCGGCCTGGCCGATCTGCCCATCGAAGGCGGCGACGCTCGCCGTATTGACGATAATCCCGCGCTCGCCACCTTCCAACGGATCGAGGCCCTGCGTCAGGTTGGCCGCAAGCCGGATCATATTGAAGGTGCCGATGAGGTTCACCTCGATGACCTTACGGTAGAGATCGAGCGGGTGTGGCCCATTCTTGCCAAGCGTCTTCGCCGCTGCGACGATGCCGGCGCAGTTGACCAATATGCGAGGCGCCTCCAATCTTTCGGCGGCTTCCGAAACGGCACGCTCGCCGTCTTCGGCGCTCGAGACATCGCACCGGACGGCGATCCCGCCAATTTCGGCGGCGATCTTTTCGGCACGCTGCAGGTCGACATCGAAGATCGCCACCCTTGCTCCTCTTGCCGCAAGGGCGCGCGCGGTCGCTTCCCCGAGGCCGGAGCCGCCTCCCGTAACGATTGCAACCTGTCCGGACGGGTTCATCCTGCTTCCTTGTTCAATGTTCTGGCAAACGCAATCGTACCGGCAGGAGCAGGACTTTCAAGACGCCTTTCCACAAGGAGCCTTGTTCCACGCGCAAGGCAGCCCTGCCGCAGGGATCCGCGGAAGCTCGACGATTGTCGAAATGATCCGCGGGACGTAAATCGCTAATGATGAGCGAGTCCCGCGACGCTTCGGATCAGGAAAGCCTTTTCGTCACGGAAAGGGATCCGAGGCTGCGCTTCATCATCCCGATGATCGTAGCCATAGCCTTCCTGATGGAGCAGCTGGATTCGACGATCATCACCACCGCCATTCCGGACATGGCGAAGAGTCTCGATACGACGGCGCTCAGGCTCAATCTCGCGGTGACGACCTACATATTGACGCTCGCCGTCTTCATCCCGGTGAGCGGCTGGTTCGCCGACCGCTTCGGGGCGCGGCGCATCTTCGCGCTTGCCCTTTTTGTCTTCACGCTTGGGTCGGTGCTGTGCGGGTTGGCCGACAATTTCCTCGTGCTGTTGGCGATGCGGGCCTTGCAAGGGCTGGGCGGCGCGATGATGACGCCGGTCGGGCGGCTGATCCTCCTCAGAAGCTTCCCGCGCAGCCAACTCGTCACCGCGATGACTTATATGACGGTACCGGCGATCATGGGGCCTGTCATAGGACCGCTCGTCGGCGGGGTGTTGACGACCTATGCCTCGTGGCGCTGGATTTTCTACGTCAATGTGCCCTTCGGGCTTTTCGGCATCCTGATGGCCTTGCGTTTCATTGAGGATATTGCAGGGGAAGCCACCGAAAAATTCGATTTCGGCGGTTTCCTCATGGTCGGGATCGGTGTCGCGCTGCTGCAATTCGGCCTCGAGAATATTGGCAGGCCGGTCGTCTCCCATTTGATCACCGCCCTCATTCTTCTCATCGCCGCCGGGCTGCTCGTCGCCTTCCACTTCTACGCCAAGAGGGCCAAGGCGCCTGCCGTCGACCTGACACTCTTCAGCTTCCGTTCGTTCCGCATCGGGACACTCGCCGGCGGCGTCGCGCGCGTCGGCGTCAACGGCGTGCCTTTTCTCCTGCCGTTGATGCTGCAAGTGGGATTCGGCGTCAGCCCCGTCACGTCCGGCTCGCTGACGTTCGTTTCGAGCCTCGGCGCTCTGATCGTCCGGCCTGTCATCTCGATGCTGCTGCGCACCTTCGGCTTCGGAGCGGTGCTGACCGGCAGCGCGGTGGCCGCGTCTGCCGTTATCGCCGGCTTTTCCCTCCTCGGCCCCGAGACGCCGCATTGGGCCATTGCAGCCTATACGTTTCTCTTCGGCCTGACGCGCTCGGTCCAGTTCATGACGTCCAACACGCTGTCCTATTCCGACCTGCCGGGCGACAGGCTAAGCCGCGCAACCAGCCTTGGCGGCGTTCTGCAACAGCTTTCCGTCAGTTTCGGCGTGTCGGTGGCGGCGATGCTGCTCGGTCTCGTTTCGATGGAAAGCCATACGCTGACGACGGCCCGTTTTCACGAGGTCTTCCTACTGACGGCGATCATTCCGCTTCTCGGCATTTTCGGATTCGTCCAACTACGCGCCGAAGACGGGGCGCAGGTGAGCGGCTATTATCGCGAGAAGAGCAGCGGATGATCCGCGAGGCGGTCACGCTTGGGAGAGCGGGAAGCGCATCTTCGCGGCCGTGCCTTTGGGCTGGCGACCGTAATCGATCGTGGCGTCAAGGCTCTTCGCCATGGCGCGGACGATCCTCGTTCCAAGCCCGGTACCCTTGACAGGTTCTTCTCCGCACCAGCCGACGCCATTATCCGATACGGTGAGCTCCAGCTGGCCGTCGAGGCGGGCCAGCCGCACCGTGACTTCCCCTTGAGGCTCTCCTGCCGGGAATGCATATTTGATCGCGTTGGTGACGAGTTCTGTCACAACGATGCCCAAGGCGATCGCTGTATCGGTCGGGATCTGCAAATGCTCGATTTCAGTGACGAGCCTCGCGCCATGCCCCTCTGCCGTCATCGAGGCGCGCAGATGCTCGATCAATCCCGCGAGATATTCGTCGATCTCGACGAAACGGACGTCGCCCGACGTATAGAGACGTTTATGGACCAATGAAATGGCGTAGATGCGCGCCTGCGTCTCGGAAAGCGCATCCTTCGCGACCTGATCCTCTACGGCGTTGGCCTGGAGGCCAACCAGGGAGGAAACAAGCGACAGGCTGTTCGCGACGCGGTGGTTGACCTCGTGCAGCAGCACCTCGGCCCGATCGCGCGCGGCCCTGACCTCGCGTTCCGCCGCCTCCTTTTGGGCGTGCAACCGGGTCTTTTCGACCGCCTGCTCAAGGGCGGATGTGAGGAGCGTGAAGAAGTCTTCGCCCACGGTTTTGGGAACGAAATCGGCGGCGCCGGCCTTCAAGGCTGCGACGGCGATATCCATTTCGGCGGAGCCGGTGACATAGACGACAGCCGGCGCCTGCGGGATCTCGCCGAGCCTGGCGAGGAGATCCAATCCGGTGCCGGTCGGCAGGTAATGGTCGAGAGCGATCACATCGATATCGCCCTCAGCGAGGCGGAGGAGAGCCCCGTCCCCATTCGGCGCATGAATGACTTCAAAGCCGCGGCGACGCAAAATGCGCTGGACGAGCCGCACAAGGGCTTCGTCGTCGTCGATATAAAGCAGCTTTATGTCCGCTTCGGCCATCAATCAGGCGGTCTCCGGAACCTGGATAACCGAAAAAAAGAGGCCAAGCTGTCTTATTGCGTTGGCAAAGCCTTCGTAATTCACCGGCTTGGTGATGTAGACGTTGGCGCCGAGATCATAGCAGCGCTGGATTTCGCGCGCATCATCGGTTGTCGTCAGGACTACCACCGGCGAACGCTTCAGGTGGACATTATTCTTGATCTTGGTCAAGATATCGACGCCCGTCATGTCCGGCAGATTCAAATCCAGCAGGATGAGCAACTGGCGCCCGGCGCTCTCGTTTCCGCTTCCGTCCCGACCGAAAAGAAAAGCAAGGGCGTCCGTGCCGTTGGTGAAGGGGATGATCTTGTTGTTGACGCCGGCGCGGCGGACATTCTTCTCGATCAGCCTCGCATGGCCTTCATCGTCCTCGATCATTATGATCGTAACGGGTTTGAATTCCTCACTCATGCGGCCATACTCCCAATGGTCCCCAGATAACGCGGGACTGTGATACGAAATGTCGTGCCCTCGTCGAGCGACGACGTCATCGCAATGTCGCCCCCGAGATTGCGCACCACGGCGCGTACATAGGCGAGACCGATCCCTTCCCCCGGTTGGTCCTGCGCTCCCGACCGCCGGAACAGTTCGAAGACCCGCTCCCCGTCCTGCTCCGCTATGCCGCGGCCATTGTCGGCGATCTCGATTGCTATCCTGCCGCCGCTTCCCTGCTTTGCATTCACGCGTATATGCAATGGCCGCTCCTTCGAGCGGTACTTCACCGCATTGTCAAGCAGATTGCCGAAAATCTGCTCGAGCGACAGCCGATCGGTCCACATGGACGGCACATTCACGTCAAGGTCGATGGCGCCTTCGGCATCGTTTACCTGATGCTGGACGGCGGCGACGGCGATGCCGATGACCTCGGCGAGATCGACCCGTTCGGGCCTCAGAACGCGCCTGCCTTCGCGTGAAAGCTTGAGGATCGCGTTGATGAGGCCGTCCATCTTGTGCGTGGAGGCGCGAATGAACCCAATCGCCTCCGGCAAATCTTCCATGGCGGCCAGCTTGGCTTCCTCCAATACCGGATCGGCGCTGTCGGTCGATTTCTCGATCAGCGCCTGTATGCTGCCGACGCTGGCTTCCAGTTCACTGGTGAAACCCATGATGTTGACCAGAGGGGCGCGGAGATCGTGGGTGACGATATAGGCGAAACGCTGAATTTCGTCGTTTGCTCGCGCGAGATCGGCAGTCCTTTCCGCCACCCGCTTCTCCAGGTCCTGGTTGAGCCCGTTCACTTCACCCTGCGCCTTTGCAAGTTCCCGCGTGTAACGGAGCACCGTCAGGATCGAGCCTCCCACTACGAGAACGATGACCAGGGCGGCTATGATCGAGACGGAGCGAAGCCATCCGGCGCTGCGCTGCTGGTCGGCCACGGAGGCGGCCATGCGATCATTGGCGATGCCGATAACGGCCGTGAAGAAGCGTTGCGCTTCCTCCATCAGAGCCTTTCCCTGGTCGCTGTTGACCAGGGCAAAGGCGTCGATATCTCTTCCGGATTTTTTCAATGCGATCGTCTGGTCCATTTCCGACAGTTTCTGATCGATCGCCATTTTCAGCCGCGCCAATTCCTGGTTCGCTTGGGGATAGGTCGACAGCAGTTTCGCAGCCGATTCATATTGGGCAGGGATCAGGTCATGCGCGGGACCGTAATCCTTGAGATAGCGCTCGTTGCCCGTCAGCAGGTAGCCGCGCTGGCTGCTTTCGGCGAGTTCAAGCGACTGGCGCAGCGCCACCGCCGCGGTGCGCGCGTCGCGAGCGGCGATGACATCGTCGAAGTAAGTCTGACTACGAACGCCGAGCCAAAAAGCGGCGACAACAATGACGACAAGCGCGGCGAGACCTGTCATGAGCAGTGCGGCTGTCGAACGGACAAGCGATTGACTTGTAATCGGCATGTGTGAGGAAATGCCCGAAAACCCGAGGGC
>JBQCEL010000007.1:0-12058 GCA_051960255.1 Rhizobiaceae bacterium
GGCAGCGGTTTTCCAAAGCCGGGCCGGCTGGAAGGGCCTTCGGTCGCCAAAGTAGTGAAGCCGGCCTGACTGTCGGCTACCGCTTGCCGCGCTTTGAAACGTTGAACGCCACGGCGGCGCGAATGAGCGCCTTGAACGCTTTTTCGTCGATCCGGCCGCCCTCCTGAAAGTCGATGGCGCGCCGTAGATTGCCGTCGAGACTGGAATTGAAGAGGCAGAAAGGATCGTCGAGCGCGGCGCCGTTCATGAACGTCAGCTTCACCTTGTCCTTGTAGGTTTCGCCTGTGCAGATAATGCCCGCATGTTCCCAGACCGGCACGCCGAGCGGGTTCGAGGCCTTTCGCCATTTCACCGCTTCGGTCACCTCGGGGTCGGCTTCCTTGATGAGAGCGCGAAGCCGGGCAAGCGTTTCGCCGCGCCAGCCGCCCAAATCCTTGATCTTCGCATCGATCAACTGGGAGGGTGACTCTTCGTCAGCGCTTTCCTCGGCATTAGCTTCCTTCATATCTTCCTGCTTTCTCGATCATGTTCGCTTCCGCCGACCTCCTTATTCACCGGCCTGCCGCGCACCTCGCCATCTGGCGGCATATGGTAGCGCGAACATGTAAAGGCCGGTGAACAAGAGCAGAAAGAGCGGGAGAAGCGGCGAATAGACGATCCATGCGGGCGGTTTTCCAATCGCCATGGTGGCGAAATTGGCGACGACCGTCACGGTAAAGATGATGGACAGCCAGCGATGGAATTGCCGAATCCAGTATTTCAATGGGACCTCCTGCGAAATATCGCCAATCTGTTCGATCGGATCTACTCTTCCCGCGCTAGGACCTGTTCAAGGTCGGCAAGGAATTTCTGCCAGCCCACCTTCGCTCCGCCATAGGCCTGCTTCTGGTTCGGCCGGAAGCCCGATTGCTCCATGCGCAAATGCGTCCCGCCGCTGGTTTGGGTAAGGGTGAAGGTCACGATGCTTTTGAGATCGAAGGCGGGATCGTCATGCGCGAAATTCCACGTATAGGACAATGTCCGGTTCGGCTCGACGGCGAGCACTTCGCAATCCAGCACGCCGCCCCATTCGCCGCGAAGATTGAAACTGTGTCCGACGACAGGCTTGAAGTCGTTCTTCATCAGCCATTCCTCGATCAGATGGGGCTGGGTGAGGGCGCGCCAAAGCTTTTCCGGCGGATGCGGAAACTCCCGCTCGACGGTGACGGTGCGCGTTTCGCTCGATGTTCCGTTCATTGATCCATCCTCTCGAGGAGATTTTCGAGGTCGTCGAATCGGCTTTCCCAGAAACCGCCCATCTGGCTCGTCCAGTCGATCAGCGGCGCAAGCGCGGCCAGCCTGGCGCTGTAATGTGTCTGACGCCCTTCATGGCGGTCTTGCACGAGGCCGGCCCGCTTCAGCACGCCAAGATGTTTCGAGACCGCCGGTTGCGAGACGCCGGATTGCGCCGTCAGCACCACGACCGTCTGCTCCCCCTTCCGGCACAGCCGCTCGAAGATTGCGCGTCGTGTTGGATCGGCAAGCGTTCTGAAGAGAGTATCCTGAGGCTCGGGCATTATTCATAACTCGTCAGCTATTGATTCGATCAATAACCGAATAGATATGAATTCGTCAAGAGGACGGAATCGTTGCGTCCTTCGCCGGAACCTCCGGCATGGGGCGCAGTTGGGCCTGCGGAGGTGAAGCCATGTCCGACAGGAACAAACACCCCGAACAGGACCCGGCCGAAGGTTCGCCGGAAGTCATCGACCACGAACTGCAGCGGAGCGGGCGCGGAGAACCGGGTGCTGGCCGAAAAAGCCGGGAGCAGGCGCGTAACGAGATCGAAGAGCAGGTCAAGCAGGAAACCGATCTTCCGCAAAAGGGCTCGGCCTGATGTCGATATCAGGTCCCAAACCCGTCGGCCCTGTGCCGCCCCGTCCCATTCCCGGGCCGACCCCGCCGGCGCCTGATCCGCCCGGTCCTGACCCTGGTCCGCCGAGCCGTCCCAATCCAGTCAGGCGAAGAAGGCCGGTTTCCGGGTCGCCGCCCCTGTGGAACCGGTCCCTCCACGGAGGGTTCCCCCTCTGTATGTACGGCAACGAGGGATCACCGAATGGAGATTGAATATCGCGGAGGCTGTCTGTGCGGAGCGGTACGCTTCGCCCTGAAAGGCAGGCCGCTTCGGGTAGGGCTCTGTCATTGCCTCGATTGCCGCAAGGCCAGCGGCGCGCCCTACATCATGTTTGCGGTCTGGCCTGTGGAAGCTTTGGACGTCGCCGGCGAAATGAGCACCTTCGCCAAGCGCAGCTTCTGCCCGAGATGCGGCGGCCGGATAGGCTGGTTCCGCAATGACGAAGCCGAAATCATGATCGGCAGCCTCGACAACGCGCCAAGCTGCCTTTCCCCCGATTATGAATTGTGGGTCGGGCGGCGCGAGGATTGGCTGCACCGGTTGGAATGGGCCGGGCAATATGAAGGTGATCGAAGAGCTTGATCCGGAAAGCCATGCTCTTCTTCACGAGCGACACGCATTTCAACGACCCGCGAATCCTGCGCCTCGATCGGCGGCCGTTCGCCTCGCTTGCGGAGCATGACGAGGCGCTAATCGGCTTCTGGAACGAACGCGTCGGCCCGGACGATGAAATCTGGCATCTTGGCGATTTCGCTCGCGGCGGCCGGCCGTCGGTCGAGATTCTCTTGTCGCGCCTCAACGGGCGCAAGCATCTGATCATCGGCAACAATGATGGGGATGAGACGGTCGCGGCTGACGGCTGGGCCCGCGTCCGGCACTATGCGGAACTGAGCGCCGAGGGCAGGCTCTTCATCCTCTGCCACTATCCTTTCCGCACCTGGAACCAGATGGGCAAGAAATCGATCGATTTGCACGGCCACTCACACGGCAAGCTGAAGCCGCTGACCCGCCAATATGATGTCGGGGTGGATGCGTGGGCGTTTCGACCCGTTCCGCTCCCCGCTCTGCTCGAGCGGCGCGTGAAGCGACAGGTCGCTCCCGCGTCCTCCTAGCTAACCTGTTGGCGCAAGGATGATGGTCGCCAGGGGAGGCAGCGTCAGGCTGAGCGAGGCCGCCTGCCCCTGCCAGGCCAACTCCTCCGACCGCATCGGCCCGGCATTGACGACGCCCGACCCGCCATACCGCTCAGCATCGCTATTGAAGATTTCCTCCCACTGGCCTGCGAGCGGCACGCCGATACGGTAATCATGGCGGACGACCGGCGTCATGTTGCAGGCGACGACCGCCGGCCGCGCCTCGCCGCGTCCCCTGCGAATGTAGCTATAGACGCTGTTGCCGGCGTCGTCCGCATCGAGCCATTGGAAGCCGGCGGGATCGCAATCGAGCTCATGAAGCGCCGACAGCGTCCGGTAGAGGCGGTTGAGATCGCGGATGGCGCGCTGGACGCCGGCATGCGCGGCGTCGCCGAGCAGGTGCCAGTCGAGCGACTGGTCGTGGTTCCATTCGCGTTCCTGGGCGAACTCGCCGCCCATGAAAAGCAGCTTCTTGCCCGGCTGCGTCCACATGAACCCGAAATAGGCGCGCAAATTGGCGAATTTCTGCCAGCGGTCGCCCGGCATCTTGCCGAACAGCGAGCCTTTGCCGTGCACCACCTCGTCATGCGAGAGGGGCAGAACAAAATTCTCCGCATAGGCATAGACCAGCCCGAAGGTCATCTGCCCGTGATGGTATTTGCGATAGACCGGATCGCGGCTCATATAGTCGAGCGTGTCGTGCATCCAGCCCAGATTCCATTGGTAGCCGAAGCCGAGCCCGTCCTGCTCCACCGGTCGGCTCACACCCGGCCAGGCCGTGGATTCCTCGGCGATGGTGGTAGCGGCGTGGTAAAGCTCGCTGATGCGCATATTGGCGTCGCGCAGGAAGGCGATCGCGTCAAGATTGCCGTTGCCGCCATAGCGGTTCGGGATCCATTCGCCCGGCTTGCGGCTGTAGTCGAGATAAAGCATGGAGGCGACCGCATCGACCCTCAGCCCGTCTATATGATAGTGGTCGAGCCAGAACAGCGCGCTCGCCTGCAGGAAATTGGCGACCTCGATGCGTCCGAAATTGTAGATCAGAGTGTTCCAGTCGTGATGGAAACCGAGGCGCGGGTCCTCATGCTCGTAGAGCGCTGTGCCGTCGAAGCGGATGAGGCCGTGCGCGTCGGTCGGGAAATGGGCCGGCACCCAATCGATGATCACGCCGATGCCGGACCGGTGCAGCTTGTCGACGAAACGGGCGAATGCCTCCGGCGGGCCGAAACGGCTGGTCGGCGCGAAAAGGCCGATCGGCTGATACCCCCATGAGCCGCTGAACGGGTGCTCTGTGATCGGCAGAAGCTCGACATGCGTGAACCCCATTTCGGCGATGTAGGGAACGAGCAGTTCGGCGATCGTATCGTAGTCGAGGGCTTCGCCATTTCCGCCGCGCCGCCAGCTTCCGAGATGCATCTCGTAGATCGAGATCGGCGCCGACAGGGCCGCGCCGCGCGCGCGCATCCATTCCTCGTCGCTCCATTCGTGGCGGGGCGTGCCGCAGATGATGGAGGCGGTGGCGGGCGCGCGCTCCTGCGCAAAGGAGACCGGATCAGCCTTGAGCGGAAGGATTTCGCCATGGACGCCGATGATCTCGTATTTGTAGATCAAGCCGCGTTCCAGGCCGGGCAAGAAGAACTCCCATATGCCGGAGCCAAGGCGCTTTCGCATGGGATGCCGCCTGCCGTCCCAGGCATTGAAATCGCCGACAACGCTGACGCGGCGCGCATTGGGCGCCCACACCGCGAAGGCGACGCCAGCGACGCCGTCCAGCGTCATCGGATGCGCGCCGAGCCTTTCGTAGAGATGCCGATGCTTTCCCTCGGCGAACAGATATTCGTCGAGTTCGCCGAGGATTGCGCCAAAGCGGTAGGGGTCATCCGCCACCCATTTCCGGTCTCCCGCCGTCATTTCGAGACGATAGGGGAAGCGCTCCGTGCGGCCGGCGAGAGTGCCGGAGAAGAAGCCCTCGGGATGGATGCGTTCAAGCATCCCGGCCGCGTCGCCTTTTTCGTCCAGAACAGTGACGCTCGCGGCCTGCGGCGCAAAGACGTTCACCGAGACCGGATCGCCCGCTCCGCCATGCATGCCAAGTACAACGAAGGGATTGCCATGCCGGCCGCGGACGATGGCCTGAACGTCGGCGGGATAAGCCGCGGATTTGCCGGAAGGGGTCAACACGCCCTTTCCTCTTCGAGCAGGCGCAGAACGCCGGCGAGCGGGATGTCGACCCAGGCGGGGCGGTTCGCCAGCTCGTAGGTGACTTCATAGGCGGCCTTCTGCAGCAGGAAGGTGCGCAAGAGTGCGCTGGCGAACACCGGATCGCTCGGATTGGTGGCCGTGCCGAGGATGTGCTCGCCATAGGCGGCAAAAAAGTCCCGGCTGGTCTCCTCGTGCCATGCGCCGACGCGCGCCGTCGCGGAAGCACTTGGCTTTGATGCGGAACCTGCGCGCCGAAGTGCGCTGGCGGCGGCATAGTCGAGCGAACGCAACATGCCCGCCACATCCCTCAACGGCGAAGATTTGCCGCGCCTTTGTTCGAGCGTGCGTTTCGGCTCGCCCTCGAAATCTATGATCATCAGATCGTCCTGCGCGACCAGCACCTGGCCGAGATGATAGTCGCCATGGATGCGCGACTTGCCGCCGGATGGCGTCATCCCGGCGAGCCCCTTGACGCTCTCCTCGAGCCGGTCGCCGGCCGCCAGAACCGCGTCCGCCATACCGGCGCTGTCGTCGGAAAGGCCGTCGCGCACCCTTTCGAGCCGCTCTAGCATGAGCTTGACGTCCTCGAGCGCCTCGCGGCTCCAACTCTTCAAGTCCGCGGCCGCGATGGGCTCCACCGCAAAAGCAGGCTCCTCGGTGGGAATGGAAAGCGCGCGGTGCAACTCGGCCGTCCGCCGGCCGAGGAGGCCGCCGAGCGCCAGAGGATAGGCGAAGGGCGGCGGCGCTTCCGTCTCCGGGCGATCGGACGCGGGATTGAGCGCGAAATCCTGCAGGTCGCGCTGCAGGGCGTCGCCGATCACGGCCCAGGCGTCCCCCTGGTTCGGGACGAAAGAGAAGGCGGCGGCCAGCGTCGTCGTTTCGGCTCCGGCCGGACGAAACTCGACACTGCCGAGAAAGGCCGGCGTGTTGGCGAAGCGGGCCTTTTCGGTCAGGAATTTCGACATCTCCACGTCCGGCTGTGTGCCTTCCCGCAGACGCCGATAGAGCTTGAGAATGAGATCGACGCCGAAGGCGATCGACATATTGCTCTGCTCGACGCCGAGCGGATGCGGCTCCTCGGTTTCGGCGAAATGGCCGAGGCCGTCGCTCCCCTGGAAGGCGAGTTCGGCTTCTCCCGACGCCAGCCGGACGCCCTCGCGCATCTGCGCAAGCAGGCGCCTGGCAAAATCGGCATCGTAAGCGCCGTCGATCAGGGCGCCTACGCGCGACCCGCGCCTGAGCTTCGCCAGCGTAAAGGAGAGCTTCGGCGCTCCATAGGCGAGATTCTCTTCGCCCCATAGCGCGGAGAGCGGCAGGAGATAATCATGACTGCCGCCGTCGAGATCGACCGTGATCGCGGCGAGCGCATGCCGCCCTTCCTCCATTTCGCCGAGGAGCGAGAGCGAGACCTTGCGGATCGCCCGGTCCTTTGCCGCAAACCAGCGCTGCAGCGGCAGGAATTTCGGCAGCACTTCCTCTTCCAGAAGACGCTTTTCGCGTCCCGAGACCGCCGAGGCGATGCGCCCGTCCCTCGTCGTGAGCGTCACGAATTCCGGCAGGATCTCTGGAATGGGCTGATGCCAGAGCGGCGCTTCGGCCTCGTCTGCGAGCAGGAACCAGAAGAAGCCATAGCCCGGCAGCGTCACCAGATAGGGAAGATCGCCGACAGGCGGGAAGGCGGCGCGGCCGGTCAGTTCGATCGGCACCGCTCCCTTCCAGCGGGCGAGATCGAGTTCGACCGCCTGCGCGGCGCGCGAGAGATTGACCACGCAGAGGATGCGGTCCTGCTCATATTCGCGTACATAGGCGAGCACCTTGCGGTTGCGCGGGTAAAGCAGCGTCATCGAGCCGCGGCCGAAGGCGGGATGCTCCTTCCGCACCGAGACGAGCCGGCGCATCCAGTTGAGCAGTGAGGAAGAATCCCGGCTCTGCGCTTCGACATTGATGACCTGATAGCCGTAGATCGGGTCGAGGATGACCGGCAAATAAAGCTTCTGCGGATCGGCGCGCGAGAAGCCCGCATTGCGGTCCGACGACCATTGCATCGGCGTTCGGACGCCGTCCCTGTCGCCGAGATAGTAATTGTCACCCATGCCGATCTCATCGCCGTAATAGAGGATCGGCGTACCGGGCAGCGACATCAGGAGCGAGTTCATCAGCTCGATCTTGCGGCGATCGTTCTGCATCAGCGGCGCCAACCGGCGGCGTATGCCGAGATTGATGCGGGCGCGGGCGTCGTCGGCGTAGGTGCGCCAGAGATAGTCGCGCTCCTGGTCCGTCACCATTTCGAGCGTCAGCTCGTCGTGGTTGCGGAGGAAGATGCCCCATTGGCAGTCCTCTGGTATGTCCGGAGTCTGCCGGATGATATCGGTAATCGGGTGGCGGTCCTCCTGCGCGACCGCCATGTACATGCGCGGCATCAGCGGAAAATGGAATCCCATCTGGCATTCGTCGCCCTCGCCGAAATAGGGGCGCGTGTCCTCCGGCCATTGATTGGCTTCGGCGAGCAGCATGCGGTCGGGATAGTGCCGGTCGAGTTCGGCGCGTATTTTCTTCAGGATGACGTGCGTCTCGGGCAAATTCTCGTTATTGGTGCCCTCGCGCTCGACGAGATAGGGAATGGCGTCGAGCCTCAGCCCGTCCACGCCCATGTCGAGCCACATATGCATGACCTTCAGGACCTCCTGAAGGACGCGCGGATTGTCGAAATTCAAATCGGGCTGGTGGGAATAGAAGCGATGCCAGAAATAGGCCCCTGCCACCGGGTCCCAGGTCCAGTTCGATTTCTCGGTGTCGATGAAGATGATGCGCGTTTCCGGGAATTTCTGGTCGGTATCGCTCCAAACATAGAAATTGCGCGCCGCCGAGCCCGGCTTCGAATGGCGCGCGCGCTGGAACCATGGGTGCTGGTCGGAGGTGTGGTTGATGACGAGTTCGGTGATGACCCTGAGGCCGCGCCGGTGCGCTTCGGCGATGAACGCCTTGAAATCGCGCATCGTGCCGTAGGACGGATTAATGGCGCGATAATCCGCGATGTCGTAGCCGTCGTCGCGGAGCGGCGAGGGGTAGAACGGCAGCAGCCAGATTGCCGTCACGCCCAGTTCCTGAACGTGATCGAGGCGTCGCATCAGGCCGGCGAAATCGCCGATCCCGTCATCGGTCGAATCCTGGAACGCCTTGACATGCAGCTGGTAGATGATCGCGTCCTTGTACCAGTCGTGCACGCTGCGATCGATCAGCCCCTCGCGGCGGTGGCCGGGTGCCCTCATGTTCGCGGCGCTCCCGGCGGGAACAGCCGCCATATGGCATAGGGACGCGCATGCGGGTCCAGCCGCAAGGTGTGGACCTTTCCATGCCAGGTGAAACGGTTGCCCTGGACCAGGTCCTGCACCTCGATCGAGGCGTCGTCGGGGAGATCGAATTCCCACAGCGGCACCTCGAAGGAAGCCTCCTGCGGATTGTGCGGATCGAGGCAGACATGGAAGAGGAGATAGCTCGAGGCTGCCGCATCGCTCTTGCCGTAATAGAGCATGTTGTCGTTCCAGGCATTGTAGAAGGTGAGGGAGGTGAAGGCGCCGAACGCCGGGTGCTCGCGTCTCAGGCGGTTGAGGAGCGCGATATCGTCCTTGATGTTTCCCGGCCGGTCCATGTCCCAGGCGCGGATCTCGTATTTCTCCGAGTTGAGATATTCCTCCTTGCCGGGGATGGCCGCCGCCTCGCAAATCTCGAAGCCGTTATAGATGCCGTAATTGCCGGCGAGCGTTGCCGCCAGCACAAGGCGGGTGCGGAAACCCGGCCGGCCGCTTTCCTGCAGGAAGAAGGGATTGATGTCGGGCGTGTTGGCGAAGAAGTTCGGCCGCATATAATGCCTGCATTCTTCCTGGGTCAGTTCGGTCAGATAGTCCTGCAGTTCGGCCTTGGTGTTGCGCCAGGTGAAATAGGAATAAGACTGGGTGAAGCCGAGCTTGGCGAGCCGCTTCATGATCTTCGGACGGGTGAAGGCCTCGGCAAGGAAGATGACGTCGGGATGGGCGGCGCGGACCTCGCCGATCATCCATTCCCAGAAGGGAAAAGGCTTGGTGTGGGGATTGTCGACGCGAAAAATCTTGACGCCATGGCCGATCCAGAAAAGCACGATGTCGCGCAGCGCATGCCAGAGGGCGGGCAGCGCATCGCGGTAGAAATGAACGTTGACGATGTCCTCATATTTCTTCGGCGGGTTCTCCGCGAATTTGATCGACCCGTCCGGACGCCAGTCGAACCATTCCGGATGTTCCTTGATCCAGGGATGGTCCGGCGAGCATTGGATGGCGAAGTCAAGCGCGATCTCCAGCCCCTGCGCGGCGGCTGCCTCAACCAGCCGGTCGAAATCCTCGATCGTGCCGAGTTCCGGCAGGATGGCGTCATGGCCGCCTTCGGCCGAACCGATCGCATCGGGGCTGCCGGGATCATCGGGGGCGGGGGCGAGGCTGTTGTTGCGGCCCTTGCGGTTGGTCGTGCCGATCGGATGGATGGGCGGGAAATAGAGCACGTCGAAGCCGAGATCACGGACATAGGGAAGCCGTTCGATCACGTCGTCGAACGTGCCATGCCGGCCCGGTGCCTGCGTGCGCGGAAAGAGCTCGTACCAGGCGCCGAATGCCGCCCTTGACCGATCCACGATCACTTCCAGCACGCGCTCGTAGCGGCTCAGATTGATACGCGGCTGAATGCGCTTCACGCGCTCGGCAAGCGCCTCGTCGAGCAGCAAGGAAAGCCGCTCTTCTTCTTCCGCGGCTTCGAATTGCTGGAGGATGGAATTGATCGCGGCTATGTCACCAGCCGTCGGCGTCCCTTTTGCAAGCGCGCCTTCCGCCAGGCGCTTGCCTTCCTCGATCTCGAGCGACACCTGCTGGCCGGCCGCGACCTTCTTCATCGTGTCCTGACGCCAATGGGTGAAGAGGTCGCGCCAGGCGATCAGCGTGTATTCATAGGTCGCGACGTTCGGAAAGCTCACCGTGCCTTGCCAGCGGTCGTTCTCGACGAACGCCATCGGGCTTTCCGTCCATTCCTCAGCGTTCGCCTTGCGGTAGAGGAGGGCGGCGTCGATCACTTCATGCCCGTCGCCGAAAATGTCCGCCTCGACGATAAAGGGCGCATTGATCGCCGCCTTGGCGGGAAAACGGCCGGCGTCGATCTCCGGATCGACCCCTTCGATGGCGATGCGATTGGCTGCGAGCGCTTCGAGGCTTCGCTTGGCGGGCGGGGCCGGGCTAGTCTGCCTGACGCGCGGGTTCATGCCGGGTTGTCGCTTGGCTGCGCGAAGATCCAAGTGGTTACGACCGCGATTGGCGGGTGATGCAAGGCAGCGTTTAAGATCATATCCCGACTCCAGCTCTTGCTCTTAAGAACGAAGCCTCCTGCGGAAGGTTCCTGTGTTAAATCGGTGCGATGGGAAGCGTCAGGATTCGGCAAGCAGCAGGGCGGCGGGACCGTCCGCGAACAGTTCTGATGCCGCGAATTCAGACACCGGAGCGTATTGCTTGCCGGTGAAAACGCAGCTCCATGAACGCAAAGCGAAGGGCTGATCGATGCTGATCCTCGTCTCGGCGAACCAATCGGGATCGATCGATCCGCTGGCAAGGAGAGGCGCGCCGAAGACGAATCTCGGAACGGCGACGAGCGCGGCCGCGCCGTCCGCTCGGCGGGCGAATGCGACGATGTTCTCCGCCCTCGGGCCGGAGACGGCGAGCGGCTGGTAATCGCCTTTCGCAAAAAGTCTCGGCAACCGCTGGCGCAGTTTGAGGCAGCTCGAAACCAATTGAAGTTTCTGCGCGGCAAGGCTGGAAAGAGCGGTTCCGGCTCCCTCGTTCAGCAGCTTTTGGAGCCCCGCGAAATCCGGCTCACGCCGGTTGTCGGGATCGACGAGGCTGAAATCGGCCGCTTCGGAGCCCTGATAGATGTCGGGAACGCCGGCAACGGTCAGTTTCAGCATTGTTTGCGCGAGACTGTTGATGCGGCCGGCCTGCGCGAACGGCCTCAACGTCGCCTGAAAATCGTCGAGGAAAGCACGGTTGCCGGGCGACAGAAGCTGACGGGCATAGTCCATGACCGCGCGCTCATAGGCCGGATCGACGGCGACCCAGTCGGTGCGACGCTTGGCTTCCCGGAGCGCCTTTTCGACATAGGCGAGATAGCGATCGGCAAGGGTCGACAGCGCCACTTTGTCGCTTGTGTCGAAATCCTCCGGCATGACTCCTGCAAGCGCCTGATAGAGAAGCCATTCGGTGTCAGGTTCGGGAGCGGGGCCACCCGGCAAACCCGCAATCATCTGGCGGTGCATGGAGCGCCAGCGCTCGACCGCCACCGACCAGGCATCGGGCGCTTCGCTCAGCGTGTAGAGGCGCGCGCGCGCATCCTCGCCGCGTTTCGTATCATGCGTGCTCGTCGCCGTAAGGCCGTAGGGCTGGCGCGCGCGGCGTTCGGCCATCGCATCGTGAAACACGGCGATCGGCGCGCCGGCGCGGCTCGGATCGCCGCCGACCTCATTCAGCGCGATCAGCCCGTTGGCGCGATAGAAAAGCGTGTCCTCGACCGCTTTCGCCATGATCGGGCCGGTGAGTTGCTGGAAGCGCGTGCGGAACTCCCGCGCTGCCGCATTCGGCGGATCGAGAAGCAGAGAGGCGATGCGGTCAACCGCTCCGTCGGGATCGCCCAGTCGCGCCCTGGCGGCCGCTTCTTCGATGATGGCGTGGTCCTCGGCCGAAAGACCGTTGGCATTGCCATAGGTGCGATAAACGGGAAAGGCGGTGGCGATCGCCGCGATCGCGCTCCGAACCGCTTCCTCGTC
>JBQCEL010000008.1:0-21466 GCA_051960255.1 Rhizobiaceae bacterium
TGGCCCGCCAATAAAGGCCAATCGGCGATGCCCTGCTTCCACAAGATGCCGGCCCGCCAGATAGCCGCCCTGCTCATTGTCTCCGAATATCTTCGGTCCGCGCGCCTTCTTCACGTCTTCATCGAGAATGACGACGCGCCGACTGGCTTCATTGATCGCCTTTGCGAGCGCCTCGTCCGCGGCATGGTTCGTCAGGAAAATCAGTCCATCGAGATGATTTCGCCCCAGCCGCTGAAGATATTCGTGCTCGCGCTCGCTCTGGTTGAGCGTTACGCATAGCACGACCGCGAGCCCATGCGGGCCGGCCGCACGTTCGACAGCCGATGCGAGCAGCGCGAAATACGGATTGGCGATATCCGGAATGACCAGCCCGATCGTATCGGAACGCCCCCGGCTGAGGCTGCGGGCATATGGATTGGGGCGATAGCCGAGTTCGCGGATAGCGCTTTCTATCCGGGCGACAGTGTCGACTGGCAATTGGATATGGCCGTTCAGATGCCGGGATACGGTCGCAACCGACACCCCCGCATGCTGCGCAACATCGATCAGCCTTGTTACCTTCTGAGCCATCTGTAAGCGCTTTAGTAAATCGCTTTACTAACGCTAGCGTAGCGGCGGGATTCCTGCAACAGGATTTTACTCCAGATCGGATGTGCGATGCGGAGAGGCCGCGGCCGGCAACACGGACTCCCACGGCAATGGGCGTGAGGGATGTAGCTTGAGGATTGCGTTCAGCTGAGGCGCCAGTCCTTGAATGAATATTTTCCTTGCGACGAGATGGTAGTAATCGCTCGTCCGCAATTCATGCTTCGCCGCCGGCAGAAGGCCCTGTTGCGGCAATCATGCGCCACGATATGCCACCAGCCGAGAGCCACGGCCGCCCCGTCTCCACGAGCCTTGGACAGACAACATCTCCATAGAACGACATCTGGATGACCGCAGGCGAAGCGCGAAGACGTCCATTCCCGTCTGTGGGAGTGACGCAACGTGACGGCGCGGCAAGACGTGGTAGTCGACGTTCGCTCGAATGACGACGCCGAGGCTGTTCCCAACTTAGGACGTCCTCGAGAGCGGTTGCCTCGTCCGCTGGCGTTCTGGGAAAGAGGACTCGTAGCAAGTTTCCAGGATGGGACTTGTTGGACAGTTGGTATTGCATCGCTCGTTTCTCGTGAACAGCGCGGGTGCTGTGCAAGTTTTTGCTTGGCATATGAATGGGGCGCATAGATAGTTAGCTGATAGTGAGCGGGGGCGCTTCGACATGGCTATCTTTGCATCGCGGTTCCTGTGGAACCCGGTTCTTCGGGTGATCGCTTTCTGGGGCGTCGTCGTCGGGGTTTTTGTCGCGATAAGCTCCATCTGGTCTTGGATCAATTTCCACCTGCTGGTCGAGACCATCTACGCCGCGGTTTGGCAGAGCGATATATCCGGCGTCACTTCACGGAAATTCGCCTTCTCGCTGGCATCCGCATTGTTCACCAGTGCGCTGGCGCTCGGCGTCGCATACGCCATCTTGCACACGCTGATGATCTGGCTGGCAATTGCAGGGGTAAAACGAAGCATTAAAAAGACGGATGGCATGTCGGAGTTCGCGACATCTTACAGCGAGATCCACGGCAAGCTCGAGCGCCACCCTTTATTGTCTCACGCCTGGAAGGAGTTCGACGAAACGCTCGTGCCGCCTAAGGAGGCCGGTGGCGTCTATCGCAATACGGTAAGACCTCAGGCATTCATCAATATGTCCGTGATGCGCGACCACCTGCTCGGATTAAAGCTTATCGGTGCGATCCCCGGATACTTCGTGGGAATCGGGTTATTGCTGACTTTCATCGGACTGGTTCTAGCGCTCAACGAGGCCGCTACCGCGGTGACGAGTGCGGATGCGGCGACGATGCAAGCGGCGACCCGCCGGCTGCTTCAGGTGGCAACATTCAAGTTCTCGACGTCAATTGCAGGCCTAGGCGCCTCAATTCTCCTGTCCTTCTGGTTCAAGCTTAACCTGTCAATTGTGGAAAATGCGCTCGAAGCCCTCTGCAAAACGATCGAGCAAAAACTGCGATACACGGCGCCTCAATCGATCACCGCCGAGATGAACGACACGATGGCCAGCCAGCTTACCGAGCTGAAGCAGATCAACTCGGCCGACTTCTTCTCGCGTATGGGCGAAGGTCTCTCGCCGCAGATAGAGTCCGCCTTCGCGACGGCGATCGCGCCGGTCACGCAGAGCATTGATCAGGCGGTCGGCAAGCTTGCTGACAATAGCCAGACCGGCATGACCGACATGGTCAACAGCTTCAAGGAAAGCATCCAGGGCGGCGCAGGAACGGAGCTCAGGGAACTGGCCGCGACGCTGCAGGGCATGCAGGGCGCGCTGCTGGATGCGCAGCGCGGCATAAATGGAAGCGGCGAGGATTTCGGCCGGCGCATGTCGGAAGCGGCGGAACATCTCAAGCGGCTGGTCTCCGAGGCAGGGGAAAGGCTGGACGCCAGCTCCGAGCAGAGCCGCGCGGCGATGGTCGATGTCGTCACCGCGCTGCGAGAGACGATGGAGCGGGCCAACCGGAACGTGGACCAGAGCCTTGGCCAAGCCGCTTCCGGCGCCTCGGCGAAGATCGAGGAGGCCATGGGGCGCGTGCTGGGACGTCTGGAAGAACAAATCGACGGCTTCAATTCCGGACTCGGCGCGTTCCAGACCGGAATGTCCCGGAACCTGGAGGAGACGCGCACGCAAGTTGCCGCCGCACAAGCCGGCGCCGCTGAAGCCGTCGGAAGCGCGGCCGCAGACGCCGCGAAGGCGCTCCGGGAGGGGCTGGCCGCCGCGCTTGCGACGATCCGGCAGGAGGTGGAGCGCTTTGCCGCAGCAATGCGCGGAACCGAGGCAAGCATGACGGCGCAGAGCGACGCCGTCCGGCAAGCGACCGATCAATCGCGTGCGGTAGCCGATGCGTTTAGCCGCACGGCACAGGACGTTAGGGTGGCCTCGGCCCCATTGACACAATCGAGCGCGCGGATCGCCGGCGCAACAGAGAAGATGGCGGAGGCGATCGCCCGGTCCGTCACCGCGCTTGAGGCTGGACAGGCGGCTTCCCGTTCGATGACCGAAGCGTTGGCTCAGCATCACGACCAACTCGCCAATGCATGGGCTTCGTACTCGCAGCGTTTTGAGAATGTTGACAAGAGCCTCGCTGCGGCGGTTGAGGGGCTATCGAAGGCAGCTCGGGACCAGGGCGAAGTCATTGCGAAACACGTCCAGGAGGTCGATCACGGTTTTGCCGATGCGATCGGCAAATTGAACGGGCTACTCGCCGGAATCGAGGAAAGCACCCAGGATCTCGGCGAAGGCGTCGAGAGCCTGCGCACGATCCTGCTGCCGCAAGCCGCCGAGTAGGGGCCGAGACATGCTTGTAGTGGAGGAAGAGAAACACGCCGCCTCCGAAGAAGGCGAGAATTACTTCGTCTCGATGACCGACATGATGGTTGGCGTGCTGTTTATCTTCATCATCATGCTGATGGTGTTCGCGCTGGATTTCAGAACGAAGACCGATGACCAGACCGACGCCCTCGAAGCGGCTCGCAGAGCGGCCCAGAAAATCGAGATTCTGAGCCGCGAAGTCCAGCGTCATATCACGACAATGGACAAGGCCTCCCAGGTTCGGCGCCAACTCCTGACGGAAATCCGCAACCAGCTCGCCGCGCGGAACATCAAGGTCGAGGTCAGCCCCAACAGCGGCGTCCTGAGGATTACCGAGAATGCTGTGCTGTTTCGCACCGGATCCTCAACGCTGGAGGGGCAGGCCAAGAGCAATGTGACAACCATCGCCCAGGTGTTGAGCGGGGTGCTGCGCAACTATGTCGCCTGCGCAGCTATCAACGGTACGCGCGATTGCCGCCAAGACGATGCGCCGGAGATCGAAACCGTCTTCATCGAAGGGCATACCGACGTGACTGGGTCTGATCCGGACAATTGGCGGCTGTCGACCGCCAGGGCGGCGGAGACTTACCAGCAACTTGTCACCAGCGCGCCCGAACTGCGGACGTTTCTCAATCATGAGGGCCAGGAGATATTTTCCGTTTCCGGATACTCTTCGACACGTCCTGTCGATCCGACAGTCACACCGGAAGCCTTCGCCGCCAACCGGCGCATCGATGTTCGCTTCGTGATGGAAAACGACAGTCGCGAGCGGATGGAGCAGCTCAACCAGCGGGTAGACGACATGCGCGGCGAGATCAAGGCTCTGATCAATGCGCTTGGGGGCCGTCCATGACCTTGCTCAAGGAGGCGATTCGCCAGATCGGCGCGCGCCCGCTGCCGCCGCTGAAGCTTAGGGAGGTTCCCGCGGTCCACCACGCAGCCGCCCGGATCACCGGAGGCGACGGCATGGAAGGGCAGCGGGAGGGCAAGGATTACGACAGGATCGCCCGTGAGCTCATGTCTAGACTGCTGGCGGGCGACAGCCTGGCGAGCCGAGAATTGCGCGATGCGACCTGGTGCCTCTGGCAAACAGCAACGCCCCTAGCTAACAAGCCGGAGGCGCTGCAGGGCATGCTGGAAGCAATAGAGCAAAGCTCCCGAAAGCCGCCCGGACGCGCCCTCGCATCTTCCTTCCTCTATTTCTTCGCACCCGATAGGGCTGGTATTCCCGAGGCATCCGCCGCGCTCTGCCGCATAGCCGAGAGATTGGGCGGTCCCTGGGCCGAGCTTCAGAGCGAGTACAAGCTGTTTGACTGGCGCGATGGACCGCAGAGAGTGGCAAGCCGGGCGCTGGAACTGAGAAAATCGCCGACAGAAGTGCTGGCTCATCACGGCCTGGGAAATAAGGATGCGCTGTCGGGCTATGTAGCGGCCTGCGCCGGGGAATTGTTGAAGCAACTCGCCAGGCAACCGGATATTCCGGCGGCAAAGCGCCTAGCGCTGGTCCAAGCCGTTGCGCTGAACGATCGTGGTCAGCTCATCTTCGCCAAGGATGGCCCGTTAGTGGCCAACGCATTGCTACTTCCGTTCAGCAATGCGGAGCCGCATGATGAGATCAAGCGTCAGTACCTAGACCTGCTGCTGGCCCTGTTCAATGATCCGCGACTGAAATCGAGCAATTGGGTGGGAATGCCCGAAGCGGCTTCGATCGCGGAACGGTGGCTTACACGGGAGTCGCTCCTCCAGTTTCTTGCTATTGTAGATCAGGTGGCGGAGGAACGGATGTTTTCGTTTCGCCGAAAGTTCTGGGAAGCCGTGTATCGCAGCAATCTAATAGATGCAGCCTGGGTCGTTTTGGATCCGGCTGCGAAGCGCGTAGCCTCACACGCTTTTGGACGACAGCTCAAACATGGCACGTTCGATCGTTCAGTTGAGAGCGGACAATGTGTATTGCTCATGAGGATAGGGCGGGGGGTGGTAGCTGAATGGAGCCAAAACGGGCGATGCAATATTTGGAGTGATGGAGAGTTCAAGGATACGCCGAAACTTTACAGTCAGTGGCAGTATGCTCCAGGAGAGTTACGCTCGAATGGGAGCGACAACCTGAGCGCCTCCGTTTTCGCGGTGACGCATTGGCCGCATGACGGCCCGAACAGCTGGCAAAGCAAGGTAGCTGCCAAGCTGCATCAGATGACGGGTGTCCGGCTCAAACCGTCCGACTGGAAATAGCGCGATCGTGGCAGTCGTCTTCCACTCGAATATCCAGCCTGACGGCGTGCGCGTGGAGGCGCGGACAAGGAGATTGCTATCCAGCAGGACTTTGTCGTTTGCCGAGTGGCTTGCCATTGGTGACGTCCAGCTTGTCGGCCGCGTCGTTGCAAGCCTTATCTCCCGTGGAGAAGCGCACGAGGAAAGCGGGAGCATCGTGATCTCCCATCCGGCAGCTGCGGCCCTCCCAGCGTCCATGGCCCTTCGCATTAATCTACCGCCATTGGCGCGAATGTCTGCAACCCTGGCATTCGACGATCGAGTCGAATCTCCCACAGGACGCATCCGGATCCGCTGGTATGATGCGAATACGCGGCCACTGGTCGCGACGCGGTGCGGCGCCTTCGTGAAGGTGGGCCAGGAGTTGGCGCGGCTCACGGAGGCCGTCTTTCAACTGGCCGAGGCGATCGACGGGTACAATGCTAGCCTGGGCAAGCCCGCGGAGGATCGCATTGCAAGCTGGGGGCCCGTTCAGGAGGCGCTGCGGCGCACCACCGGTCAGAACGTCTCCACCGACCAGTATCTGGGCAGCTTGACAATCTACCAAGCGGGTTCCTTCGCGCTGGACGTGCGGGAAACGAGGAGCGGCCCCGATTTCGTGCCGGTTCTGATGAGCCGCGAGAAGGCAAGCTCGCTCGAGGATTTCGCGCCTGCGGCGGAGAGCGACGAAGAGGAGCCTTCAGGTGCGCTCAGAGACGAGGTCGTGGACGCGCTCCTTCCGCCGGAGTTACAGCGGAAATTCGTGCTGGAGCGGTACGAGGCCGGTACCCGGACTCGGGATGCCTATGTGCTCGGACGCAACGTTTTCGTCGTACTCGATCCCGAACTGAAGCAGGCGTTGGACGTGGTTCGCCGCATGCGGGCTGCTCCGGTGGAAGCTCGGCGCGCATTCATCCGCAATCCGCGCCCTGCGTTAGCCCAGGCGCTGGGCGATGCGGGGGAGGCGCTTGCAGCATCGCTGTTTGTCGAGACGCAGCAATATTCCGAACGGATTCTCGGTTTGGGCGTATGGGAAAAGCCAACCCTGCCATGGCTTCAGAGCAAGGCAGGGCAATGGTTGCCCGAGAGCTTTGCGCTCAAGCTGGGTGGGCGGGAGATCGTGCTGACGCAGGAAGGCGTCGAACGCCTGGCGCGGGAGCTCGACAAAGCCAAAGCCAACAATCAGCCGACTGTTTCTTTCCTGGGTGCCAACTATCAAGTGCCTGACGTGGAGCAGGCACTGGCTCAGATCACGCCGGCAGAATCGGCGGCCTCCGGGGCTGCGGTGGAACCCGAAGCGCCCTCTCCAGAGGCCGAATCAGAGAGCTTTCGGCCGGCAGACGATCGTCAGGTTCTTCTTATAAAGCAGAACATCGAGGATAGGGAATTTGTCCTTGCTGCGCCCAAGCGACAAGCGGTCATTGCGTTTGAGCCTCCAGTAGATCTGATGGGTTCGACGCAACCGAAGCCACATCAGACCGAGGGATTCGAATGGCTGGTAAACGCATGGCAAAGCGGACGACCGGGCGTTCTGCTGGCCGACGACATGGGTCTGGGCAAGACGTTCCAAGCATTGACCTTCCTCGCCTGGCTGCAGGCTAATCGTCGCAAGTTGGGAGGCGCGCTGACTCCGCTACAGCGCGGTCCCATCCTGATCGTGGCGCCAACCGCACTCCTTAACAACTGGATCGCGGAGGTGGAGCGACATCTGGCGCCCGAGGCTCTGGGGGAACGTGTCGACGCTTTCGGGCCGGGCTTGAAGCGGCTGAAGCGGTCGCGCGTTTCCGAATGGTCTCCGGAAGACGCCTTGGACGTCGATCGGCTACGGAAGGCTGACTGGATTTTGACGACCTATGAAACGCTGGCTGACAATCATCGAGCCTTCGCCCGCGTCGGTTATGCCGTAGCCGTTTTTGACGAAATGCAGAAGGTCAAGGACCCGCGCACGATCAATACCCATGCCGCCAAGACAATGAATGCGGATTTCGTGCTCGGCCTCACCGGTACGCCGATCGAGAACCGGCTCGAAGACCTGTGGTGCATCATGGACCGCATTGCGCCGGGATTCCTCGGGGACCTCAAGTCCTTCTCGAACGACTACGCCGACGAACAGCCGGAGAAACTGAAGCTCCTCAAAGCCAAGCTCGACGACCCGCATGGTGAGGGGCCGGCCCTCATGCTGCGCCGGATGAAGGAGAGTCACGTCGAGGGTCTCCCGGAGAAGGCGGTTAAGGATTATCCCACCTCAATGCCTGCCCATCAGGCCGGAGCCTATCTCGCGGCAGTTCGGGCGGCCCAGTCCGGCGAGCGCTCGCACGGCGCGATGCTGAAGGCCATTCATGCGCTTCGCGGGATCTCGCTCCATCCGGAGGGGGCCGATGGCGTGGACCCCTATGACAAGGCATCTGCGACGGCATGGATAGGCCGTTCAGCGCGCCTGACGCGGGCCATCGAACTTTTGCGAAAAATAGAGGCTTCAGGGGAGAAGGCGCTCGTCTTCATCGAAGATCGCGCCATCCAGCGCGCGGTGGCTGGCATCGTCTTCAGCCTGTTCAGTCTCGACGAGGAACCGGCCGTCATAAACGGCGCGGTGCCTGGCCATCGCAGGCAAGAGATCGTGGAACGGTTTCAGCAAAAACCGAAAGGTTTCGACCTACTGGTGCTGTCGCCAAAAGCGGCCGGCATCGGTCTCACCATCACGGCCGCGAACCATGTGATCCACCTCAGCCGCTGGTGGAACCCGGCGGTCGAAGACCAGTGCAACGACCGCTGCTATAGGATTGGGCAGGACAAGCCGGTGTTCATCCACGTGCCATTGGCCATCCACCCCTCTCTCGGCGAGGCCTCCTTCGACATAACGCTGGACCGGCTGCTCGCGCGCAAGCGCTCGCTGTCGCGCAATATGCTCGCCCCGCCGATAACGGACGGTGATGTAGGCGAACTATTCGGCGCAACCATCGCCTCGACCGGAACAGCGTCTCAACGGCAGGATAGACCATGAAAGGCCTCATCATTCGTGAGCCGTGGATCGACCTGATACTAGACGGACATAAAACCTGGGAGCTACGAACCCGGTCGAGCTCGATACGAGGCCAGATCGCATTGATCCGAGCGGGAAGCCGCCAGATCGACGGCGTTGCGTCGCTGGTAGACGTACTGCCTGCGCTCAGCCCCTCCGACTTGGTGGATTCGTTTGAATTTCATCGCGTTCCGCCGGATCGGCGGGAAGCCATCGTTGAAGCTGGTTGGCTAACTCCGTGGGTTCTTCTCGATGCGCGCCGGTTCTCCACCCCCATCCCATTCACCCGGCCGCCCGGTGCTGTGACCTGGGTCGATCTCAATATAGAGGCCGCCCAAGCGGCGCGAACCGCCCTGGTCCGGAAAGCAGCAAGTGCAGCACCAGAAAACTCGGCCACCTTGTCCCGCGAGGCCCCTGCCACTGCGCGCCGCCACTCTTTCAGTGGCATCTTCGACAGCCAAAGGCCTGCAGCCGCCAGATCGCCACAGATCAGCCCGGCACTAGAGGCGAAGCTTATCTTGATTGCCGAGCAGTTCGGGTTCGCGGTTAAACAGCGTTCGCAGCAGACGAAGATGCTTCAGTTCTCGATCGGTTCCCATCAGGGAACGCGCTACGTCTTCATCGACCGCATGCCGAAATCCGACCCGAAATTCAGGTTATTCCTGCAGCCTGACCTCGAGGGCAGGATTGCCGAAACCATTGCCGCTATCTCAGGGGCAGAGCGGTTCAGGAACGGTCGTTCCGGCGACCACGCATTCCGGCATAGCGCCTTCCGGGTATTCGGAGGCTTCGACGGACAGGAGCCTCAAGCCTATGGCTGGATGATCCCGTCCCTCGACGGCGAGGTTTCCTTCAGTCGAATACTGGAGGCGATCAAGGCGCTTTGAGCTACCATCACGATAGTCCAGCTTCCCTCAGATATGGCGAGGGCTGGGCCGGCTGGTCGCCGATGCGGCCACTGAGGGTGATCATGAGGCGGCGCTTTGCCCGCGTCATGGCGACGTAAAACAAACGCCTTTCGCCCTCCTTTTTCTCCGGAGTGTCCGCCCGCCGCAGCGGCCAAATGCCATCGTTCGCGTCCAGAATGATGACTGTGTCGAACTCCCGGCCCTTCGCCCGTAATGCAGTCATCAGATGCACCGGCCGCCGCCATATCTCATCGGCGATTCCGAAATCGTCTTCTTCTCCCGGCAGACGCACAAGCGTGGCCCGGGCGCTCTCGACGTCGTCCAGGAAACGCTGGAAGTCGTCTTCGTAGCGGGCGGCAAACTCCGCAAGGTAGAGGAAGGGCGGATCGCTATAGAAGATGTCTTCCTGCGATTTGCCATAGTCTTGGTCGAGGCCGGCGAACCCTGCGCTCAACGCATCGATCGCATCCTTCACGGTCGGAGCGTTCAGAAGCGCTCGTAGCGTCGCCGCGAACGACAGGCTGGCGCTGCCGTCCTCGTTGGCGGTCTTGAGGGGGCCGCGATAATCGGCAAGTGCGCTCAGAGCGTCGTCATAGCTGCGCGGCCTGCTCGCGCGGAGATGGGCCGCGAGCGCCTCCCTCTCAGCCTTCTTCAGCGGGTAGCGCTTCACAAGATTGCAGAGTTCCAGGATGTCGTCGATCAATGAAGGAGAACGGAAAGCCGCGCGCGCCATCGCGCAGGTCTTTAGTGCCCGCTGCAGCTTTTCGAACGCGCCGCTCATAAATACCTGCAGGTCTTCGGCTGCGCAAAATGGCAGGTTCTCACTCGCCATCAGTACCTGATAGGGGATGAGCTGGGCGCGTTTTCGGGACAAGATCGCGAGCCGGGTCCCGGCGCGCTGCCCGGTAAGGAAGTTCCGCACCTCCGCCATCACGTCGTCGATCGATTCCACGAACTTGTCGCGCGAGATGACCTCGACGTCAGCGTGCACCTGTTGCATCGCTTCCACCCGCTTAGGCTCCCGTCGCTTGTTGTTGACGATGAGCTTTTGGGAGGCGGTCACCAGGTTGCGCGGGCAACGATAATTGCGCTCCAGGATGTAAGTGCCGAAGCTGCGCTGGAAGTATCGATCCGGGTTCAGAATGAAGTGTGGCGTCGCACCGCGCCACTCGAAGATCGCCTGATCATCGTCGCCGACGATCGTCAGGTCGGCCTTGTTGAGATCGACAATCTTCCGGATGAGGTTCAGGTCGAGTGGATTGATGTCCTGGAACTCGTCGACAAGCACATGGCTGTAGCGCGATCCCCCTGTCGGAAAGCGCCCCTCCGCCATCTGCCGCCGCAAGTCGAGAAAGGCGACGTATTTCTGGTCCTCGAGCGTAAACAGCGCTTGGCTGATCATGGTCGCGCAACTTTCGGCCCAGAACGGGAGAATCTCATCGACGAAGGTTTCGAGCCGCCTGTCCGGCAGTATCTCGTTTTCCGCAAGCTGGTCGATCATGCCCTCGACCTGCCAAAGCAGGCCGAGTTCCATGAGGAAATCGATCTGGTCGTGAGCGGGGCCGGCCGATTGGGCCTCATGGTCGAAGCCCAGCGATTTGAGCCGTTCGATGAGGTTCACCAGGATCTTCTCGACGGTGTACTGACGTGCTTCCATGGCCTTTCTGATCGGCTCATGCTGTTTCCACACCGGCTGAAGGGTGTTGCGCACGAAGCTGCTCTTGTCGAATTCGGTGACTATCAGGCGCGGGGCATGATGGTTCGCCCGAAGGCGTTTGAAGCCCCAACCGTTGAGCGTCACCACCTCGACCGCGCCGGCCACCTCGGCGAACTCTCTGCTGGCAAGCCTGGCGCGGAGTTCGTCCCGCGCGGCACGCGTGAAAGTCACGATCACAAAGCGGCCCTTCCCGTCGGCGCGGCAATAAAGCTCCAGGCATCGCCAGAGCAGAGATTGGGTCTTGCCGCTGCCGGCCGGTGCTAGCAGGCGCAGATTGCCCGGGGGCGCATGGCAGAAGCGTTGTTGGAATGGATCAAGTTGCTGCCGTGTGATGGAATCAGTTTCTTCAACAATGACTGCATCGGACATTTTTGGCCCCCTTTAGTCTTCTCTCGTTACTGCGGTTGGGCCACGCTGGCTCACACGACAAGATCAGCTGACCTGGATCCTCCGGAGTTCACTCGAACCGCTTCTTGACGTAGTCGGTGATGGCGATGCCCTGGAGTTCCGTGGTCGCGTTGCCGCCCCGAACATAGAAGCGCTGGAGGGCGCCGTCCTTGACGAATGCCGCCTTCGGCCCCCGCTCGCAACGCACAACCAGGATCCGCTTGTCCTCCTGGTCCTTGAAATGAGCGTGCACATAGGGAAGGAATATCTGGCCTATCCGATCGGCGACCAGGTTCACCAGGTGCAGTCCATACTTGTCTTCGTTAGGAAAATTGTCTGCGTCCAGCCCGAGCACTTCCCCGTCATCGGCGACGCCGATCAGCAAGGTGCCGCCATTGTTGTTCAGGAATCCAGCGATGGTCTTCAGCACCGATAGCTGCATCTTGTCGTCCATCTGTCCGGTGTGAAGGTTGGTTCGCAGCGTCGACTTGAACTCGACCGAGTCGGTTTCCCCACCAAGAATGATCTGCTCTACAGTCGGGGTTGGCGGCGCCGCCTTGTCTTTGGCGCCAGCCGTCAATTCTTCCCATGCCCGCTGGATGACCCGAGCCATCCTGACACGGCGTTCCTTGAGGAAGGTTTCGTAGTCGAGTTCCCACCACAGATGCGGCAGCGCATGCCAGAAATACATCGCCTCGCGCTCCTTGCCGTCCAGCTTTGCGTCGAGCGCAGGAACATATTCGGCTGGTGGCTTCGCTCCGATCTTGATGTTCTCCGGCCATTCCACCGGAGCGAAGTTGGCGATCTGGTTGACCTGCGCGGTTTCGGTGATTTCGAGGGTCTTCAGGTAACCGCGCGGGAAGAGATGATGTTGTTCCAGCGACGCTTTCGTGCCGCTCACCGCCGGATCGACAAGGCTGGCGATCTTGATTGGGCAATAGAGGGCGAGAGCGTCCAGCCTCATCAGCGCCGCCTGATAGGCGAAAAGGGACGGGCTTCGCGCGGCGGATGTCGCAAGCGCGCTCGGCAGCGTAATCTCCCAGTAGTCCTTGGTCAGCACGGTTCCCGCCATCTCGCGCAGCCGACCGAGATAATCCTCGCCCGTCTTGATGCCACGGATCTGCGCGAGGTCGGACTCGAACCGCGTTTCCGGCGACGTGGTGTAGCGGCCCGTCAGCGCCGCCATGAAGAAGAACTCGGCCACCGCCTGCCGCATGGCGCTCTTGTCGATACCGAAATCGCAGATGCCGATGAGATAGAGCACGTAGCTGTAGATGATCGCGGTCTGCGAGCTGATCATCTTCTCGCTGCGGTAGCCCGCAAGCTTGAGAGCGCTCAGGAAATGATGCCAGTTAGCGAGGTTGAGTGCCTGGTCCTGTGCCTTTGCCAGCAGTGCGAATTGCTCATCGCGTTTCGCCGGATCGTCCTTTCCGGTCACCGCGTCGCGGCCGCGCAGGACGGCGTAGACGTTCTCAAGGCGAGCACGCTTGAGACCGAGGCCGATGGTCGCGCGAAGCATCTGGTCGGGGGCCGGCTTGATGAAGTGGTTGTAGGATGAGGCCCGACGATCGGACGGCCGCGTGGCCTCACGCGCAAATTTCTCCAGTTCCGTCCGTCCCTGATCCCAGAACACCGACATCAGCGTCATGATGAAGTCGGCCTGGTTCAGTTTCTTGCCTTCGCCATTGATGCGGACGAACACCTCGGCGATCGTTTCCGCATCCACACTGGATGCCAACGTGAGAGCGACGAATTGGTAGCTGAGCAGGTTGTGCAGCTTGCTGATCGCCGATTGAGCATGCTTGATCTGCTCGGGCGTCAGTTGCCTGACGGCCGACAGTTGCTCGACATAGTTGTTGGCGATGCTGAACAGGTCGGTCTCGGCCTTCCATAGCTCCGAGATGTCCGGGATGAAGCTCTTGTCCTTGAGGATCGCGGCGTCGGTCACCTCGAATTTCTCGGTGAGTGGACTGAAGGCGATGCGGATGCGCTCCTTTTTGAAGTTGGCGCGCAGCACCTCCGCGCCCTTGACCACGGCGTAGAGCGAGGTCAGCCGCTGCTGTCCGTCGACAATGGCCGTTTCCGGCACGGCCTTCTCGTTGCCGGCGCCGATCCCCCTCAGCGCCGCGCCCTCGGCGCCGGTCTTCCAGAAGAGCAGGAACCCAGCAGGGAAGCCCTTGTAAAGCGAATCGAAGAGATTGCGGACGTTGACGTTCGGCCACACGAAGGGCCGTTGCAGTTCCGGCAATCCGATCTGGCCAAGGTCGATACCTTCAATCAGTCCAGTGATCGGATAATTGGTTGTGGTAAAAAGTGGCATTTTCCCCCCTCTGCCAGCGCGGCATTGCTATCTAAATTTTGGCTCGCCTGCCCCGTTTGACCTTCGGCGCCAAGGCGCGGGACGCGCGGATGCGCTCCAGAAGCACGCTCGCCGGCTCGTCGTTCGGATTCTGCGGCACGAGCTCGCCCCGGAACGCTTTGGCGACAATCGCGGCCTCCACCCTTGTCTGCGTGCGCGGTGAGATTGCCTGTTCGTTTCAAGGGATAGAAAAGATCGGCGATTTCCCGTTGGAGAACCGAACGAGAGCGAAGTGCGCGCAGCACGTCGTCGAACGACATACGGGCGTCATCGTAGAGGGCATATCGCGCCGCCACCTGTTTGGCGGTGAGCGCGGCGAACTGCCTCATTTTGACGAGCGCCGTGGGAGGATCATCGGCGTAATATCGCTCTCCCACCCGGCCGAGCTTGGCTAGCCGGGAACTATGTCCCTCCAGAAAATCGAAGTTGCTGCCCGTCCCGCCCATGCCGAGAGACTAGCGGCATCCACGCTACACTCAAGCTATAAGGACGCTAGAACACTTAGCGCCCGCATTTCGGCCGTTTCGATAAATACCGCAACAACCCAAAGCCGACATCCCCATGATGATACCGCCGACCAGGATCGCTGAAGTCGTGGCCGGAGAAGGTTGAGCATCGTTCGTCGATGCGACGTCTGTCGTCATGAAACGACGCCGTTTCGAATCACGGCGCCTCCGCGATGATCTTGCGATAGGTCTCCTCAGGGAATGCCTTCAGTGTTTTAGCCCGCACATTGCCTTGACGGGCAAGTCCGAGGGAAAAGCGGGCCATCGCCTCGTCGTCCGGGGCCTCGCAGACGGCGACGAGGTCATATTCCCCCATCGTCAGAAAGAAGGAGACGAAGCGGCCGCCCATCGAACCGATCGCTTTCTTGGCTGCATCAAGACGGCTGGCGGACTCCCGTACCGATTTCAGGCCCTGATCCGTCCAGTTTACGAGGATGATGTAAGTCGATGCCATGGCGCACCTCCCTGGCGCCGCCACGGAGGCCCAGCTCCGATCAGGCGCCGTTTCGACGCCCTCCGCTCGACGCAAGGATTATCCGCCGGACAGGACGACACGGCAATTCCGCCGGAAGTGGTATTCGGCTTCATCTCATGCGCGCGATGGTCAGCCTAGGGCAAGGCCTCTCCGCTACTTCTCACTCGCGTCGATCCTATGCTCGAATCCTCTGCCATGGACCATTCTCCCGCCCTCTCGTCGCCGGCCGTTCCGCCCTTTCCCGTGGTGCTGGGTCGTGTCGCCGGCCTGATGGGCGCCGGCGACTATGGCGGGGCTATCGCGATGCTTCTCGCCGAAGGCGCGCGCGTGCGCCAGGACGCCATTGCCTCCCACACGCTTGCGCTGCTGCTGCTTCAGGCCGAACGGGCGCGTGAGGCGATCCCCTGGTTCGAGGCGGCGCTTGCCCTGAAGCCCGCGAATGCCGCGGCAATGACGGGCCTTTCGATGGCCTTGCACACAGCGGGCGATTTGCAGCGGGCCGCGCTCTCCTACGAAAAGGCTCTCGCGCTCGATCCCGGCGACGCCGCGACGTGGTATCATCAGGGCGCCGTTCGGGCGGAGCTTGGAGAATATGCCGACGCGCTGGCAAGCCTCGACAAGGCTATAGCGCTGAAACGCGATTACGGCGCCGCCTTCGCGAGGCGCGCCGGCGTGCTCGATGCGCTCGGGAATATGCCCGAAGCGATCGAGGCGGCAGTGCGCTGCTGTCGACTTTCCCCGGACGAAGCGTCATCCTGGGCGCTTCTCGGCGATCTTTTCCAGAAGGACGGCCATTTCGAGCAAGCGATCGCGGCCTATGACAGGGGCCTGTCGCTTGCGCCATCGGATTTTCCTTGCCTGTGTAACAAGGCGCACGCATTGAAGGAGGCCGGGCGCGCCGCCGAGGCGTTGCAATGCGCCCAAGCAGCGCTGAATCTCGATCGCGACAATCGCGGCTTGTTGCTGGTTTGCGGCTATGCCGAACTCGATCTCGGCAATGCCGGCGCGGCGCGCCAACGCTTTCTCGCCGTCGCGGAAAAAGGCGTGGCAAAAAGCTACCCTTCTACGAAGCGGCCTCCCGTCTTTCGGGTGCTCATGCTCTTTTCGCCTCTCGGCGGCAACACTCCCTATGAAGACCTGATCAAGGGATCAACCCTTGACGCCGACCTTCTCATCGTCATGCCGGATCATCGCTATGAGAGTCCACGCGATTTGACGGCGAAGGTTGATATCATCGTCAATCTGGTTTCCGAACCCGACAACGGGCGCCAAGCGATTATGGCCGCGGCCGATTTCGTAAATGCACAGGAAAGACCGGTGATCAATTCTCCCCAGTTGATCCTCGGCACGGACAGGGAAATGATTGCGCGACGCCTTGCCGGAATTGCGGACACGGTAATGCCGGTGACGATCCGTATCGACGCCGGTGAAGTGCGCCAAAGATTCCCGGCCGACGCTGCGTCAAGCACGCCTTTGATCGTCCGGCACGCCGGCATGCATGGCGGCGAAATGATGGAACTGGTCAGCGAGCCGGAAGCACTGATGCGGTTCGCGGAGGAGGCGGGAGACCGACCGCTCTACCTTACGGACTATGTCGACTACGGCTCAGCCGACGGTCACTTCCGCAAATACCGCTTCATCTTCGTCGGCGAGGAGATTCTCCCCTATCATCTGGCGATCGGCGACGGATGGAAGGTGCATCACGCATCGACGCGAATGAGGGAGATCGAGTGGATGCGAAAGGAGGAGCAGGCCTTCCTGGAGCATCCGCAACGGGTTTTCGGCCGGAAGGGAATGGCTGCTCTTGAGGAGGTTCGCCGCCGCATCGGCCTCGACTATTTCGGCATCGACTGTTCTCTCGACCGGGACGGCAAAGTCGTGATCTTCGAGGTCAACGCCTCGATGCTGATTCATCTGCGCAATGAGGGCTTCGACTACAAGACTCCATATGTCATGCGCATCAAGGCCGCGTTTGAACAGATGCTGGTAGAGAGAATAAAGTCTGCCGGCATTCGCCGATCGATCAACAATTCGGCCGTCGCGTGAACGAGGGCCGAACGATCTAGGATCAGCTGTCCAAAAAGCTCCTCAGCTTGCGGCTACGGCTTGGATGCTTGAGCTTGCGGAGCGCCTTGGCCTCGATCTGGCGGATACGTTCCCGCGTCACCGAGAACTGCTGACCAACCTCTTCAAGCGTATGGTCGGTGTTCATGCCGATGCCGAAGCGCATCCTGAGCACGCGCTCCTCGCGCGGCGTCAGCGAGGCCAGCACACGGGTCGTAGTCTCCCTGAGATTGGCCTGGATCGCCGCGTCGATCGGCAGGATCGCGCCCTTATCCTCGATGAAATCGCCGAGATGGCTATCCTCCTCGTCGCCCACCGGGGTCTCGAGGCTGATCGGCTCCTTCGCGATCTTCAAGACCTTGCGCACTTTTTCCAGCGGCATGGCGAGCTTCTCGGCCAGTTCCTCCGGCGTCGGCTCGCGGCCGATCTCGTGCAGCATCTGGCGCGAGGTGCGGACGATCTTGTTGATCGTCTCGATCATGTGCACCGGGATGCGGATCGTGCGGGCCTGGTCGGCGATCGAACGGGTGATCGCCTGCCTGATCCACCATGTCGCATAGGTGGAGAACTTGTAGCCGCGACGATACTCGAACTTGTCCACCGCCTTCATCAGGCCGATATTACCTTCCTGGATGAGATCAAGGAATTGCAACCCGCGGTTCGTGTATTTCTTGGCAATGGAGATAACGAGCCTCAGATTGGCTTCGACCATTTCCTTTTTGGCGATGGCGGCCTCGCGCTCGCCCTTCTGCACCTGATTGACGATCTTGCGGAACTCCGCGATCGAGATCGCCGTCTCGGTTGCGAGGTTCTGGATTTCGGAGCGGATGTCGCGGATCGTCTCCTTCTCGTTGCGCGTGAACTCCTTCCAGCCCTTGCCGGCGAGATTGGAGATGGAGCGCATCCAGTTCGGATCGAGTTCCGTGCCCTGATATTCCTTGAGAAATTCCTCGCGACGAACGCCGTAGCTCTCCGCCAGCCTGAGCAGGCGGCCCTCGTTCTGCACGAGACGCTTGTTGATATCGTAGAGTTGCTCGACCAAAGCCTCGATGCGGTTCTGGTTGAGCGACAGCGACTTCACCGCGCGGATCAGTTCTTCCTTGAGCTGCTTGTAGCGGCGCTCCTGGCTCGGCGACAGCGTGCCGATGGCGGCAAGACGGTTCTCGACCTGCTGGTCCTGCAGCTTCCGCAGCTTGCGATAGGTATCCGCGATGAGGTCGAGCGTTTCCATGACCTGCGGCCTGAGTTCCGCCTCCATGGCGGCCAGCGACAGGTTCGCCTCGTCGTCCTCCTCGTCGTCTTCCTCAGGGCGCGTTTCGCCGCCGACATTGGTGATGTCGTCTTCCTCGCGCTGACGGCGCGCCGCCTTGGGGTCTTCCGCCGGCTTTCCGTCCTCCTCGCGCGGCGCGATCACCGGCGCCTGTTTGGCCTCGGGGCCGGCATAGGTCGCCTCCAGGTCGATGATCTCGCGCAGCAGGATCTTGGCTTCGTTCAGTTCGTCGCGCCAGATGATGATCGCCTGGAAGGTGAGCGGGCTTTCGCACAGGCCCGCGATCATCGTCTCGCGGCCGGCCTCGATCCGCTTGGCGATGGCGATCTCGCCCTCGCGGGAGAGCAGTTCGACCGAGCCCATCTCGCGCAGATACATCCTGACCGGGTCGTCGGTGCGGTCCGTCGGTTCCTTCTTGGTTACGGTAGCTGCAACCGCGGTTCCGGTCTGCTCGGCAAGTTCGGTCGATTCCTCCTCGGCATCGGACGAGGAATCATTGTCGTCGCTCGCTTCGTCGTCCTCGACGACATTGATGCCCATATCAGAGAGCATCGCCATCGTGTCCTCGATCTGCTCGGACGTGACCTCTTCGGACGGCAGGACGGAATTCAGTTCGTCCATCGTAACATAGCCGCGCTTTTTCGCGGCCTTGATCATCTTCTTGACCGCGTCGTCGGAAAGGTCGAGAAGCGGGCCGTCGGTGGTGCCCTCGCGTTCCGTTTCGACCTCTTCCTTTTCCTTCGTCGCCATACTTATTTCTCCAAGGGCCGATTGCCTTGCGCTCACAGCTTGCTACGGCGCGCAAACTCGGCTAGCCGCCATTCTTTACCATGCCAGCAAACAACGCCCTTGCCGGAGCCGGCGCGAACCGGTGCTGACACGACATATAGGGCGGCGGTTATCTCCGTCCAAACCAGGCCCGCGGAGGACCCATCCCACGCTGCTCGACACTGAAGTCCAGCATCGATATTCCCGAATCGTCCTGATTCCGTCATTCTGGCGGCAGGTCAAGCGGCTCTGCCACGATTCGCTTAAAAAAAGCGAATCAATTGACGTGCCTCGGCGCGGAACTTGATTTTTGCACGCTAAACTGCCCCATATATGGCGAGCCGACAAAAAGCTGCAAGGGTGAGCGCCTGCGGTTCTGATTCGGAAAGAGAACGCCGTATATGGAATGGCGGCAGCTGTTCGAAGTCGTTGGACCGCCCGACTCAGCCGCCTGCCCGCCCTGAAAGGACGCCAAAGCCTTCAAGCAAGGCTTCCTGCTTTTCAAGGTTGGCGATCTCTTCCCGGTTCAGTTTCAGCGCTTCGACCAGATGCACCGTCAGCTTCTCGTCTCCCGCCTCGATCGCCTCGGCGAGGGATGATTGCAGTTCGGCGCTGTGTTGCTTGAGCTCCCGCGAACGCGAAAACAACGCCAACGCCTGCAGAAACCCCTCGCGCGCGTCTTCGAGCGCGGCGTTCTCGCCTGCGACCCAGTGATAGCAGCCCTTCAATTGCTGACTGAGGGAGTCGACAGCAGCCTTAAGATTGCGAGAGGCGATCGCCGTAATCACCTCCTCGCGCGTTTCCGCCGGCTCGGTCGCATAGATATCAACGATCGTTCGATGAAGGTCCGCTATATGCGGGTTTTCGAAATGAAGCGCCGCCACCAGATCGCTGTTTTCATGGAACAGTGAGGGGTAGTTGACGAGCGCCATCAGGAGCGCCGCTTCCCGAAGCAGCGGCTTCGAGGGAATGACCTTGATCATGGCGGAACGTGCCAGGCTCTCCGTCATAGTCAGACGACCGGAAGCGCCTCCAGACCTGCCTTTCCAATTTTCCCGGCCACCCTTTGTCGAGCGGAAGCGATCCTTCGGCGCGCCGAAAAAGCTCTGCGCCCGTTCGCGCATGTCCTGCTGGTAATGATATCGAACGCTTTCGTCGCGGATGCGGCTTGTGAGGTCCCGTAGCCGTTTGTCGAGTTCGGCGCGCCGTTCCGGCGTCTCGAATGTCCGGCCCTGCGTCTCGCGCATCCACAACAGCTCTGCGAGCGGCCGCGCTTCTTCCAGAACGGCCGCAAAGGCGCCCTTCCCTGAACGGCGCACGATGTCGTCCGGATCCTGCCCTTCCGGCAACAGCGCGAAACGCGCGGTGCGGCCAGGCTGAATCAGCGGCAGCGCCAGTTCGGCCGCCCGCCATGCGGCGCGCAGGCCCGCCTGGTCGCCGTCGAAACAGAGCACGGGCTCGCCGGTCATCCGCCACAGAAGTTCGAGCTGGTTTTCCGTCAGCGCCGTACCAAGGGGCGCCACCGCATTGCCGAAACCCGCCTGCGTGAGCGCTATGACATCCATATAGCCCTCGACGGCGATGATCGTGCCGTCCTTGCCTTGCGCCTTGCGGGCGCGGGCGAAATTGTAAAGGACATTGCCCTTGTGGAAGAGTTCGGTTTCCGGTGAATTGAGATATTTGGCCGGCACGTCCGCCGACAAGGCCCGGCCGCCGAAAGCGATAACCCGCCCTTTCGCATCCTCGATTGGAAACATGATGCGGTCGCGGAAGCGGTCATAGGAAACCGGAATGTCGGGTCCGAAGACGAGGAGGCCGCAGGCTTCCATCTGTTCCTTGGCGACGTTCTTCGAGGCAAGGAATTCCTTGAGCGCATTGCGGCTGTCCGGCGCATAGCCGAGGCGGAATGCCTGCTGCGTTGCCGGCGTCAGCGCCCGGTCGCGCAGATAGGCGCGCGCTTTCGCCCCTTCCGACGCTTGCAGCTTCTCCTGGAAGAAGCGAACCGCGAGTTCCATCACGTCATGCAGGCTGGCGCGCTGCTTCTCGCGCTGCTCGGTCTCCGGGTCGCGCTCGGGCATGGGGACGCCCGCCATCTCCGCCACCCGTTCCACGGCTTCGGGGAAGCTCATCCCGTCAAGCTCGGTCAGAAAGCGGAAATGGTCGCCTGAAACGCCGCAGCCGAAACAATGATAGCGGCCGCGCCTGTCCTCGCAATGGAAGCTCGGCGTCTTCTCGCCATGGAAGGGACAGCAGGCCCACCAATCGCCGCGCGCGGCATTGGTTTTCTTCCGATCCCAGGAAACACGCGTCCCGACCACGCCCGAGATCGGCACGCGG
>JBQCEL010000009.1:0-9856 GCA_051960255.1 Rhizobiaceae bacterium
CAGATTGGCGCCTGCGGGCCATCGCCGCTCAGGAGAACGGCGGCGGATTGCAGCCAGTAGATGCCGATCGGTTTCTTATAGCGGGCTTCCTGCTGCAAGCGGATATCGACATAATTGCCGGTCTCGACCATCTGCTTGGTCGATTGCACGAAGCGCGATTCATCACGGTCCGTTGGCGGCAGGGTCGAAATGCCCGGCAGGAAGGCGAACAGGCAGACCAGGAAAAGCAGGGCATGACGCGCAATGCCGAGGCTGCGCTGCTCCATCGCCAAAGAAGGAGAACGCAGCGCGGCGTCCATTGTGCTCAATCCACCTTGTCCATCGAAGCGCGTTTCTCATTGGCGATCAGCCAGAGATTGCGGATATAGATGACGAGGCCAAGCCCCTGGCCGGCGATGAAGACCGGATCCTGCCGCTTGATCGCGTAGATGAAAAGAAGCGCGCCGCCACCCAGCGAAAAGAACCAGAAGGCGACGGGGACGACGGAGCGTTTGCCCTTTTCCGATGCGATCCATTGCACTCGGACGCGCATAGAGAAGAAGGCCTGCGCGATAAAGCCGAGCAGGATCCAGGCGTTGAATTGCAGGATGAAGACCCGGTAGAACCAGTCGAAGAGATGGGTGATCGTACCGGTCACGGGCGCACCTCATCGATCATCGGCACGGTTTTGCGCCGCCGCCTGAGCCACCAGACGCCGAAAAGGTCGAGAATGCCACGCAAGCCCCGATCGAGAATGCCGTAATTGGATTTTCCATGGCGGCGCTGCCGGTCGACCACGTCGATATGCACGACAAAAAAGCCTTCGCGCAGCACCAGCGCCGGCAGGTAGCGATGCCATCCGTCGAAATAGGGCAATTGCCGGAAGAGTACGACCGGAACCGCCTTCAGACCGCAGCCGGAATCGCGCGTGCCGTCATGCAGGACCCCCTCCCGCAGGCCGTTGGCGAAACGGGAGGAGAATTGCTTGAGCTTCGTATCCGTGCGCTTCAGGCGCTGGCCGGCGGCGATGCCGGCCTTCGGACCGGCGGAAAGAAGGGCGTCCACCAGCTTCGGGATATAGGCCGGATCGTTCTGGCCGTCGCCGTCGATCGTCACCGCGATCTCGCCACGCGCCGCGAAGACGCCCGATCGCACGGCCGCCGATTGCCCGGCCGAGCGGTCATGAGTGACGAGCCGAACGGCGGAACCGGGAACCCTCATGCGCTCCGTCACGGCGGCGTGGGTGCCGTCTGTCGATCCGTCATCCACAACGATGATTTCAAAATCGCGGCCGGCCAGCGCCGCTTCCACCTCGTCGAGCAGGAAAGCGAGGTTTTCCTGCTCGTTGCGGCATGGGATAACGACCGAAATCTGAGGCTTTTCAGATGAACTCATGAGATCCGAAGAAAAAAATTCGGCGCCTCATAGCATCGAAAGCCGGGCAAGGCCACTGGGAGATCGGCAACAGGCAATCGGCAATCGGCATTGGGCAGTCGGCAGGTTGGCGGTCGGCAGGTCGGACATGGGTTCATTTGGCCAGTCGTGTCATGTGATCTCTGACGACCCGACTGCCGATTGCCAATCTACCGACTGCCTATTTCCCCCGAATCTGGCTCAGCGTCCGCGTGGGCGTGATGGCTTCCGGGTCGAGCCTGATCTCGACGATGGCCGGCTTGCCGGATTTGCGGGCCCGCTCGAAGGCGGGGGCGAAATCCTCCGTCTTCTCGACCGTCTCGCCATGGCCGCCATAGGCGCGCGCAAGGGCGGCGAAGTCCGGATTGGTGAGGCCCGTTCCGGAGACCCGCCCAGGATATTCCCGCTCCTGATGCATACGGATCGTGCCGTAGATGCCGTTGTTGACGATGATGACGATGATCGGCAGCGAATAACGCATGGCGGTGGCGAATTCCTGCCCGTTCATCAGGAAACAGCCATCGCCGGCGAAGGCGATGACCATGCGGTCCGGGAAAAGCCCTTTCGCGGCGACCGCCGCCGGCGTCCCGAAGCCCATCGAGCCGGAAGTCGGGGCGGCCTGGGTGCCGAAGCGGCGGAAACGGTGGAAGCGATGCACCCAAGTCGCATAGTTTCCCGCGCCGTTAGTGATGATCGCGTCCTCGGGAAGCGTTTTCTCCAGATAATCCATGATTGGCCCCATATGGACCGGGCCGGGGCCGCTTGCCGGCGGCGTCGACCAGTCGAGATAATTCTCGTGCAGCGTGGCCGTATTTTGCGCCCAGACTGGCGCGGAAGCCGGTTTCAGCTTGGCGAAGGCCTCAGCGAAAGCCGACGCCGAGGCGTTGATGGCGAGCGTCGGCTTATAGACACGGCCAAGCTCGTTGGCGTCGGCATGAATATGGACCAGCGTCTGGTCGGGGTAAGGGCTCTTCAGCAGCGTGTAGTCGGAGGAGGGCATTTCACCGAAGCGGCCGCCGACCAGAAGCACCAGATCGCTTTCCTTGATGTAGGCGGCGAGCTTCGGATTGATGCCGATGCCGACATCACCCGCGTAGTTCGGGTGAAGATGGTCGAACAGCATCTGCCGCCGGAATGAGACCCCGACCGGCAGAGCCCAGGCTTCCGCCGCGGCGTGGAAATCCGCGAACGCCTGTTCGTTCCAGCGGGCGCCGCCGAGAATGGCGAAGGGTCGCTTCGCCTTGGAAAGCAGGTCGGCCAGTTCCGCCATCGCGGCTTCGCCGGGCGCGGTCTCGACCGGCGTATAGGCTTGCGCCGCCGGCGCGTCCGCTCCCTCGGTCAGCACGTCCTCTGGCAGCGCGACGACGACCGGGCCGGGCCGGCCCGAAGTCGCCACCGCGAAGGCGCGCGTGACGATCTCGGGAATGCGCGCCGGATCGTCGATCTCGGTCGCCCATTTGGCGAGCGGGCCATAGAAGGCGCGGTAATCGACTTCCTGGAAGGCTTCGCGGTCGCGCGCCTTCCGCGCGATCTGGCCGATGAACAGGATCATGGGAATGGAATCCTGCATGGCGATATGGATGCCGGCCGAGGCGTTGGTGGCGCCGGGACCGCGCGTGACGAAGCAGATGCCGGGTCGGCCGGTCAGGCGGCCATGCGTATCCGCCATCATCGCCGCGCCGCCTTCCTGGCGACAGACGATGGTCTCGATCCTCGAATCGTGAAGCGCGTCGAGGACGGCGAGATAGCTTTCGCCCGGCACGCAATAGACGCGTTCGACGCCATTCGCCTCCAGCGCCTCGACGACGAGTTGACCGCCGGTCTTCATTCCGCTTTCCCTTCGAGTTCCGCGAGGATTTCTTCCGTATGCTCTCCAAGCCGAGGCGAAGGCCGCTCATAGCGCAGGGGCGTTTCGGACATCACCATCGGCGCGCGAACGGAGGGCAAAAGATTGCCGTCGGAATCGGCAAGATCCATGCGCATGCCGCGCGCGAGGATCTGCGGATCGGCGAACATTTCGGCGATATTGTTGATCGGGCTTGCCGGGACGGCGGCCTTGTCGAGTTTCGGCAGCAAGTCGTCGCGGGCGATCGTTGCAAGTTTAGCCACGAGAATTTCGCGCAGCCGCACACGGTTGGCGACGCGCGCCGGATTGGTGGCGAAATCGGCATCCTCCGCAAGTTCGGGCATGCCGACGACCTTGCAGAAGCGCTGGAACTGGCCGTCATTGCCGATTGCAAGAATGATGTGGCCGTCCTCGACCGGCAGCACCTCATAGGGCGCGATGTTCATATGGGCATTGCCCATCTGCACGGGCGCTTTGCCTGAAACGAGATAGTTGAGGTTCTGGTTGCCGAGGATCGAGCATTGCGTATCGAGAAGCGCCATGTCGATATGCTGTCCCTGGCCGGTTTTTTCGGCATGGCGCAGCGCCGCCTGTATGGCGATGACGGAATAGAGCCCGGTGAAGATGTCGGAGACGGCGACGCCGACCTTCTGCGGCTCGCGGCCGGGCTCACCGGTGATCGACATCAGCCCGCCAATGCCCTGGATGATGAAATCGTAGCCCGCGCGCGACGCGTAGGGACCAGTCTGGCCGAAGCCGGTGATCGAACAATAGACGAGACGGGGATTGATTTCCCTCAGGCTTTCATAATCGAGGCCGTATTTCCTGAGGCCGCCAACCTTGAAATTTTCGATCAGCACATCGGCGGTGGCGACGAGCTTCCGGATGGTCTCGGCGCCTTCCGGCGTACTGAAATCGACCGCGATGGAGCGCTTGCCCCGGTTGGTCGAGTGGTAATAGGCGGCAGAAAGATTTTCGCCGTCCTTACCCATGACGAAGGGCGGCCCCCAACTGCGCGTATCGTCGCCGCCTTTCGGGTTTTCGACCTTGATGACGTCGGCGCCGAGATCGGCCAGGAGCTGGCCGCCCCACGGCCCGGCGAGAATGCGGGCAAGTTCAATGACGCGGACGCCGGCAAGGGGTGATTGGGACATCGGGCAGCCTCAAAACGAATGGACCGTGCCTAGCAGAAAGGAAAGCCGGCTGTCACGTCTCAAGCACGCCATGGTCGATCCATGCCGCGAAATCCTGCATGGCTTGCGTGCCGTCCGGTTCGTTCAACCAGTCCTGCCGGTTTTCGGGATAAGATCCAGAAATGAGATTCGAAAAGCCTCTTCGCCGCAAGCGCTCCACAAGCCTTTCGCCTCCGGCCAGATAAAGGGGAAGATCAAGGGAGATGCGGTCGAACGCGCCTGGTTTCGATAGCTCGTCCGTCATGGCGAACATATCGCTCCACAACGATATTGTCGGCGGCCAGCCGCAGAGCGGGACGGCAGTGAAAGCCTCCCCGACTGCCCGGGGGCGATCATATGCGACAGTCGACACACACTCCGTCGCGCTTCGCGCGCCACCTCTCCCCCGCTCGACGGGGGAGAGGAAGGGACGGCTGCCGCGCCTCGCTCCCTTCCTCTCCCCCACGGATGTGGGGGAGAGGTGGCCGCGGAGCGGACGGAGTGGGGGGACTTCGCACGCTTCTCCCGCCCGGTCGCTCACAAAATGGCGCAGGAAATGCGACGGCGCGTCCGATCCGAGACGGAAACGCTCCCATGCGAGCAGCAGGCGTGCCGTATGGACGAAAAGGCGGTTTTCCTCGGGATAATCCCAGATCGCTACGCCTACCACCGGCCGCGCGCGTTCACGCAGGAAAGAGAGCGCGATCAGCGCGCCTATCGACCTGCCGAAGACGATGACCGGCAGGCCGGGGTGCTCGGCGCTGATGAGGTCGTGGACGGAAGCGACATCGGCGACGACCTTCCTCACGCCGTCCTTGCGGGCAAACATCCCCGGTAGCGCATCCTGCGCCTTCGTGCGGCCATGGCCGCGATGATCCTGCGCATAGACATGGAAGCCGCGTTCCGCCAGGAAGTCGGCGAAGGCCGCATAGCGTCCGGCATGTTCCGCCAGCCCATGGTTGATTTGAATAACAGCGCGCGCCGCTTGCCGGGCTTTTTTCACAAAGAGATTCAGCGTCGCGCCGCTAGGTGTCTTAAGAAAGTGCTGTTCGTCGAAAGGCATGCCAATGGCGGTTCCGTATTGCGGAATCACACTTGCATTGGTTCGCGCAAGCCGCAATCTTGTGCCGGCCGGCCGCGGGGGCGGAAGGCTTAGGACAAGGTGAGGGGCGCATGTACGGAAGATTTCTTGTCGGTCTGGCTTTTGTCGTCCTTTCGGCTATGGCGGCGCATGCCGAAGTCAGGATGAGCGGCACCTTCGTCGCCGATTCCTCCTGTCCGGCGACGCAGACGATCAAGACGGCCAAGAATCCGGGCAATGTCAGCGTCGAGGCCGGGCAAAGCTATGATCTTCTCGCCGGCAACAAGACGCCGCCGACGCATTACTGGATCCGCGTTCCGGGCGCCAAGCCGGATTTCCGCTGGGTCGCTGTCAATTGCGGCCATCTCGTCGGCGCGAGCGTGACGCCGCGCACTCCCAAAGGGCAGAGCGCAAAGGCATCCGGCAAGCCGGCATATGTCTTCGCGGTCGCCTGGGAGCCGTCCTTCTGCGCCACCCGGCCCGAGAAGGCCGAATGCGCGGCGGAGACGGCGCAAAGTTTTCAGGGATCGCATCTGGTGCTGCATGGTCTGTGGCCACAACCCTACGGCAATTTCTATTGCAAGGTGAGCGATGCCGACAAGCGCACGGACAAGGCAGGCCATTGGCAGGATTTGCCGGAGGTGAAACTCGACGCCTCTACGCGCCAGGCGCTCGACCGGGCGATGCCGGGAACGCAATCCGATCTCGACCGGCATGAATGGCTGAAGCACGGCACCTGCGCGGGCGAGAGCCAGCAGGCCTATTTCGCCACGGAAATCGCGCTTCTCGACCAGGTGAACGCCTCACCGGTGAGGGCGCTCTTCGCCGACAATGCCGGCAAGGAACTGACATCCGACGAAATCCGCTCCGCTTTCGACAAGGCTTTCGGGGAGGGAGCGGGCGAGCGTGTCCGCGTCTCCTGCATCACCGACCGCAAGACACACAAGCGGCTGATCTCGGAAGTGACGCTCGGCCTGACCGGGCCGATCGGAGCGGACAGCAAACTCGGCGAACTGATGCTTGCAGCCGCGCCGACGCGCAATGCCGGCTGCAACAAGGGCATCGTGGATCGGCCGGGAGCGGAGTAGGGAATCGCTGTTTCCGGGGAGACGGGTTTTTTTGCTGGAACCTCCACCCCTAACCCCTCCCCGCAAGGGGGAGGGGAACATTGCGGCCACTCCGCAGGCGTCACCATCGGGTGATTTGGCGGAGGCGCCGGCGTCTTCCTCGCCCTTGTGGGGAGGAACAAGGGTGGGAGTCTCGGAGCAAATAAGGAGCGCACTCACTCCGCCAGCTGAAACCGCTCGAAGCGCTCCAATTCCTCCTCGATCCCGCGTTTGTGGCGGGTTTCCTCGCCCGTGCCGACCCAGGTCCATTGCTGGATCAGGAGCTTTTTCTCCTGCCGGTCGGTCTTGAGGTCGATCACTGCGACGATTTCGTCGCCCATCAGCACAGGCAGCGCGAAGTAGCCGAAGACGCGCTTTTCCTTCGGCAGATAGGCCTCAAAGCGGTGGTCGTAGCCGAAGAAAAGCGCCAGCCGTTTGCGTTGGATCACCAGCGGGTCGAAGGGCGAGAGGATGTGGACGAGGCTTTCGTCAACTTCCGGCAAGGCGTCGAAGATCTCCGGCCGCGCCCAGTGCTGGACCTTGCCGGCGCCCTCGAACGCGACAGGCACAAGTTTCTTCTTCCTGACGCGCCGTTCGATGAATTTCCTTACGAGCGGCTTCTTCGGCGCGTCGAGATGGCAGGCGGAATCGAGGCTGACCAGCCCCTGCGCCCGTAAGGCCCTGTCGAGCACATATTCGGCCACCTGGTTCCCGGTCGCCGGCTTCGGGCGCTTGTCCCAGCCGAAATGCCGGTCCATCAACTCATAGGTCTTCAGCATGCCGGCGCGCTCGGAAATCGCCAGCACGCCTTCATAGAAGAGCATTTGCAGCGCCCGTTTCGACGGTTTGCGGCTTGCCCAGAGATGTTCCTTCTCGATCAGCACGTCGTCGTCGATGTCGCGGATGGTGATCGGCCCCTCCTTGCGGATGCGCGACAGCACCTTGGCGCGCTCTTTCTTGGTGACGCCCTGATACCATTTGCTCGGCTTGGCGGTCCGCGCCTTCATCGTGCCGAGGAAGAAACACAGGTCGCGCACCGGCACATATGACAGCGCATGCGTCCAGTATTCGAAAACAGTCTTGTCCACCGTCTGCGCCCGGTGCAGATGGGCGCGTTCGTAATCGGGGATGCGGCTGTAGAGGATGTGATGATGGCTGCGCTCGATGACGTTGATCGTGTCGATCTGGACATAGCCGAGATGTTCGACGGCGCGGGTGGTGGCTTCCGCGCCGCCGCCGAATGGCGCTCGGCTGTTGAGCCGCTGGGCGGCAAGCCAGATGCGCCGGGCATCGGCAAGGGAAATGATGTGCTTCAGCAAGGGCGTTTCTCCGCGCGCCATTCTGCCGGTCCGCGGCGAAAGGAAAAGCATAAACCGGCACGTTCCTGACAGTTGGCTTCAGGAGGGTGCCTCTCCTGCGAAGGAGCGCTGTTTTGGGCGAGTGGCGTAACGTTCCCATTGCCCCCCGCCGCATGATCCCTTACATACCGGCCAACTCTCCACCCCCTTCAGACAATGGGAAAGCGCGCGTGGCACGCCAGTTCATCTATCACATGTCGGGCCTCTCCAAGGCCTATGGCGCCAAGAAGGTGCTCGACAATGTCCATCTCTCCTTCTACCCCGACGCCAAGATCGGCATTCTCGGCCCGAACGGCGCCGGCAAATCCACCGTCCTCAGGATCATGGCCGGACTCGACAAGGAATATTCCGGCGAGGCCTGGCTCGCCGAAGGGGCGACCGTCGGCTATCTGCCGCAGGAGCCCGATCTCGATCCCGCCCTCGACGTCTTCGGCAATGTTATGACGGGCGTCGCCCACAAGCAGGCGATCATCGACCGCTATAACGAGTTGATGATGAACTATTCCGACGAGACGGCGGACGAATCGGCGCATCTGCAGGACGAGATGGACCGGATGAACCTCTGGGACCTCGAACAGCAGGTCGAGATGGCGATGGATGCGCTCGGCTGCCCGCCGAAGGACGCCGACGTGACCAAGCTTTCGGGCGGCGAGCGCCGCCGCGTCGCTCTCTGCCAGCTTCTCCTGCGCGAACCGGACCTTCTGCTCCTCGACGAGCCGACCAACCATCTCGACGCCGAGACCACCGGCTGGCTGGAAAAGCACCTGCGCGCCTATCCGGGCGCCGTGATGATCATCACCCACGACCGCTACTTCCTCGACAATGTCACCGGCTGGATCCTCGAACTCGACCGCGGCCGCGGCATTCCCTATGAGGGCAACTACACCGCCTATCTCGACGCCAAGGCCAAGCGCCTGAAGCAGGAGGGCCGCGAGGACGACGCCCGCCAGCGCGCCATCTCCCGCGAGCGCGAGTGGATCGCCTCCTCGCCCAAGGCGCGGCAATCGAAATCGAAGGCGCGTATCAAGGCTTTTGAGGAGCTGCTCGACGCCGCCGACAAGAGGCGGCCGACCGACGCGCAGATCGTCATTCCGCATGGCGAGCGGCTGGGTAACGTCGTTATCGAGGTCGAGGGGCTGTCGAAGGGCTTCGGCGAGGAACTCCTGATCGACAAGCTCGATTTCAAGCTGCCGCCCGGCGGCATCGTCGGCGTGATCGGCCCGAACGGCGCCGGCAAGACGACGCTTTTCAAGATGTTTACGGGTCAGGAAAAGCCCGACGGCGGCTCGATCCGCATCGGCGAGACGGTCAAGCTCGGCTATGTCGACCAGAGCCGCGACACGCTCGATCCGGACAAGACCGTGTGGGAGGAGATTTCCGGCGGCGCCGAGGTGATCAAGCTCGGCAAGCACGAGGTCAACTCCAGAGCCTATTGCTCCTCTTTCAATTTCCGCGGCGGCGACCAGCAGCAAAAGGTCGGCAACCTCTCAGGCGGCCAGCGGAACCGCGTCCATCTGGCAAAAATGCTGAAGAATGGCGGCAATGTGCTGCTGCTCGACGAGCCGACCAACGACCTCGACACCGAGACGCTGGCCGCGCTCGAAGACGCGCTCGAAAGCTTCGCCGGCTGCGCCGTCATCATCAGCCACGACCGCATGTTCCTCGACCGCATGGCGACCCACATGCTCGCCTTCGAGGGCGACAGCCATGTCGAATGGTTCGAAGGCAATTTCGAGGATTACGAGCAGGACAAGGTGCGGCGGCTCGGACCGGACGCGCTGACGCCGCACAAGATGACGTATAAAAGGCTGACGCGGTGAGAGCTACGCACTAGCGTTACCCATTGTGGTGCCTGGTGGCCGCCGGCCACCAGGCAGAGAATTAATAGGAATTTCGTATAG
>JBQCEL010000010.1:0-22710 GCA_051960255.1 Rhizobiaceae bacterium
TCAGAGCGAGGTCAAGCAGGAACTGATCGCCATCAGGGGCACAATGGTTTCCATGCAGCAGGATATCAACAATATATACGGCATTCTCGCTCGCCATGACGGACGCTTGGATCGCATAGAGCGCCGCTTCGATCTTCGTGAACTCGCCGAACCGCAAAAGCCATTCGATCCGCGCCAATGAAATCCGCTGTCGTCCTTCTCCCCGGCCTTAACCGCGACCGCGATATGATCGCGGCGCTGACAAAAATTTCGGGCAAACCGCCGATCACCGTTTGGGAAAGCGACACGACGATTCCCGATGTCGACCTGATCGTGATCCCCGGCGGCTTTTCCTATGGCGACTATCTCAGATGCGGCGCCATCGGCGCGCGCATGCCGGTGATGCGCGCCGTGGTGGAAAAAGCCAAACAAGGCGTCCTGGTGATGGGCGTCTGCAACGGTTTCCAGATCCTTCTGGAAGCTGGCCTCTTGCCCGGCGCTCTGATGCGCAATGCCTCGCTCAGATTCGTCTGCCGCAGGGTGAAGCTCGAAATCGCCAACGCCAATACCGCCTTTACGCGCAACTACGCGCCGGGTCAGGTCATCGACTGTCCGGTCGCACATCATGACGGCAATTATTTCGCCGATGCCGAAACGCTGGCGCGGCTGGAAGGCGAAGGCCAAATCGTGTTCCGCTATGCCGCCGGCACCAATCCGAACGGCTCCGTGAACGACATCGCCGGCATCGTCAATTCCGAGGGTAACGTCCTCGGCCTGATGCCGCATCCGGAAAACCTGGTCGAAGCCGCCCATGGCGGCATGGACGGACGGCCGCTCTTCGAGGGTCTTGTCGGGAAGGCCGCATGAAGCCAATAGTAATCCTTCCGGTTGCCGCCTGCCTTGTCGCGCTTGCGGCATGCCAATCCAGCCGTCCGAATACGGGGAGCGAAAATGCCGCGGCGGTGGCGCTGCTCCAGCGCGTCAATGAGAGCGCCCATACCTGCTGGATCCGCTCGAACGACAAGGATTTCGCCGGCTACAGCGTCATCCCCGAACTCGATACCGAGGCCGGCAAGCCGCGCATCCTTGTCGTCGACAAGAAGGCGGCACACGGATTGCCCAAACTCGTCATCGAAGCCGGCGGCAGACCGGTCAAGACAAACGCATATGGACCACTGCTCAGCGGGCCGACGGGCGGCCGCATCTCCTCCGATCTGAAACGTTGGATCGGCGGCTCATCCTCCTGCGCGGCCTAAGGCAAGGGATAAATAGCCGCTTCAAGTGCCTACGGCGCGACGGAACGCGATCTGGATAGTTAATGGCTCCGACACAAATTACCCCCGCTTTGATCGAAGCCCATGGGCTGAAGCCGGATGAATATCAGCGCATCCTTGACCTGATCGGCCGCGAGCCGAGCTTTACCGAACTCGGCATCTTTTCCGCCATGTGGAACGAGCATTGCTCGTACAAATCCTCGAAGAAATGGCTGCGCACGCTGCCGACCAAAGGGCCGCGCGTCATCCAGGGTCCCGGAGAAAACGCCGGCGTGGTCGATATCGGCGACGGGGACTGCGTCGTCTTCAAGATGGAGAGCCACAATCACCCGTCCTATATCGAGCCGTATCAGGGCGCAGCGACCGGCGTCGGCGGCATATTGCGCGACGTCTTCACAATGGGTGCGCGCCCGATTGCGGCAATGAATGCGCTTCGCTTTGGCGCACCGGACCATCCGAAGACGCGACACCTGGTGGCTGGCGTGGTCGCCGGCGTCGGCGGCTACGGCAATGCCTTCGGCGTTCCGGTGGTCGGCGGGGAAGTCAATTTCGATCCGTCCTACAATGGCAACATCCTCGTCAACGCTTTCGCCGCCGGCTTGGCGAAGACAGACGGCATCTTTTATTCCAAGGCGAAAGGCGTCGGCCTTCCCGTCGTCTATCTCGGTGCCAAGACCGGCCGCGACGGCGTCGGCGGCGCGACTATGGCCTCGGCCGAGTTCGACGAAAAGATCGAGGAGAAGCGTCCCACGGTTCAGGTCGGCGATCCCTTCACGGAGAAATGCCTGCTCGAAGCCTGCCTCGAACTGATGGCCTCCGGCGCGGTCATCGCTATCCAGGACATGGGCGCTGCCGGCCTGACCTGCTCGGCGGTCGAGATGGGCGCCAAGGGCGATCTCGGCATCGAACTCGATCTCGACAAAGTGCCGGTGCGTGAAGAGCGGATGTCGGCCTATGAGATGATGCTGTCGGAGAGCCAGGAGCGCATGCTGATGGTGCTCCATCCGGAAAAGCAGGCCGAGGCGGAAGCGATCTTCCGCAAATGGGGGCTCGATTTCGCCGTGGTTGGCAGGACGACCGACGATCTGCGCTTTCGCGTCCTCTATAAGGGCGACGAGGTCGCCAATCTGCCGATCAAGGAACTCGGCGACGAGGCGCCTGAATATGACCGCCCCTGGAGCCCGTCGAAGCCCCCTCGTCCGATCGATGCGGTGCTCGAGACTGATATAGCCGATGCGCTGCTGAAGCTGATCGGCTCGGCCGATCTCTCCTCGCGACGCTGGGTCTGGGAGCAATATGACACGCTCATCCAGGGCAATTCCCTGCAGGTTCCGGGCGGCGACGCCGGCGTGGTTCGGGTCGAAGGCCATCCGACCAAGGCGCTCGCCTTCTCGTCCGACGTGACGCCGCGCTATTGCGAGGCCGATCCTTATGAAGGCGGCAAGCAGGCGGTGGCCGAATGCTGGCGCAATTTGACGGCGACGGGCGCGGAACCGCTCGCCGCGACCGACAATCTCAATTTCGGCAATCCGGAGCGGCCGGAGATCATGGGGCAGTTCGTCGCCGCGATAAAAGGCATCGGCGAGGCCTGCCGCACGCTCGGTTTCCCGATCGTCTCGGGCAATGTCTCGCTCTACAACGAGACGAACGGCAAGGGAATTTTGCCGACGCCGACCATCGGCGGCGTCGGGCTCATTCCCGACTGGTCGAAGATGGCGCGGATCGGCTTTGCGGCCGGGGGCGAGGCGATTCTGCTCGTCGGCGCATTACCCGGTTGGGGGACGCATCTCGGTCAATCGATCTATTTGCGCAATATCCATGATCGCTCGGAAGGCCCGCCACCGCCGGTCGATCTCGCGCATGAAAAACGGGTCGGCGAGTTCGTGCGCGGCCTGATCCGCGACGGGACCGCCACCGCCGTTCACGACCTATCCGATGGCGGTCTTGCGGTGGCGCTTGCGGAGATGGCGATGGCGTCGGGCATCGGCGCGACGATCGATTCGCCAATTGGCTTCTCGCCAGCCCCTGTCTTCTTCGGCGAAGATCAGGGACGCTATCTTTTGACCATCCGGGAATCCGCCGACGGCGTGACCGCTTTGAGCGCGCGTGCCGACGATCTCGGCGTTTCGCTCGCGCGGATCGGGACGACCGGCGGCGCGCAATTGAAACTCGGCATCGCGCGTGCGATATCGGTCCAGGAACTGAAATCAGCATATGAGGGCTGGTTTCCCCGCTTCATGGAAAGCTGAAACGAGGTATCGCCATGGCAATGGACGCGAATGAAATTGCGCGGCTGATCCGGGAAGGCATTCCGGACGCGAAAGTGACGATTCGTGATCTCGCCGGCGACGGCGATCACTATGCGGCCGAGGTCGTAGCGGAGAGTTTTCGCGGCAAAAGCCGCGTGCAACAGCACCAGATGGTCTATAACGCTTTGAAGGGCAACATGGGCGGAGCGCTCCACGCGCTGGCGCTCCAGACCAGCGCACCCGACTGATCAGGGCGTGCGTATCGCCGTTACCGACAGCATCGGGCCGGCTGGATAGTTGCCGCCGACGATCGCCTGGCTGCCATTGGAAAGCACCGATACCTGCCCGTCGAAGTAAAGCGCGTCGCCGCAACCGAGCTTGTCCTTGAAGAGACGGGCGAAACTGCCGAAGCTGACCGGCGCGCGCGAGATCGCCAGCACGACCGTATGTGAATCGACCACGCCGACGCCATTCCGGATGAAGCGCGACTTGCCGTTTTCCTCAAAGCGCGGGTTGACCTCGCCATTGATGACGAGAAGCGGACCCGATTGCGTCGCATAGAGCGGATCGGGATGAGCGGCGGCATAGGCGTCGGTCGTCATAATCGAAGCCTCGCCGTTTCGCCCGATCAGGAAAACACCGTTCGGCTTCATGAAGAAATTGCCCTTGCCGCTTCCTTGATTGAGCGGCGAAAGCTCCTTTCCGTCCTCGACGTAAAGCCCGACCGGTGACAGATCCGGATGATACATGCCGGCATTCATGGCGATCAGGACCGGCTTTTCCGCCGCCTTCATGGCGGCATCGAATTTGGCGACCGAGCCGAAGGGTTTGCCGTCGGCTCCATCATAATGGAGCATGACGGCATAAATCTTGAGATTGATGGTGCAGACGACGTGGTCGATGCCCTCGAACTCGACGTCGCGGCACGGCTCCGGCAAACCGCTGCGTGAATGCAGGATCGATTTCGGCGTTCTCGGCCAGAAGATGACGAGAAAGGCGATGACGATCAGCGTCAGGATGGCCAACGCGGCGAAGGGAGGCCCTTTGGCGATCGTCATTGCGTTGTCGTAGGTATTGTGGCGGACATGGAGGTCATGTCAGTCTGCCTGCAACGCGGAAGCGCAATCGTCAACCGTCTGCCCGTATAACGGCCGCCTCAAGAAGAGTTCATGACAGATTGACTCTTATGCTTCCCGATATTCGTCTATGAATAAGCGGCTTATTTTTTTAGGACTTTTCGGGTGGAAGCGGGAAGGTTTTCCGTATGAAACAGGATGTCGAACGAGCGACGGCGGATAAAGCGGGATTTGGGGAAAAGCCCCTCATTTACCGGCAATTCCTGTCCACGCGGATAACGCACTGGCTCTGGGCGGTCTGTCTCTTCTTCCTCCTTCTTTCGGGTTTGCAAATATTCAACGCGCGGCCTGACCTCTATATTGGCCAGCAATCGGGCTTTGGCTTCGACAATTCCATTCTGCGGTTCGACGCCGCGGATACCGCTAATGGTTCGCGTGGTTATACGACACTCTTCGGCAAGCGGTTCGATACGACGGGCGTTTTCGGCCTTTCCGGCTCGGGGGATGATCAAGAAGCCCGTGGCTTTCCAGCCTGGGCAACCATTCCTTCTTATCAGGACCTTGCCACAGGCAGGGTGGTCCACTTCTTCTTCGCGTGGATATTGGTGGCGACATTGCTGGTCTGGCTGGTTTCCAGCCTGATCAACGGCCATTTCCTGCGTGACCTGATCCCCGGACGCAAGGACCTCAAACGGCTGCCGTCCGACATCGCCGATCATCTGCGCTTCCGCTTCCATCACAGACGCGAATACAACGTCCTGCAGAAGTTCAGTTATGCGTTCGTCCTGATCATCCTGCTGCCGCTGATGATCCTGACCGGCTTGACGATGTCCCCCGGGGTGGACGCTTCCTTTCCGTTCCTGGTGGAGGTCTTCGGTGGAAGGCAGACGGCGCGCACGATCCACTTCATCGGCATGACGCTCATCGTGCTTTTCTTCGTAGTCCATGTCCTGATGGTCCTTGCCGCGGGGCCATTCAACGAATTGCGTTCCATCATCACCGGCTGGTATCGCGCCGATCGGTCCGCGAAGGACGCAGTTGTCCAGCCGGGAGAATAAGGCCATGGTGAAGATGTTCGAAATTAGCCGCCGGCGTCTCCTCACCTCCGCCACGCTGGGCGCGTCCGCGGTCGCCCTTTCGGGATGCGACGCGTTCGACAATATGCTCGGTGGCGACAGCGGTGTGAGGGATGTCGTCGCAAAGGCCAACGATGTCACCTATCGCGTCCAGCGCCTGCTTTTCGGCCGGAATGCGCTCGCGGCGGAATACAGCGAAAGCGACATCCGCCAGCCAATGCGTCCAAACGGCGACACCGCACCGGAAGACCCCGATTACAAGGCGCTACAGGCCAATAACTTCGCCGATTACAAGCTGCAGGTCAGCGGTCTGGTCGAGAAGCCGCTTTCGCTTTCACTGGACGAACTCAGGAAAATGCCCTCGCGCACGCAGATCACGAGGCATGATTGCGTCGAAGGCTGGAGTTGCATCGCCAAATGGACCGGCGTCCAGCTATCCCGCGTTCTCGATGAGGCCAAGGTCAAGCCGGAGGCGCGCTATGTCGTCTTCCAGTGCTTCGACACGATCGAGCAGACGCTTCAGGGAGGCATCAAATATTATGGTTCGATCGATCTTATCGATGCCCGTCACCCGCAGACGATCCTCGCCTACGGCATGAACGACAAGACGTTGCCGATCGCGAACGGCGCGCCGCTTCGCGTGCGCGTCGAGCGGCAGCTTGGATACAAGATGCCGAAATATCTCCGCTCGATCGAACTGACGAACAGCCTCAAACAATTCGGCCACGGCCATGGCGGCTATTGGGAAGACAATGGCTACGACTGGTATGGAGGCATCTGAGCGGTCTTAACGACCGCTCGACACGGATGCTACCCATCGATCCTGACCGTCACGAAGCGAAGATCGCCTGTCTTCGAGGCGAGCATCAGGAGCGCGGCCCTGCGGCTCTGTTGCTTGAGCGCCGCGATGCGGTCGCGTACGTCCTTCGGCGTGGAAACGGATTCCTGCGAGATTTCCGTAATGACTTCGCCCGGAGCGATGCCTTTTTCGGCTGCGGGCGAATCGGGCGCGACCTGCATCACGACCACGCCCTTAACGTCCGGCGATATTTTGAACTTCGCTCGATTGTCCTGATTGAGTTCCCCGAGCGTCATGCCGAGCACGGCGCCTTCCGCTGGTTTCGCATTCGGGTGCTGTTGCGATTTGGATGTTGCGTTGGCGGCGTGCTCGTCCTGGTCTTCCAGCCGGCCGAGTTTCACCTTGACGGTTTTTTCCTTGCCCTTGCGGACAACCACCACGTCGACGGTCTTGCCGACCTCATCCTCGGCGACGATGCGTGGCAGGTCACGCATTTCATGGATGTCCTGGCCGTCGAATTTCACGATGACATCGCCCGGCTCGATCGATCCGTTATCAACCGGCCCTCCCTTGACAATGCCGGCAACCAGCGCGCCGCGCGCTTGCCCCATACCGAGGCTGTCGGCAATATCGTCCGTCACCTGCTGGATGCGGACGCCGAGCCAGGCACGGCGGGTCTCGCCATATTTGCGCAGTTGATCCACAACCTCCGAGGCAAGCTTCGAGGGAATCGAGAAACCGATACCGATCGAGCCGCCGGAGGGCGAGATAATGGCGGTGTTGATGCCGATCACCTCGCCGGCCATGTCGAACAGCGGGCCGCCAGAATTGCCGCGATTGATGGCGGCGTCCGTCTGAATGTAATCGTCATAGGGTCCGGAATTGATGTCGCGGTTGACGGCCGACACGATGCCCAGCGTCACTGTGCCGCCCAGGCCGAACGGATTGCCAATCGCCATCACCCAATCGCCGATCCGCATCTTGTCCGAATCGCCGAATTTAACGGCCGTCATCTTGTGCTTGCTGGGATCGACCTTAAGGACGGCGAGATCCGTCTTCGTGTCCTTGCCCACCAGCGTCGCTTTCAGCCTGATGCCGTCCTGGAAGTTCACCTCGATATCGTCGGCATCGGCGATGACGTGATTGTTGGTGACGATGATGCCTTCCTTGGCATCGACGACGAAGCCCGAGCCGAGCGACTCCACCTTGCGGGCCGTGTCCGGTTCGGTCTGGCCGTTCTTGTGGTTGAAGAAATCGTTGAAGAAATCCTGGAAAGGCGATCCTTTCGGGAGCTTCGGCATGGGGACGGCTCCCTGTCCGCCTCCGCCCTGATCATTACCGCCCTGATCATCGCCACCCTGGTCATCCCCGCCCTGGTCCTCGCCATTTACAGTTTGCGAGGTTGAAATATTGACGACCGCGCCGATGAGCCGCTGCGCCAGATCGGCTACGGAGGCCGGCCCCTGGCTGTTGACCGGCTGGACATAGGCTGGTCCGACCGTGCTGCCCAGCGCCAGAGCCGTAGCAGCGGCCATTGCCATCGTGCGCGTCAGGCGCGGAAATATCGTCATATATGTCGCTCTCTCAGAGGGCAGGAACGGAAGTCCTATCCGAAACCATTCTTACAGGAAATAAGGCGCGTTTACGACGGTGACACGCCCGTCCGCTCTCAAAGCTGCGTTATCGCCGAACCAGCCATACAATGCCGACGCCGATTGCCACCGAAGCCAGCCCAGCCAGCCGGAGCATTGGTTCGGGAACGGTGACGACCTGGCCGGCGAGACGCTTGGCCAGGTGCGGAAGGAGACCGTAAAGCACCCCTTCCAGGACGAGCACCAGCCCGAGCGCATCAAGGAAATCCGTCATTGTCCCCGCCCGGACGATCAATGAGCGCCGGGTGGCGGCGACGGATTGGCCGGCGGCGGAGAACCGTTCCCCGCCGCGCTCCCGGCGGCGCCATTCGGATTATTGAAATAGCGGAAGAAATCCGAATCCGGCGAGAGCACCATCGTCGTCCCGGTATCGTCGAGAGCGTTCTTGTAGGCGCTCATGGAGCGATAGAACTGGAAGAACTTCGGATCCTTTTCATAAGCCTTGGCATAGATCGAACTGCGCTCGCCATCGCCCTCGCCGCGCAGGACCTCGGATTCCTTGTTGGCTTCGGCGATGATCTCGACGGCCTCGCGGTCGGCGCGCGCCTTGATGCGTTGCGCCGCCTCGCGGCCACGCGCCCTCAGTTTCTCGGCCTGCGCCAGACGCTCCGCCTTCATGCGGTCATAGGTCTGCTGCGAGACCTCCTGCGTCAGGTCGGTTCGGCGGATGCGGACATCGTCGATCTCGATGCCAAGCGATTTGGCGGCGGGACGGACCTGGTCGCGCACCTCGCGCATCATCGACGCACGCTCCTGCGACAGCGCCGCCTCGAAGCCGCGAAGGCCGTAAACCCGGCGCAGCGCGGCGTCGAGACGGGTCTTGAGACGCTGTTCCGCCAGCGGAACGCTGCCCGACACGCTCTGGCGGAAAAGGCGCGGGTCGTCGATCCGATAGGCCATGAAGGCATCGACTTCATAGAACTTTCCACCCGAGACCTGGACGCGGATATTGTCGAGGTCGAGACGCATGACGCGCTTGTCTACATACTGCACCGTATCGGCGTCGAAGAAGCCGAAGGGCAGTTTGAAATAAAGCCCTGGCTTGGATTTGACGTCGACGATCTCGCCAAAGCGCAGAACGATCGCCTGCTGGCGCGCATTGACCACGAAAACCGACGAATAGATCAGGATCAGGACGATCACGATCGCGACGATGGCGGCGGCAAGACGGTTGGACATCACTTGCTCTCCGTCGCTGCCGATGATGCGTTCGCCTTTGGCGGTGCGGGCGGCGTGGGTGTCGTGGTCGAAGGCTTCTTCGGATGCAAGGCCGGAAGCTGCAGATAAGGCAGGATGCCGGGGCCGGAGCCCGGTTCGACAATCACCTTGTTCGAATCGTGCAATATCTTTTCCAACGTCTCCAGATAGATGCGCTCGCGCGTCACCTCCGGCGCCTTGACATACTGGTCATAAACGGAGGTGAAACGCTGCGCTTCGCCCTGCGCCTCCTGCACTACGCGGTTCTTGTAGGCGGCGGCGTCCTCGCGGATCTGCGCCGCCTGGCCGCGCGCCTGCCCGAGCTTCTTGTTGGAATATTGATTGGCTTCCTCGACGTAGCGGTCCTCGTCCTGTTCAGCGCGCTGGACCTCATCGAAAGCGTCGGCGACCTCGTGCGGCGGCGCCGCGTCCTCGATCGAGATCGCGTTGATCTTGAGGCCTGCCTTGTAGGAATCAAGCGTCGCCTGAACGATGTTGCGGACGCCGTCGGCGATCCCCTGCCGGTCGTCGCGGAAAATGTCCTGGGCAGGCCTGCGGCCGACGACCTCGCGCATAGCGCTTTCCGCCACCTGCCGCACCATATCGTCAGGGCTTTCGACGTCGAAGAGATATTGCTTGGGGTTGGAAATCTCGTAGGCGACAGAGAACTTCACATCGACGATGTTCTGGTCCCCGGAAAGCATGAGGCCGCTCGAGCCGGTATTGTCGGAGCCGATCGAGATCAGTTTTTCGGCCGTGTTGACGATTTGCACCGTCTCGACCGGCCACCAATGGAAGTGCAGTCCCGGTTCGGCGATCTCGTTTTTCGGCACGCCAAAGCGCGATTCGACGCCGAGTTCATCCGGCTGGACCGTATAAATCGCCTTGAACGCCCACAGCACGATGAGCAGGAGGATAACAAGGCCGACAATGAACGGAGTCGAACGGCCGCCGCCCGGCAGGACGTGTTTGAGCCGATCTTGGCCGCGGCGGAGGATATCCTCCAGGTCGGGAGGCGATCCCTGCGGCCCGCTCGGCCGTGGCCCCTGCCCCCATGGCCCACCGCCATTGCCGCCGCCTCCCCAAGGACCGCCGCCGCCGCTCTGATTGCTCCAGGGCATGAATTTCCTCTTGGCTTGTGCGACGCAGCGCGGCGTGGCTGAAATTGCTTCCGTTCCGGCCTCTTATAGGTATCGCATCGCACGCTTTCAACGCAGCGTACATCTTCAACATTGCAAATCGGAAAGGATTCCTTTCACGCACGCGCGGCACGGCGCCGATAGATCACATGGCGCGTTGGATAGTCGTCCTTTTCCCCCGGCGGCACATCGAGGGAACTGACGATCTCCCAAGCCGCGGGATCGATTTCCGGGAAGATCGTGTCGCCGTCGACGCTTGCCAGGACATGGGTGACATAGAGCTTATCAGTCACGGGCAGAGCCGCGCCATAAAGCATTCCGCCACCGAGAATAATAATTTCGTCGGCATCCGGCATTGAGCGCGCACGGGCTTCCGCAAGACCAATGGCCTTATTGAGGGTTGGAACCGCTTCGACCCCTTCCGCACTCCAATCGCGATTCCGCGTTACTACGATGTTCAGCCGGCCGGGCAGAGGCTTGCCGATGCTGTCATAGGTCCTGCGGCCCATGATGACGGGCTTTCCCATCGTGTCGGCCTTGAGGCGCTTCAGATCGGAGGAAAGCCGCCACGGCAAGCCGCCGTCACGGCCGATGACGCCGTTTTCGGCAATGGCGACGTAGATCGCTATGTTCATGTCAGTTCTTCCGGTTTCCGACCGATCGTCGCGAATCGCAGTCAAACTGCTACTTCGGCCTTGATGTTCGGGTCGGCGACATAGCCTTCGAGGCGGAAATCTTCGTAGCGGAAGGCGAAGAGATCGCGCACCTCGGGGTTGATCCACATTTTCGGAAGTGGCTTCGGCGTCCGCTGCAATTGCTCTCGGGCCTGGTCGAAATGATTGGCATAGAGATGCGCATCGCCCAGCGTATGAATGAACTCGCCCGGGTTTAACCTGACGACTTGCGCCACCATCATGGTCAAAAGCGCATAGGAGGCGATATTGAAGGGCACGCCGATAAAGATGTCGCCGGAGCGTTGATAGAGTTGGCAGGAAAGCCGGCCATTGGCGACATAGAACTGGAACAGGCAATGGCAGGGCGGCAACGCCATCTCGTCGATCAGCGCCGGGTTCCAGGCCGAAACCACCAGCCGCCGCGAGTGAGGATTTGTCCGCAAGTCCCTCAGAAGGTTGGCGATCTGATCGATATGACGGCCGTCAGGCGCGGGCCAGGAGCGCCACTGATAACCGTAGATAGGACCGAGGTTGCCTTCGGCATCCGCCCACTCGTCCCAGATCGAGACGCCGTTCTCCTTCAGGTAGGCGATATTGGTGTCGCCGGCGAGAAACCACAAAAGCTCATGAATGATCGACTTGAGGTGCAGCTTCTTCGTCGTCAGGACGGGAAACCCCTCCTCCAGATCAAAGCGCATCTGATACCCGAAGATCGAACGCGTCCCGGTCCCCGTGCGATCGCCGCGGTCCGCGCCATGCTCGAGGACGCGCGAAAGGAGGTCGAGATATTGGCGCATGGCGCTCCTGCGGGTTCTGAGGCGTGATTCGGACATCGGCATTCCGAAAACCATGCCTGGACAAGGAAGCGGGAGCCTGGCGCGTCGATAGCGCCAAGTCCAGCATCGGCTTCCAAAAATAGCCCGCGACGATTTGCTTCGCAAATCATCTCTTGGTCGGTTCAAGCCGCGGAAGGCCGATTTGTCGTTTCGGTGGCCCGATCGGCGCAGCGTTCGCTACGTCTTGACGAAACTGCGCAAAGCGCTGAGTTGCAGGCGTTCCAACACCTTCAGGATCGCCTCGCCGTAACGAGCCATAATCCACAGGGACGCCATCGCCACGGGAATGGCGATAATCGCGGCGCCTATCATATCGAGCGGATAGTGAATCCCGACATAGATGCGCGACCAGGCCACCAGAACGCCAAGCGCCACCGCCAGCCATGCCATGGCGCGCCGCCGCAACATGAACAGCACCGCCGCCCAGACGGCGAAGGCGAGCCCATGATTGCTCGGGAAGGAACTGTTGGGGCGATGCTGAACCAGCGCATGCCCCAGGCCGATCATGAAAGGCCGTGGGCGGAAGACAACCATTCCGATCAGGGTGCTCAGCACGAGGGCAATGGCGAAGGCCAACACCAGCGCAATCGCCGTCAGGCGGTTGCGGCGACGTCCGTCGATCCAGAGTGCGGCAAGATAAAGAGGAATCGCCACGATGACGAATTTGGCGGCGACGATCGCCAGCCATTCCACCGGCGCGCTTGGCGTGGCGCCCGCGTTGAGGAGCAGAAACAAATGCGTGTCGAGTTTGAGCATGGGAGGCCTGTCGGGTGGAGGATGCCTGTCGCCTGCACGAGGATGATGGCGGCATCATGCCCAACAATTCATTAATCGACGAACAAGTTTCGCGCTTTGATCTCTCAGAGCGCGGCTGATTTGCCTTACCCAAAGCCATTGTGGCTGTTCATGCCCTGGTCATGTTTGGCGGGCTAGCGTCGTCCCGTTTTGAAGGAACAGGATAAAGGGAAGGAATGCTCGGATGAAGAAACTCTTTTTAACGGCGGGCGCCGCGCTCGCCATCGTTGGCGGTTCTTTCACGATTTCCACACCGTCGGTTGCCGCCCCGCATTGGCATCATCATCACAGGAAGGTCCGCGTGTGCCGGACGATTTACCGCACCCATGTCTTCTGGCGTCACGGCCATCGACACGTGAAGCGCATACGCGTCGGCGAGCGCTGCCATTGGGTTCGTCGCTGATGCGAATACGCCTCTTCCCGGTCGATGCCGTCGGCCGGGATCGCTTTCTCTGGCCGCCTTTGGCGGCTTTTTTCTTGCCGGCTTCCGGTTCCCTTTCAGCCGCTGAACATGAAGCTTTGGCCCTGATGACGGTTGTCAGGAACGCGCACGAGGGATAGCTTGCCCGGCCATTGGCGGCCAAAGCCGGACAACAACCTTCCGCAGCCATCCTGATGGCCCGCAAATCGGAAGATCCCAGGGAGAAGAAGCATGGATTTGGGTTTGAAGGGGCGCAAGGCGATCGTCTGCGCGTCGAGCCGAGGATTGGGACGCGGCTGCGCGACGGCGCTTGCGGAGGCCGGTTGCGAACTCGTCATGAACGGACGTGATGCTGATATTTTGAAGGCTACGGCGGATGATCTTCGCAAGCGCTTCGGCATGAAAATCATTGAGATCGCGGCGGATGTTTCCACGCGGGATGGTCAAAAGGCCCTGCTCGACGCCTGCCCTGCCCCCGATATTCTCATCAACAACAATGGTGGCCCGAAACCCAGGCCTTTCCGCGATCTCGACCGGCAGGCGATTCTGGACGGCGTCACGCAAAACATGGTGACGCCTCTCGAGTTGATCCAGGCAGTGATCGAGGGCATGGCGGAGCGCCGCTTCGGCCGCATCGTCAACATCACGTCTCTTTCTGTCTACCAGCCGATCGCTGGTCTCGATCTCTCCTCTGGTGCGCGGGCGGGGCTGACGGCGTTTCTGGCCGGTGTCGCGCGCACGGTCGCAGGCCGCAATGTGACGATCAACAACATTCTGCCGGGCAAATTCGACACGGATCGCATCCGCGCCACAACGCGCTTCGCCGCCGAAAAGGCCGGCATCTCGGAGGAAGAGCAGATCGCCAAGGTCGCGGACGATATCCCCGCCGGGCGGCTCGGCACGCCGGAAGAATTCGGCAAGGCTTGTGCCTTCCTTTGCTCGGCGAGCGCCGGCTACATCACCGGGCAGAATCTCGTCCTTGATGGCGGGCTCTATAACAGCGCCTTCTGACTTTCGGCAGATATCCACGATCAGGAAAAAGGAACAGTCACTTGAAACTCGTTAGATTTGGGGAAAAGGGCAAGGAAAAGCCCGGCATCTTCGACCGGAAGGGCGTCATCCGCGACGTCTCTTCGCTCGTAGCGGATTTCTCGCCGGAAACCATCTCGCTTTCCCTTGTGGACAAATTGTCCAAGGCGAATTTGTCGGCCTTGCCGGAAGCGCCGAAGAATGCCCGATTTGGATCGCCCATCTCGCGGGTCGGGCATTTCGTCGCGATCGGCCTCAACTATGCCGACCACGCGGCCGAAACGGGCGCGCCGATCCCGAAGGAGCCGATCATCTTCTCGAAGGCGCCTAACGCGCTGAATGGCCCCAATGACGATGTTCTGTTGCCGAAAGGGTCCGTGAAGGGCGATTGGGAGGTCGAACTCGCGGTCGTGATCGGCAAGCGCTGCGACTATGTCGAGAAGAAGGACGCGCTGAGCCATGTCTTCGGCTATGCGCTTTGCAATGACGTTTCGGAACGCGAATACCAAGCGGAGCGCGGCGGCCAATGGATGAAGGGCAAGAGCGCCCCGACCTTCGGCCCGCTCGGTCCGTGGCTTGTGACCGCCGACCAGATCGAAAATCCGCAAAGTCTCGACATGTTCCTCGACCTGAACGGCAAGCGCATGCAGACCGGCAATACCGGCACCATGATCTTCACGGTGGCCGAGATCATTTCCTATCTGTCGCAATTCATGGTGCTCGATCCGGGCGATGTTATCACCACCGGGACGCCGCCCGGCGTCGGATTGGGTATGAAGCCGCCCGTCTTTCTCAAGAATGGCGACGTGATGCGTCTCGGCATCGAAGGCCTCGGCGAGCAGACGCAGAAGGTCGTCGCGCGCTGAGCATGCAGAGAAAGGCCGGCTGCCACAAACAGCCGGTCTTCACACTCTCGCCGCACATTCCCTGATCACGTCGAAGGCAGCGTCCACATCGGCCTCCGTCGTGTCGGTCTGGCCGACCTGGAAGCGGATCGCGACCTCGCCATCGACGCGCGTCTGCGTAACATAAATCCGGCCGTCATTGTTGATCGCCTCCACCAAAGCCAGATTGTGAACGTTGATGTCGTCAATGCCCGCGGACCGATGCCGGAACGAGAAGAGCGACAGCATCGGCTGCGTGACAATCTCGAAATCCGGCTCCGCCGCGATCTTCGACGCGATCTTCTCCGCCCAGGCGACGTGATTGCTGATCATTTTCCTCAACCCCTCAAGGCCTTGCGCACGTAACAGGAACCAGACCTTCAACGCCCGGAAGCGGCGACCGAGCGCCACCGACCATTCCGAATAGTTGATGACGCCGTCATGGCCGTGGGTTTTCAGATATTCCGGCTTGATAGCGAGGGTACGGACGAGACTTTCCGGATCGCGGACAAAATGCGCCGAACAGTCAAACTGGGCGCCGAGCCATTTGTGCGGATTGAAGACGACAGAATCCGCCTGTTCCACACCGGACCAGAAATGCCGGTATTCGGGGCAGACCATCGCGGAGCCCGCCCATGCCGCGTCGACATGCACGTAGAGGCCATGTTTCGCCGCGACCGAGCAGACGGCCGCCACATCATCGGTGCCGCCGACGCTGGTCCCTCCAACGCACGCTACGACGCCTGCCGGCAGGAAGCCTGCTTCCCGGTCCTTGACGATCCGGCGATCGAGCATCGCGACATCCATCGCTCGCAATGGCCCTTGGCTCGCGATACGGACCTGATTCTCTTCACCGATGCCCGCGACCCAGATGGCGCGGTCGATCGAGGTATGGACCTGCTCCGAGCAATAGATGCGAAGCGGCGGTTGCGAAGAGAGGCCCTGACGATTGCCTTGCCAGCCGAGCGCCCGCTCGCGCATGGTCAGCACCGCGGCGAGCGTCGCCGTCGAGGCGGAATCCTGCAGCACGCCGGAAAAGGCCTCCGGCAGGCCGACCGCCTGCCTCAGCCAATCGATCATCCGCGTTTCAAGCTCGGTCGCGGCGGGCGAGGTCTGCCAGAGCATGCATTGCGCGGCCATTGCCGTGACGAGGTATTCCGCCACCACTGACGCGGGCGCGGCGTTTGCCGGGAAATAGGCGAAGAAGCGGGGATGCTGCCAATGCGTCACTCCGGGAAGGATCTTCTGTTCGAAATCGGCGAAGATCGCCTCCATCGGCTCGGCCCTCTCCGGCGGCGACGGTGGGATTTTGGATGCGATCTCGCCCGGCGCCGTCTGCGCGCGCACCGGCCGCTCGCGAACCGTCTCCCGATAGGATGCGCCCCAGTCTGCCGCTTTCAACGACCACTCGCGGAATTCGTCCCTGTCCATGCCGTCTCCTTTATCGGGCGCAATGCCGAGTTCTTAGCGCAAATTCGCGCGAATTCACGCGGGATTGAACCCACAATTCACCCCTCACCCAAGCGGAAAGAGATATAAAATTCCCTACCGTCGAAACTGTGCGCCATCGCCGGCCGTATCTGACCTACATTCATGACGAAGCTTGAGTTCATCCGCGGCGGCCGAAGGAGGGATTTCATGAAGCGGATCGCCTATGCTTTCCTGTTCATCCTCGTTACCGTCTCAGCGCCGGCTTTCGCCGGGAATGCCGACATTCAGGCGGCGCAGACGGTGATCGATAGTCAGATCAAGGCTTTCCTCGCCAATGACGACCAGACTGCTTACAGTTATGCGTCTCCGAGGTTGCAGGAGATATTCCCGACGGTCGGGGCATTTATGAACATGGTCGAAAGGGCCTATCAACCCGTCTGGCGCCCTCGGAGTTACGCATTCGGCGACGCCAAGGAGCCGGCTCCTGGCTCCGTCGTGCAGCATGTCATGGTGGTCGGTCCCGACGGCAAGGATTACGAAGCGGTCTATACGCTTGAGAAGCAGCCGGACGGCCGCTTCCTCATTACGAGCGTGAGCCTGAAGGCGACTGGCGCGGTAAGCACGTGAGAAAAGCGCGATGACGCCGCGCCTCGCCTGACGCAACAGGCCAGCCGTCACACCGCCGGCAAGTCCCCCCTCTCCCAGCCTGCCGTAACCAGCGCGGCGTGCTCGGAAAATCGGCGCTCTTCGATCGAAGCGCGGATGCCGCTCATCAGGCTCTGGTAATAGGCGACATTGTTCCAGGTCAGGAGCATGGCGCCGAGCGCCTCGCCCGCCCGCACCAGATGGTGCAGGTAGGCGCGGCTGTAATCGCGCGATGCCGGACAGTCGCTTTCCTCGTCGAGCGGGCGGGGATCGTCGGCATGGCGGGCATTCTTCAGATTGATCTTGCCGCGCCGCGTATAGGCAAGGCCGTGGCGGCCAGCGCGGGTCGGCATGACGCAATCGAACATATCGATGCCATGCGCAACCGATTTCACTATGTCGTCGGGCGCGCCGACGCCCATGAGATAGCGCGGCTTGTCCTTGGGCAGGATCGGCGCGACCACATCGATCATATCGAGCATGACGGCCTGCGGTTCGCCGACCGCAAGACCGCCGACCGCATAGCCCTTGAGATCCATGGTGGAGAGGGCCGCGGCGGAGCGCTCGCGCAGGCGCGCCACGTCGCCGCCCTGGACGATCCCGAACATCGCCTTGCCGGGCTGTTCGCCGAAGACCGTTTTGCAGCGCTCCGCCCAGCGTAGCGAAAGCTCCATGGCGCGCTCGATGTCCTGCTTCGTGCCGGGCAGCGCCACGCATTCGTCCAATTGCATCTGGATGTCGGAATCGAGCAGGCTCTGGATTTCGATGGACCGTTCGGGAGTCAACTCGTAAGGCGCGCCGTCAATATGCGAGCGGAAGGTGACGCCGTTTTCATCGAGCTTGCGCAATTGCGCCAGCGACATCACCTGAAAGCCGCCGGAATCGGTCAGGATCGGATAAGGCCAGCGGGCGAATTCGTGCAGGCCGCCAAGGCGCGCCACGCGCTCCGCGCCGGGCCTCAGCATCAGGTGGTAGGTGTTGCCGAGGATGATGTCGGCGCCGGTCGCGCGGACATCATCGAGGAACATGGCCTTCACCGTTCCCGCCGTTCCCACCGGCATGAAGGCCGGCGTGCGCACCGTGCCGCGCGGCATGCTGATCTCGCCGCGCCGCGCGCGGCCATCGGTGGCGAGGAGGCGGAAGGAGAAGTTTGGATTCATGGAGAGGTCGGCGCTTTTTCACGCCCCCCTTTGTCCTGCCGGACATCTCCCCCACAGGTGGGGAGATTAGGCTGGCAATTGTTACCCGCTCTTGTCCTGCGACGCGGGCGATTGGCAAAGGCCTGCGTGACGGCTGATCTCCCCCCTTGTGGGGGAGATGTCCGGCAGGACAGAGGGGGGCAACGTCGAGCAGAAGTGCTGATCATCTATCGGCCCGAAACAGCAGGCTAGCATCGCCATAGGAATAGAAGCGGTATTTCTCCGCGATCGCATGGGCGTAGGCGCTTCTCATCGTCTCCAGCCCGCAAAAGGCCGAGACCAGCATGAACAGTGTCGAGCGCGGCAGGTGGAAATTGGTCATCAGCACGTCAACGGCGCGAAAGCGGTAGCCCGGCGTAATGAAAATATCGGTCGAGCCCGACCACGCCGAAAGCGTGCCGTCCTCGGCGGCCGCGCTTTCGAGCAGCCTGAGCGAGGTGGTTCCGACGGAGACGACACGTCCTCCCCGTGCCCTGACCGCATTGAGCGCGTCGGCCGTCTCGGCGGAGATGTGGCCGACTTCGGCATGCATATGATGATCTTCGGTATCGTCCGCCTTGACCGGCAGAAAGGTTCCCGCTCCGACATGGAGCGTGAGGAAATGCTTTTCGATGCCATGCTCATCAAGCGCCCGCATCAGTTCCGGCGTAAAATGCAAGCCGGCCGTCGGCGCGGCAACCGCACCTTCCTCACGGGCATAGATCGTCTGGTAGTCCTTGAGATCTCGTGCATCGTCCCCACGCTTGGAGGCGATATAGGGGGGGAGAGGAACATGGCCTGCTGCGCGGATCGCATCATCGAGGATCGGGCCGGAAAAATCGAAGACGAGCAACGCCTCGCCGCTCTCGCCCTTTTCCGCCACCGTCGCGTCAAGCGAGCCGAGAAAGCAGGAATTGCCGTCATGGCCGAAGCGGATGCGCTCGCCTTCCCTGACGCGCTTCGCCGGCCTGAGAAACGCCTTCCAGCGATCGGGCCCGGCCCGCATATGAAGCGTCGCCTCGATTCGGGAGGTCGAACCTTCCCGCTCGCGAAAGCCGAAAAGCTGCGCCGGAATCACTTTCGTATCGTTGAAGATGAGCGCATCGCCCGGCTGCAGAAACTCCGGCAGGCGGTTGACGGTGCCGTCGGCGAATGGTTGTCCCGGCCGCACGACCAGAAGCCGCGCGGTGTCGCGCGGCTCGGCCGGCCGAAGCGCTATGCGCTCCTCAGGCAGATCGAAATCGAAATCATCGACGCGCATCAGAAAAGCCGGATCATCAGTGCGCCGGCAATGAGGAGAATGGCGCCGGCAACGCGACCGAAGGAGATTTCGCGCACGGCCATGCCGAGAAAGCCGACGCGGTCGAGCAGGACGCCTGCCAGCAACTGCCCGGTCACGACGAAAGCCATGACCGCGGCCGCCCCGAGACGCGGCGTCAGGACGGTGACGCTGGTCACGTAAACCGCGCCCAGCGCGCCGCCGGTCACGAAGAGCCAAAGCGCCGGTCCATGCCAGTTGAGCGACGTGCCCTCGGTCCGGGTGAGCCCGAAGGCGATCAGCCCGAGCAAAACCGTTCCCGACAGGAACGAGAAAGCCGCGGCCGCAACGGGCGAGCCAAGCCCCTTGGAGAGATCGGCATTGATCGGCGCCTGGACGGCTATAAACGTGCCGGCCAGAACAGCCAGCAGCGACCAGAGGGCGTTGATCATCGCCGCATCACTTCACGTCGGCGGCGACCTTCAGGGAGACAATCTTGTCGGGATCCTGGACCGGCTCGCCACGCCTGATCTTGTCGACATTCTCCATCCCTTCGATCACCTGGCCCCAGACCGAATATTGCCGGTTGAGGAAACTTGCATCGTCGAAACAGATGAAGAACTGCGAATTCGCCGAGTTCGGGTTTTGCGCCCGCGCCATGGAGCAGGTGCCGCGGCCATGATTCATGTTGGAGAACTCGGCCTTGAGGTTCGGCTTATCCGAGCCGCCCATCCCGGCCCGCGCCGGGTTGAAGGCGGGACCGGTCGATTTGCCGTAGCGCACATCGCCGGTCTGCGCCATGAAGCCGTCGATGACGCGGTGGAACACCACGCCGTCATAGGCGCCTTCCCGCGCCAGTTCCTTGATGCGCTGGACATGGCCGGGCGCGAGGTCGGGGAGCATCTCGATGACCACCTTGCCCTTGGTGGTTTCCATGATGAGGGCGTTTTCGGGGTCTTTTATCTCGGCCATTGTCTTATCCTTTGCTGTTCTTGATGTCGGCGGCGATGCGCACCTTGATCATGCGATCGGGCGAGGAGACGGCGCCGTTCTCGGCCGGATCGCCCTTCTTGATCTTGTCGACGAACTGCATGCCGCTGACGACATTGCCGACGACGGTGTAGTTGCCCTCGAGCGACGGCGCTGGCGCGAACATGATGAAGAATTGCGAATTGGCGGAATTCGGGTCCTGCGAACGCGCCATGCCGACCGTTCCCCTGACATAGGGCGTCTTCGAGAATTCCGCAGGCAGGTCAGGCAGTTTCGAGCCGCCTGTGCCGACGCGTTCGGGATCGTAGCCCTTCGCCATGTCGCCATATTCGACATCGCCGGTCTGCGCCATGAAGCCTGCGATGACCCGGTGAAAGGCGACATTGTCATAGGCATGCATGCGCACCAGCTTCTTGATCTGTGCGACATGCTTGGGGGCGAGATCGGGACGCAGCGCGATGACGACATCGCCGTCCTTCAGCGTGATGATCATCGTGTTCTCGGGATCGGTGGCACCAGGCTGAGCGGCATGAGCCGGCGCCGCGAGGGCAATGGAGCCGACAACGGCAAGGGCAAGCGCGGCGCGCCTCGAAAGCGGCATCATGTTCTCCTTAGTCTCTTTCAGGGAGCGAATTTCTTTTCGATCGCAACAGCGACGGCGGCGGGAACGAAGGGGCGGATATTCCCGCCCATCGATGCGATCTGGCGCACCAATGTGGCGGTAATGGTACGAACGGACGGGCTGGCCGGAAGAAAGACCGTCTGCAGTTCCGGCGCCATCGTCTCGTTCATGCCGGCCATCTGCATCTCGTAATCGAGATCGGTGCCGTCACGCAGTCCGCGGATCAAAATCGACGCGCCGTGCTCGCGCGCCGCATCGATGATAAGATTGTTGAACGAAACCACTTCGATGCGCCCGTGCTCCGTGCCGAGTTCCGCCTTTGCCGAAGCTTCGATCAGCGCCATTCTCTCCTTGAAGGAGAAAAGCGGCGCCTTGCCCGGGTGGATGCCGATAGCGACGAATACCTTATCGGCAATTGCGAGTGCGCCCTTGAGAACGTCCAGATGGCCGTTGGTCAGCGGATCGAAAGAGCCGCCATATATAGCTGTGCGCGCCGTCGTCATAGCGTGCTTCTATCACAGACGAACCAATAGTATAGACCGTGATCTCGCCCGAAACCGGGAGCCGCTTTTCGGGATCATGGCCTGACGCGTGACAAGGCCAGCCAGACGCCGCCGCCGATCAGGCATGTGCCGGCGACACGCTCGGCAATGCGGATACGTTTGCGCGAAAGCCACGAACCGGCGCTACCGCCCAGGATGGCATAGCACCCGTCGAATATGGTCGCGACGACCATGAAGATCACGCCATAGAGGACGGTTTGCGCGGCGGCCTCTCCGAGCGCGGGATTGATAAATTGCGGAATGAAGGCGCCAAAGAAGAAAAGCGCCTTCGGGTTCGACCAGATCACCAGAAAGCCTTGCAACACGAAGGAACGTGGCGGACGCGCGCCGGCGCGCATCTCGCCGAGATTGCCGTCCGAGCGCCAGAGCTTTATGCCGAGCCAGATGAGGTAGGCCGCGCCGATCAGCTTGAGCACGCTGAAAATGCTCGCCATATGCGCCACGATCGCTGACAGGCCCAAGGCCAGAACGCCGATCATGGTCAGGAGCCCGATCTGCGTGCCGACGACGTTTGCCAGGCCAGCGCGCGTGCCGTGCTTCATGGAATTGGCGACGACCAGAGTCACTGTCGGGCCGGGAACGATCACGATCACGAAACAGGCGAGCGCAAAGGATAAAAGCGTTGTCAGCGTTGGCATCGTCCCTCTCCTTTGGCTCGGACCACAATCGGCTTCTGAGGATCAATGCACGGCGCCGGAGGACATGCAAGCGCCTTGGCGCGGTAGGCGGTTAACCTCCGACCTTCACATCGGGCGCCGAACGATCGAACTGCGGCAACCCGTCATCGATGCTGTAATAATCGCCCTTATCGGCGACGAAGATATGCGCCTCGGCCTTGAGCCCCGTCGGCTTTTCGAAGGCGCCGGCCATCACGGAAATCGTGTCGAGTTCCTCATGCTTCCAGAAAAGCGCCGACCCGCAAATCCGGCAAAATCCCCTGCGC
>JBQCEL010000011.1:0-4908 GCA_051960255.1 Rhizobiaceae bacterium
ACAAACCGTTCAGTTTTGCCGCCTGTTCAGCCGCGAGCTTCTTCACGTCCGCCATAAGGCGCTTGTCCTTCTTGTGCTCTTCGGCCCGCATGATGTCGCGCATGGCATCTTCGGCGCGCCATTTCCGCTCGCTCGCGCCCATGCTGGCGACTGGAGCCGGAGATTTGATTTTCGCTCTGCCGGAGGCTTTCGCCACGGCTTTCATCGGGGATTTTGCCATATTGGATACCTCAATACGGGATGCGATAGCCGGCGCGCTGCTCGGCCCGCGTTTCCAGATCGGCCACATATTTCGTGACATAATCGCTGTCTGCTGACAGGCCGATTTTCTTCGCCTCGGCGATACGGTTCTCCACCGCGCGCTTGATCGCGTCCGACCAGATAGCTTCGCGCGGATGGCTCAATGAATCAGACCTTTCGGTCGCCCGCGATAGGACCGATTGTAGAAATCGGTGATGGCCTCATAGATGACTGCCTTTTGATCATCCGGAATGCCGGGCATCGCGAGAAGGCCAGACAGGCTTTCAAGCGCTTGCCCCACATGCTTTTTCCAATGACGGCTTATGAAATACCGTTGGGCGCCCGCTTCTTGGCGGAATTGATCGGTGCGCGTCCGTTCGTAGAAGGCACCGGCAATTTCCTCTGCCGTCTTCCGGATAATAGAAGGAACATCCTTGGCGCGGATATTGACGAGCATTTTTTATTCCAATCGGAATGGAAATATGTTAAGTTAGCTAGATGTTTACGCCCCTCAAAAACCCCTCCGACACCGCCGTGAAGGAACTTCTTCGCGGATCGAAAAATGGTGCCGTTCGTCGCATCCATGATGAGCGCAACGGCGATTTCTGGTATTGGGATTTCGATCAGGCTACCCACGCCGAAGGCGCAAATATTCTTGGCATTCCATATTCTCGACGCCCTGGTGAAGGCGACGTGGTTTTTCTTTAATCCGATCCGACAATATCGAAAACTGAGTGCGGGCTTAATCCAAGCTGATCCGCAACATGCTGATGAAGTGCAGGTTCGGCCGCATCCCAAACATAGGTTTCACCGGTAGATGGATCGATTATTCGACGCGCGGCGTTGAAAGATGTTCTGTTCAAAAAGCCTTTCAACTCGTTCGTAGTTGGATTTTGCAAAACCTTTAATGGCTGCCCGAAATAATCCATTTCGAACGCGCCATGCGCTAATCTCTTGAATTCTTTCCCAGCGACACTCCCCGCTACAGGAATCGCACCAAGCGCTAATCCTCCCGCGTCAATCAGCGCGTTCCTCCAGTTGTGGTTCTGCGCTGCGGTTGCCAGATCATCGGCGTTAAGCGCCTCCCCGAGACCCGGAACGAAATCCATAATTTGCGTCGCCGTATTCGCGATGTCCTGCTTGCCGTATCGACTAGATCCGAGCGCGTTCGCAAGATACCACGCCAGCGTCTCGCGCAGCGATGGATGATATGCAGTTAGGGATACCTGGGGCAGAAGCTGATTAGATGGCGGCTTCGTAACCGTCATCAACTGATTTGACTGCTCCATTTTCAATCATGCAGTCTGTAGCTGCATGGATTGCGGCGCAGGAGCCATCGCCATTTCACCCTGAGGAATTGCGACGGTCATCGACGAAGGCTCCTCGGCTGTCTTCCTGATAACAGGGGGGACATCTTTCGCGCGGATATTGACGAGCATCAGGAATCGATCTCCTCATCAATGTCAGCCATTTGCCGTTTGAACACCAGCTTTATGCCCTGTGGCACGCGCATGTTTAGATCCCGCTTCCCCTGTTCAATATGATAGTGGATCGTGTCGCGAAGCACCCAATAACGCGCGGCCATCTTTCGCAGTTTTTCGTTCTCGGAAATCAGTTCGTCCCGCGTCTTCTCTTGCTCATCGAGGGACCGAGGAACAAAATCAATTTTACCGTTCCGCAAGCTTGGCAGTCCCGAAATTGTCATTTAAGCCGCCTGTGGTTGCATCGGTTGATCGGGCATCGCCATTCCGGCTTGCGGGACGGCGTTGGGCATGGGAGTGGCCTCAAACATCTCCGGAGAGCCGCCCGTGAACATTTCCAGCAAGGTTTGACGGATCAGCCCCTGAAGCTGTTCCGGCTGGACGATGGGACCGGCATTGCCGATGGCCGTCAGGCGCTTTGTCTCGGAATCGAACGCCTTGATGTTGATGTCCTTGTCCTTGTCGGTCAACTGCTGCTGGAGATGCGCAATGGCGTCATGTGCTTGCTGCAACTGGCCTTGAAGGGCCTGCGTCTGTTGGTCTGGAGCATTCCCCATGACGGCTGGCGGAATGATGCGCTGCCATCTTTCTGCGAGTTCGTCCGAGAGCGGAAAGTCCGCCGATTTCCACAAGAGGTCGCCGGCAACCTTCATGAACTCCGGGTTCTGCGCCGCGATCTGCGACATGGCGTTGAACGCTTCCTGACGCCGTGTGGCATAACCAGGACCAATATCGCTTTCCACTTCATAGCGCCCGACATTCGGATTGAAGATCGCCGCTACGGATTGATCTTCCTGCTGCTGACCCTGATAGGCCTGTGGCGCGCCGGGAGCAATCTGGATATGGCTTTCCGTGCCATCCTTTGCCAGAATGCGAATGACCCTTTCCGTGTCGTAAACTTTCGGAATGAGGTCGATAAGAATCTTGCCAGTGAACCGTATAGCGATAGCAAGATTATCGATAAAATGATACGTCGCATTATCGCCCTGTCGCTGGCGTTCATTGATCGCCTTTCCTGACGTGGCGTTTTCGTTTTCTCCAAACTGCGACTGATACTGGCCGGAAGCCGCCATCATCCAATTTTCAGCAATGCGCATGCCGTCGATAAAAGCACTCGCCATAACGGGCGGCTGTTCGCGCACCGGCGCATTCAATTGTTGGCCCTCTTCGGTGTATTGATTGTAAGGGAGAACGGCGTTCTCATCGAGGTTCGCCTTTCCCCAATATGTCTCAAGCCCTTCAATCGCCTCGGCAGGGGCCTTGTATGGCGTCTTGGTCTGGAGAGCGACTTGAGCCGTCGCTTCCGACGCCCAATAGTTCATCATACGCTGAGCGTCTTTCAGCGCCCGCGTATGGCCCTTGCGGTCCAGCTTTCCTTCGATGATCGTCTCTTCTCCAATGACGCGAACAATTGGGACATACTTCCCCAACCAAATCCGGCGATCGATGATGGAATTACCCGCGATCTTGAACCACTCGATTTCGTCGGTCAGGATATCGCGAACCTGCGTCGTCGGATCGTCCTTCACGCTCTCGTAAATCGGGCGAAGGTTCTCGTCCAACTCGCTCAGGCGAGAAATGATCTGCTTCCCGGCATCCATGTAAGGAGCCGGAAGCAGAAAGGTAACGAGCTTGTCCTTCTTGTTCCTCTTGCGATAATATTCCGCCACACGAACGGTGTCTTCGGTCGCCCACATATCCGGATTGCCGCCGAGCGGCGATTGTCCTACCTCATCCTTGAACTCCGGATAAAGCTTCTCGAAATCTTCTTTCGGCATGTCCTCATAAATGAAACCGAAACGGGCATCCGATCCATCGATCTCTGCAATATCGGGATCGAGATAGACAGAGAGAGGATCCGCGATGCGCCGGATATAGATTTCCTGATCGAAACTATCGTCGCTCACGTAATCGGTGACGACGCGCCAATAAGAGAAACCGCCCTCGACCTGGAACATCGTGGCGCTGTCATAGGCCTGTTCCGCATTCGACTGGTACTCGATATGCCTGACAATGCCTTCAAAGACCTGAGCCGCGTCATAGGTGGCGCCATCGCCCACCGGGCGGATATTCACACCAGGCTTGTTCTGCTTAGCGTCGTTGATGATCTGGAGATTGTGCTGACGGGCCTTGTTGATCGTCAGGCACGGTTTCTTGCGGTCAACGCGATTCTGCTTAAGCGTCGTTTCCCATTGCCATCCGTTCTCCGGATCGGCGTTGGCGAATTTCATGTCATCGATAAAACGCTTGCGGCAGTCGGCTTCCCAACCTTCGCAGCGCTCGTATCGCGTCTTGGCTTCGGAGACGATATCCTCGTCTCTTTCCTTGCGCGCAGCCATCACCCCATCCAACCTGTCGCGGAAGGACGAACAAAAAGCGGCTTCGGAAGAGATACCTTATTCGCCTTGGCTCCTTCCTTCATGCCAACGGCAAAGTATCGCGCCGCATCGGCATAGTGCGAAGCATCATCATGAAGCGGCTTGCGCGAGAATTGATTGGTCACAGGATCGACCTCGTATCTGTAGCGGCGAAGCGCCTGGAGCCCGTCAGCACAGAGCTTTTCATCCCAATAAACCTGGGGGAAAATCGTCCGGAGCGCGTTGATGCCATCCTGCACCGAAAGATTGGGGACGATGCGCACAGGAAGCCCGCTGGCGCGCGTCAACTCCTCGATGCTCTTGCCGGTGCCAAGCTGCTTCGCTTTCGCGTCGTGGGGCAGCCAGACGCCCTCGATGACGTATCCGAAGGACTGGATCAGAGAGAGGTAATGCGGCCACGGCTTTTGCCGATCCTGCACAGACCTAAGCGCCCGGTATTCCATACCTACCTTTTGGAAGAACCAGAGCGACGTATGATCCGCCCAGCCAAGATCGGCGAAAACACTGACCGGCTTCGTCGCATCATAGGGAACGCGGCAAATCCTGCCTTCTTGCTGGGCCTCGCGCATCTCAGTCGCGTAGATCGCGCCATCGAGCGTTTGCCGGCAATTACCCTCCCACACGTTGAGATAGGCATCCGGGTTCTTGGCCCGGAGATCATCCTTTTCCTGCCTGAGGACTTCCGGGAACCAAGGGTTATCCCGCCAGTTGACCTTTTCGACAATGGCACCAACGGGCGGATTGACGACGAACCGCTGATAGGTTTCGTCCGTTTCCAGTTCCGGGTTGAAACTGACCCAGATTTCCGA
>JBQCEL010000012.1:0-8298 GCA_051960255.1 Rhizobiaceae bacterium
CGTCCGTCAGTTCCAATCCGACGAGACTGCCTATGCCATGAACGGTGGCGTTTTGAATGCCGTGGAGCCGACAGATTTCCTCGATTGACTGGCAGATATCGGCGTTGGGGCGCACCTGCGCCAGCAACCCGGTCCTGCCGGCTTCATGTTCCTTGCCGTGGCGTTCCGGCATGAACAGCTTGAAATTGGTTTCGGCGTCCTCGGTCGCGTCGAAGCGCGCGCCCCTGATCCCTATTATCTCCGCTTCGACCGGCCGCTGGAAACCGGCGAGGTCGGGCAGCAGATGGCCCATGCGCCGCCTGCCGTCCGGTTCAGTCCAGATGCCGTGGCAGTGGAAGAAGCTCTTGCCGTCGCGGCTGCCGACGTTGAAGCCGGCATCCTCTATCATGCTGACGCCGGCCGGCGCGAAGGTATCGCTATACCAAGCCGCATGGCAGCCATCCGGCGATGCCGCCGGAATGACATAGGCCATCGGGTCCATTGCGACGCCCGTCAGCCGCACATAGCCGCCTGAAAAGCCGGTCGCGGCCACCGCCTCGCCTATGGCCTCATTCGCGGAACAGCCGCTCCGGAGCGTGACTCGACGTCTTTCGATCGTTCCCCTGGCGACCCGGAAGCGCTTGGGCGAAACCGGACCCGGATGGGTGATCGATCGGGAGCGGATTGATGCCAATGATTCCTCCTTCGGACGATCAGAGCATGGTCCGGGGAAAAGGGGATGCCGATTTTCCGAAAAGATCATGCTCCAGTCCGAAGGGAGAAAACCCGGTTCAGCCTTTCGCTGCAAGCTTATCCTGCGTCTTCGTCTCGAAATCGCTGGCGTCGTGACGTTCGTGTAGCTGGGTCGCCGGATCGCCCGACATGCGGTTCACCATCCGTCCCCTTTTGACGGCCGGCCGGCTGGCGATGGCGTCGGTCCAGCGCAGGACGTTCTTGTATTCATGGGCGGACAGGAACTCGGCCGCGCTATAGGCCCACCCCTTCACGAGCCCGCCATACCAGGGGAAGACGGCGATGTCGGCGATCGTGTATTCGCTGCCGGCGAGATATTCGTTGTCGGCCAGGCGGTTGTCGAGCACGTCAAGCTGCCGCTTCGTCTCCATGGCGAAACGATCGATCGCATATTCGATCTTGAAAGGCGCATAGACGTAGAAATGGCCGAACCCGCCGCCGACATAGGGCGCGCTTCCCATCTGCCAGAAAAGCCAGGAAAGGCACTCGGTGCGGGCAGCTATCTCGGTCGGCAGGAAGTCATGGAATTTCTCGGCGAGATAAAGCAGGATCGAACCGGATTCGAAAACCCGGATCGGCTTCGGCCCCGAGCGGTCCATGAGAGCGGGGATTTTCGAATTGGGATTGACCTCGACAAAGCCACTGCCGAACTGGTCGCCTTCGCCGATCCTGATCGGCCATGCGTCATATTCCGCATCCTTGTGGCCGCGTTCCAGCAATTCTTCCAGCATGATCGTGACCTTTTGGCCGTTCGGCGTGGCCAGGGAATAGAGCTGGAGCGGATGCTTGCCGACGGGCAGTTCCTTTTCATGCGTCGGACCGGAAATGGGCCGGTTGACGTTGGCGAACGTTCCGCCATTCTGCTTGTCCCAGGTCCAGACCTTCGGCGGCGTGTATTCGAACGAATCCATTTCAAAGCTCCATCGCCATAAATGTTCAACGAACGTTGAACCAATTTATGCAACAGAACTAGTGGCGCAAGGTGCGAACGGCAAGGCTCCTGACACGATTTCGCGAGCCTATGCGATCCGCATTTGCGACAAGTGTGCGGAAGTATCGGCTCAGCCAAACTTGTGCCCGCATCAGGCCATTTCATGTGTTAGGAATGAGTGAGGAGAGGAGCCGCCAGACTGGCGGCGGACCGGAACTGAAGAGGATGCCTATGCTTGAGCGCGATTTCATGGCGCCGGGACGATCGGTCTCGCTCGCCGAAAACGGGATGGTGGCGACGTCTCACCCTGCCGCCAGCCTGGCCGCGCTCGATATTCTGCGCGAAGGCGGAAATGCGATCGATGCCGCTGTCTGCGCGGTCGCCGTCCAGGGCGTGGTCGATGCGCATATGACGGGAATCGGCGGCGATTGCTTCGTGCTCGTGGCGGAGGCGAGCAAGGAGCCATGGTGCCTGAATGGCTCCGGCCGGGCGCCGGCGGCGGCGCTCCTTGGCCACTATCTCGAGCGCGGGCTGACGCGGATCGATGAGGAGAGCCCGCATGCGGTGACGGTGCCCGGCGCGGTCGACGCCTGGTGCCGGCTGATCGCGGATCACGGGCGTCTCGGCATGGAGCGCGTCCTGCGCCCGGCGATCGAAGCGGCGGAAAACGGTTTTCTTGTTACGCCGCGCGTCGCGCGCGACTGGGCGCGCTACGGCGGTCGCCTCGACGGGGAAGGGCGCAAGGTCTATCTGCCGGGCGGCAAGGCGCCTGGGGTCGGAACGCGCCTTACCCATCCCGCATTGGGAAAGACGCTGCGGCGCATCGCGCGGGAGGGCCGCGCCGCCTTCTATGAGGGCGAGGTCGCGGCCGAGATCGTCGCGACGCTGCGGCGGCTTGGAGGACTCCACAGCGAGCAGGACTTCGCCGAATGCAACGCGCGGCCCGAAACCCCGATCTCCGCCCTCTATCGCGATCATGAGCTTCTCGAATGCCCGCCGAACGGCCAGGGTCTTGCTGCGCTCATCCTCGTTCGCATCCTCGACGGCTTCGATCTGTCGGACCGCAAGCTTTCTGAGGCCGGGCGCATTCACCTTCTCGCGGAGGCGACAAAGATCGCCTACAGCGTGCGCGACAGCGTCATCGGCGATCCCGAAACCAATGAGCACGATGTCGAGGCGCTGCTTTCGGAGCCGAACATCGCGGCGATGCGGGCGAGCATCAGCATGGACCGAGCCTCGCCCACGACGACATGGGATGCGCCGACGCATCGCGATACGGTCTATGTCACCGTCGTTGACCGCGACCGCAATTGCGTCTCGCTGATCAACTCGCTCTTCAATGCCTTCGGCAGTGGTATCTATGCGGCGAAATCCGGCGTTCTCCTGCAAAATCGCGGCTCAAGCTTCCGGATCCTGGACGGCCATCCCAATGCGATGGGGCCGCGCAAGCGGCCGTTCCACACGATCATTCCCGGCATGCTTCGACGGGGAGGGCGGCCGGTCATGTCGTTCGGCGTCATGGGCGGCCAATATCAGGCGGTGGGGCATGCGCATTTCCTCTCGCAAATCCTCGACCGCGGCTTCGACCCGCAGATGGCGTCCGATGCGCCGCGGAGCTTCTATTTCGCCGGCGAACTCGCGCTGGAAACGACCATCAGCCCGGAAACCCGGGCGCGCCTCGACCAAATGGGCCATGTGACCAAATGGGCGGACGACCCGCTGGGCGGCTGCCAGGCCATTTGGGTGGACGAGCGGCGCGGCATTCTGCTCGGCGCTTCGGACCACAGGAAAGATGGCATCGCCATCGGCTATTGAGACGCGCTTTTCTCAACAAGTAACGGCAAAAACCGCGCCAGATCGCTCCGGCGTGGCTGTTGGCGACCAATACGTGCTTGTCAGCGGGCCGTTTCGCCGCGCCGCCGCACCACGACATCGATGGTGATCGAGGCAAGCAGGACGAGCGCGGTCGCCATCAGCTGTATTGCCGCCGGCAAACCGAGCAACGCCATGCCATTGACGATTGCAGCGACGACGATGCCGCCCAGCACCGCATGCAGCGGCTGGCCGCGTCCGCCGAACAGGCTGGTGCCGCCGATGACCGCCGTCGCCACGACATAGAGCACGATCGTGCCGCCGTCGAAGCTGGTCGACATCGACCTGAGCCGCGAGGCATAGATGATGCCGCCGATGCCGGCGGTGAGCGCCGCGAGCGTGAAGGCCGCCGTCCTGATCCAGGCAAGGCTGATGCCGGCGCGCCGGGCCGCCTCGGCATTGCCGCCGATTGCATAGATGTAGCGGCCGAACCGCGTCCTGCCGAGCAGGAACGTCCAGGCGACCAGCACGACGAAGACGATCGGGATCACCCAGGGCATGCCGCTGAACGGAAAGGCCGGTACGCCGCGATTGACGTTGCTGATCATGACGATGACGATGCCGGCGATCGCAGCGCCGATGATCTTGAGCGCCACCAGCCCGGCTGGGGGCGTGATCAGCCCGCTTTTCTTTCGCTGAATGTAGCGAAGCGCGGAGAAGACGGCGAAGATCACGATGACGACGCCGGTGAGCGTCCAACCGACCGCCGGCGTCAGCGTGCCGTTGGCGAGATTGTTGATCGTATCGTCGGAGATCGGGATTGTGCCGCCTTGTCCCAGAAGCTCGATCATGATGCCCTCGAAGCCGAGATAGCCGGCAAGCGTCACGACGAAGGACGGCAGGCGAAGCCTCGTTATCAGCGTGCCCTGGACGAAGCCGAGGAACGAGGCGCCGGCGAGCGCCACGATGATCGCCGCCCACCATGGCCATACAACGCCGGGCTGCACCAGCAGGGTGGCGATCGTGCCGCCGATGCCGGCCACGAAGCCGAGTGAAAGATCGATCTCGCCGAGCAGGAGCACGAAGACCTCGCCCATGCCGATCAGCATGAACACCGCGCCCTGGACGAGCAGGTTGACGAGGTTTCCGGCCGACAGGAATTGAGCGTTCTGCGTCTGGAAGATGAGACCGATCAGGATGACGCCGAGCACGACCGGCAATATGCCGCTTTGTCCCGAGCGGATTTTTTGCCAGGCGCTTTTGAGATAGTCGCCGAAGGTCTGCGTCGTCGGGATCAGCGGCAAGGTGCCGCCGAGATCGTCCTTGATTTCGGGACGCCCCGCGCGCGAGCGGCTTGACGGAGAAGTGGACACGCCTGTGTCACCACTGCCGCCCGGGCCGGAGGACGGTGTCTGCCGTTCGGATCGGCCCATGGTCATCAGGTCCACGACCATCTGCGGATCGAAATCGGACGCAGGTCCGGCGCCGACCATCTGGCCGAGGCGAAGCACAGCGATCCGGTCCGCGACGGCGAAGACGTCGTTGAGGTTATGGGAAATCATGATGACCGCGAGGCCCTGGTCGGCCAGCCGCCGCACCAGATCGAGAACCTGCTGGGTCTGAGCCACGCCGAGCGCCGCCGTCGGCTCGTCGAGGATGACGAGCTTGGAATTCCACATCACGGCTTTTGCCACAGCGATTGACTGGCGCTGACCGCCCGAGAGCGAAGCCACCGCCTGCCTGACGGAACGAACCGTGCGGACATGGAGGTCGGCCAGCGTCTTGGACGCCGCCCGCTCCATGTCGTCTTCGTCGAGGAGACCGTTTTTCAGCCGCTCGCGGCCGAGAAACATGTTCTCCACGACGTCGAGATTATCGCAGAGCGCCAGATCCTGATAGACGACCTCGATGCCGAGCGCCGCGGAATCGCGTGGTCCCTTGATACGGACCTGTCTGCCCTCCCAGAGGATCTCGCCGCCATCCGCTTCGTGGATGCCGGCGATCGTCCTCACGAGCACGGACTTGCCGGCTCCGTTGTCTCCAACAAGGGCGGTTACCTGGCCCGCCGGGACGTCGAGATCGACGCCCGACAGTGCCTGCACCGCACCGAAGTGCTTCTCTATGCCCTTGAGCTGGAGAAGCCATTCGGTGGGAGCCGTCTCGGTCCGAGCCATCTGCGATGACGGCCGGTTACTGCGAGATTCCGGCGTCTTTGCAGGCGCTCGCCATATCGCCCGCGCAGAGCTTCGCCACATCGACGAACTTGTCCTTGACCACGGTCTCGGCCATGTTCTTCGGCGTTACCCAGATCGGCGTCAGCAGGACGGAAGGCACCTTCTTCTTCTGCTTGCTGTCCATCGTGGTGTTGTTGACGAGAGCCTTGGATGGCGTCTCGCCCGCGCGCAGGTAGAGCGCCAGCGCCGCGGCGGCCTGGGCCTCCAGATAGATCGGCTTATAGACGGTGCCGCACTGGTAGCCGGAGAGCACATTCTGCAGGCCGGTCAGCGTCGCATCCTGGCCGGTGGTCGGGAATTTCTTCGCCGGCACATGCAGCGTCTTCAGGTAGGAGATGACGGCGTTGGCGTTATCGTCGTTCGGCGTCACGACCGCGTTGATGTTCTTGTGCGCGGTGTACTGCTCCTCGAATGTCGTCCGCGCGGCGGCCGGGTCCCAGGTGCCGGCGGGCTCGCCCACCTTGACATATTTCTTGGAGGCGAAGTGCGGCTTCAGCACGCCGTCATAACCCTCCGCGAAAAGCGTGGCATTATTGTCCGTCGGTGCGCCGCGCATGATCAGGATATGAGGCTTCGAAATCTTCCAGTCGGCGATGCAGGAGACCATGCCCTGGCCGATCTTCTTGCCGACCTCGACATTGTCGAAGCTGACGTAGTAGCTGCGGTCGCCGCCGAGGGTCAGGCGGTCATAATCGATCACCTTGACACCATGCTGCTTGGCGTAGGACTCCACCGACGCGCCGACGCCCGAGGAAATCGGATCCATCAGGAGCACGGTCGCGCCTTGGGAGATGTCGGACTGCGCCTGCGTCAGCTGGGTCGATTCGCTCCCCTGCGCATTGGTGATGATGATCTGGTCGGCGGCGAGGCCGGCTTCGGCGAAGAGCGTGGCGTTGTTGTCGGTCGGCGCGCCGCGCATGACGAGGATATGAGGCTTTTCGATCTTCCAGTCGGCGATGCAGGAGACCATGCCCTGGCCGATCTTCTTGCCGACCTCGACATTGTCGAAGCTGACATAATAGCTGCGATCGCCGCCAAGCGTCAGGCGGTCATAATCGATCACCTTGACGCCGTGCTGCTTGGCGTAGGATTCCACCGACGCGCCGACGCCCGAAGAGATCGGATCCATCAGGAGCACGGTCGCGCCCTGGGAAATGTCCGACTGCGCCTGCGTCAGCTGCGTCGATTCGCTGCCCTGCGCATTGGTGATGATAATCTGGTCGGCGGCGAGGCCGGCTTCGGCGAAGGCCTTCTTCAGATAGGGCGCATCGAAGGAGGTGTAGCGCGCGGAGGTCGTCGTCTCGGGCAGCAGGATGCCGATCTTGCCCTTGCCCTTGGAGGCGACGTCCTTCAGCTTCGCCATCGCCGAGAAATCCGCGGTGAACGATTTGGCGGTCAATCCGGCGTCCTTGGCGAATGCGCCAGCACTCATCAAGCCGAGCGCGCCCAGCATGCAAGCCGATGCGGCGAGGCCCTTCAGCAATTGCCTTGTTCCAAAACCTGACATTGAGAGCTTCCTTCCTCTAGAGATTTCCGGCCACCCCTGAGCCGACCGGAAAACGTGCTTGTTCCCTTTGATCGTTCGCGGCAATGCTGCCTGAAACGATTTATATCGGTACTCGAAATTTTGTTTGTGTCCAACCTCCCTGCGCGATTTTAAGTGGAATTTTCTCCAGGTTAGGGCATGTCGGGCCAAAGGGCCATCATTGCTCTCTGCATCGGGATCTTCGGGAGGATCTCAGCCGGCGTCTCGAAAGCGTTCAACCGGAAGCTGTTGTGAAGGAAAAAGCCGGAAGATTTCCTCGCCGATCGGGAGCATTCGAGGCTGACGCTTTCGCCTCGGGGGGTTGTATTGCACGCGTTTGCAAGACATGATCCGGTCTCGGAAGGGAGGATCAGGGACCTTTCCGGAGGCGGCAAGCGGAAAGCCGTGCCGCCGGGGAAAGTCACTTGTCACCGGCCTGTCATCCAGCTTTGCTAAGCGCCGGACCGCTTCTCCGGACGCGATCATTTGAAAGGCGGAAAATCGTTTGGCCAGCGTCGTTGCGAAATCGCTTGAGAAGAAATGGGGCGAGACGCGCGCCGTCGACAATGTGTCTTTCACGGTGGATCAGGGCAAGCTTGCCGTGCTCCTCGGCCCTTCGGGCTGTGGTAAATCGACGACCTTGCGTATGATAGCCGGGCTGGAGGAGCCCACCGCCGGTTCGATCGAAATCGGGGGCAGGGATGTCTCGGGTCTGACCGGCGCGGCGCGCGGCGTCGCCATGGTGTTCCAATCCTACGCGCTCTTCCCGCATCTCAGCGTCGCCGACAATATCACCTTCGGTCTGTCGGTCCGAAAGACGCCGAAGGAGGAGATAAAAAAGCGTCTTGACGAAGTGGCCGAACTGCTCGGCCTCGGACAATTGCTGGAGCGGAAGCCGAGCCAGTTGTCCGGGGGCCAGCAGCAACGCGTGGCGCTCGGACGGGCGTTGATCGCGCATGCATCCGTCTGCCTGCTCGACGAACCGTTGTCGAATCTCGACGCGCAATTGCGCCAGGAATTGCGTCGCGAGATCCGCGCGCTGCAGCAAAGGCTTGGCATCACCA
>JBQCEL010000013.1:0-6290 GCA_051960255.1 Rhizobiaceae bacterium
TTCACTGTTTCGCCTTCTCATCGCCGGGCAGCACGTAATCCGTGCCTTCCCAGGGCGAGAGGAAATCGAAATTGCGGAATTCCTGCCGAAGCTCCACCGGTTCATAGACGACGCGCTTCGCCTCGTCGTCGTAACGGACCTCGACGAAGCCGGTCAGCGGGAAATCCTTCCTGAGCGGATAGCCCTCAAACCCGTAATCAGTCAGGATGCGGCGCAGGTCCGGATGGCCGGTGAAGAGCACGCCATAAAGGTCATAAGCCTCGCGCTCGTACCACAGCGCTCCGGGATAGACACCCGTGACGGAAGGGATGGGCTCGTTCTCGTCCGTCGTCACCTTCACGCGAATGCGCAGGTTCTTCTTCGGCGACAGGAGGTGATAGACGACGTCGAAGCGTTCCTCGCGATAGGGATAGTCCGCGCCCGAAATGTCGATGATCGAAACGAACTGATATTCCGGATCGTCGCGCAGCAACGTCACCGTCTCGACGATCATGTTCTTCGGCACTCTTACCGTCAGTTCGCCATAGGCGAGCACGATCTCGTCGATGCCATTGCCGAGTTTCTTGCCCAGGCTTTCCGAAAGGGCTTGCAGCGCTTCGCTCATTTTGTCCTCAGCGCTCTATGGTGCCGGTACGGCGGATCTTCTTCTGCAGGAGCAGGATGCCGTAAAGCAGGGCTTCCGCCGTCGGCGGGCAGCCGGGGACATAGATATCGACCGGCACCACGCGGTCGCAGCCGCGCACCACAGAATAGGAATAATGATAATAGCCGCCGCCATTGGCGCAGCTTCCCATCGAGATGACGTAGCGCGGCTCCGGCATCTGATCATAGACCTTGCGGAGCGCCGGCGCCATCTTGTTGGTCAGCGTGCCGGCGACGATCATCACGTCCGACTGGCGCGGCGAGGCGCGCGGGGCGACGCCGAAGCGCTCGCTATCATAGCGCGGCATCGAGGTCTGGATCATCTCGACCGCACAGCAGGCGAGGCCGAACGTCATGAACATCAGCGAGCCCGAACGCGCCCAGGTGATCAGCGCCTGGGTCGAGGTGACGAGGAAGCCCTTGTCCGCCAATTCGTTGTTGATCTCACCGAAAAACGGATCGTTGGCCCCGACCGGCTTGCCGGTCGAAGGATCGATGATCCCCTTCGGCCTGGGGGCAACGAGCGTGCTGGAACTATCGCTCAATCCCAGTCCAGCGCTCCTTTCTTCCATTCATAGATAAAGCCGACCGTCAGCACCACGAGGAAAACGATCATCGACCAGAAGCCGAGCCATCCGATCTTCGAGAACGACACCGACCACGGGAACAGGAAGGCGACTTCGAGATCGAAGATGATGAAAAGGATCGAGACGAGGTAGAAGCGGATGTCGAACTTCATGCGCGCGTCGTCGAACGCGTTGAAGCCGCACTCATAGGCCGACAGCTTCTCCGGATCGGGCGACTTGTAGGCCACCGCGAACGGCGTGACCAGAAGCGCGACGCCCACGACGAGAGCCACGATGATAAAGATCACGATCGGCAAGTATGAAACGAGAAGTTCGTTCATCTCTGACTTTCCGTTGCCTGCCGCGCCTTGGTCCGGGGAGAACCGCGCGTGCCGCCAAATCCAAGCGGCATGGTGGGTACGGCAATGCCTGTGTTGCAATGCGGCGACGGTTAGCGCACGCAGCCGCGTGGCGCAAGTCAAACCTTGGCCAAAATGCGACGTGTCACAAACGCGCGGCCCGATGTGGCGGAACTGCACTGCAAAAGAGGAAAAGCCGTTTTGCCGCGGGAACCTTCCCTCATCCCGCCGCGTTCTGTCCAGTTGCCGCGCGTTGCGGCTGACCAACCACATCGGGGTAGATTGAATGGATCATAGGGACAGACTGATCTGCGCGCTTTCGGCTCTCCTGCGCGCGGAAAGGGAAGCGCGTGAGGCATTTGAAAGCGCCGTCAACGCGGGCGCCATAACGCCTGAGAATGCACGAATTATGCTCTCCAATCCGCTCTCGGTCGCGACCCGGGAAGACATGGAGTTGGCGGAAGACTTCGCCTATCCCTGGGAACGTCCCTACCCGCACGCCTCACGGAGTTCCTGATGGCTCCACGCCCCGCATGGAGAGGCTATCTCAAGCTTTCCCTTGTGACCTGCGCCGTCGAATTGACCGGAGCGACGACGGAAAGCGAGAAAGTCCGCTTCCGCGTCCTCAATCGCAAGACCGGAAACACCGTGAAGCGCCAATATGTCGATTCGACGAGCGGCAAGCCGGTGGCGGAAGATGACCAGGTGCGGGGCTACGAAACCGGCGGCGACGAGTACCTTCTGTTCGAAGAAGACGAAATCGACGCCGTCCAGATCGAATCGTCCCATACGCTCGATCTCGACGGCTTCGTATCGAAAAAGGACGTGCCGAACATCTATCTCGACACTCCTTATTATGTGACGCCGGCTGACGACGTGTCTGAAGAGGCGTTCGCCGTCATCCGCGATGCGATGGCGGAACGGAAAATGGCTGGGCTGACGCGCATCGTGCTCTATCGCCGCGAACATCCCGCAATCATCGAACCCTACGAAAAGGGCATGCTTCTAACGACCCTGCGCTACGGCAAGACGGTGCGGGAAGAGGACGACGTGTTCGAGGGATTGGACGGTATCAAGTTCGATGGCGATATGGTCGAGATGGCTGAAACGGTCATCGACCGCAAGAAAAGGACATTCGATCCATCGACATTTGATGACCGCTACGAGGAGGCGTTGCTTGCAATGATCAGGGATAAGCAAAAGGGCAAGAAGGCGGAGATCGCCAAGCCAGCGCAGCCGCCGTCCAATGTCGTCAATCTGTTCGACGCGCTGAAGAAGAGCCTGGCCTCGGAAAAACCAGAGAGCGGCGGCGGACTGCAAAGACCTGCGCCTCGCGCCAAATCCCGTTCCGACAAGCCCGCCCGCGAGAAGGCCCCGCCGAAATCGTCCCCACCGTCAGGCAAGTCCTCTTCACGCCCCAGCAAAAAACGTAAATCCGCCTGATCGCCATGGCAGGTCTCGAGCAATATCGCAGCAAGCGGGATTTCACCAAGACGAGCGAGCCTTCGGGACGGTCGTCCCGCACGCGTCCCGCCGCAAAAAAGACGGGCGGCCTCTACGTCATCCAGAAACATGCGGCGACCAGGCTGCATTACGATTTCCGGCTGGAGCACAAGGGCGTGCTGTGGAGTTGGGCGGTGACGCGCGGCCCGAGCCTCGATCCTTCCGAAAGGCGACTCGCCGTGCATGTCGAGGACCACCCGATCGACTATGGCGATTTCGAAGGCACCATTCCCAAGGGGGAATATGGCGGCGGCTCAGTTCTCGTCTGGGACAATGGCGAATGGATTCCCGACGGCGACCCAGCCGCCGGCATGAAAAAGGGTCATATCGACTTCGAGCTCAAGGGAAACAAGCTGAACGGCCACTGGCATCTGGTGCGGCTGAAGCCGAGGCCGGGCGAAAAGCGTGACAATTGGCTGCTGATCAAGTCGAAGGACGAGTTCGCGCGCACGCGTGGCGATATTCTGGAGGAAGCGCCGCAATCGGTGAAATCCGGCCTGACGATCGACGAGATCGGCAAGCAGGCCGACGGCGAAGTTTGGCATTCGAAACCGAGGTCGAAGAAGGCCGACGCACGGAAAAAGGCCGCCCCCGCCGGCAAGGCGCACAGGGCGCCGGATTTCATCCCGCCCTGCCTCGCGACGCTCCAGCGCATGCCCCCGGTCGGCGAAGGCTGGTTGCACGAGGTGAAGTTCGATGGCTATCGCACCGAAGCGCGCATCGATGGCGGCGAAACCACCTTTCTCACCCGCAAGGGGCTGGACTGGACGGAGCGGTTCGGCAACGCGATCCCCGCGGCGCTCGAAAGTCTCGATTGCCAGAACGCCATCCTCGACGGCGAGATGGTGGTCCTTGCGGAGAACGGCTCGAGTTCTTTTTCCGCGCTGCAGGACGCGCTTTCCGAAAATCGCCCGGAAAAGCTTGCCTACTACGTCTTCGATCTCCTGTTTCTCGACGGAGTCGATCTGACCGGCGAACCGCTGATGGACCGCAAGGAACGCCTGCGCGATCTCCTGGCGTCACTCGGCGAGGGTTCGCCTGTCCGCTACAGCGAGCATTTCGTCGAGCCCGGCAATGTCATGCTCCAGCATGCCTGCCGGCTCGGACTGGAAGGGGTCGTGTCCAAGCGCGCCGACGCGCCCTATCACAGCGGCCGAGGGCATGACTGGATCAAGTCCAAATGCACCCACCGCCAGGAGTTCGTCATTGCCGGCTATGTGCCTTCCGACAAAAGCGGCCGCAGCCTGCGCAACATCGTCGTCGCCTATAACGAAAACGGCGAATTGAAGTCCGCTGGCCATGTCGGCACCGGCTTTTCGGCCACAAGCGCTCCCGATCTCAAGAAAAAGCTCGACCGCCTGAAGCAGAAGACGGCCCCCGTTTCAGGCGCAGCGGCGCGCGAGAAGGGCGTTGTCTGGGTCAAGCCGGAACTTGTCGCGGAAATCGAGTTCCGGGACTGGACCTCCGACCACATCCTCCGCCACGCCTCCTTCCAGGGTCTGCGCGAGGACAAGCCGGCGGAAGAAGTGGTCGCCGAATTGCCGGAGGAAAAGACGCCCAAGAAGAAGCCAAATCCGGCAAAGGCGAAATCCTCCGGCGGCAAGTCCCCAGGCAAGTCCTCCATATCGAAGCCGGAAACGGTTGTTACGCTCAGCCACCCCGACAAGCTGCTGTGGCCCAAGCCCAAGATCAGCAAAAAGGACCTGCTCGACTATTACGCATCGGTCTGGCCGCTGATGGAAAAATTCGTCATCAACCGGCCGCTGGCCTTGGTGCGCGCGCCCGACGGCGTCGGCGGCCAGCGTTTTTTCCAGAAGCACGCCTCGCCGGGAACGAATGAGGCCATCGGCCGGAGGCGCGACCCCAAGGACGGCGAGGAACTGCTCTACATCAAGGATTTCGACGGGCTGGCGGCGCTGGTTCAACTCGGCGTGGTCGAGGTCCACATATGGGGTTCGACGATCGACGCGCTGGAGACGCCCGACCAGGTGATCTTCGATCTCGACCCCGATGAAGGCCTCGCGGTGGAGGACGTGCAGAAAGCGACGCTTGCGGTTCGCGGCCGGCTCGAGGAACTCGGCATGCCGGCTTACGTCAAGACCTCCGGCGGAAAGGGTTATCATATCGCCGTGCCGCTGAAGCCGAATGCCGACTGGGACAGGGTGAAGGGCTTCGCGCATGATTTCGCGCGCGCCATGGAACAGGCGGAGCCGGACCGCTATACGGCGACACTCTCGAAAAGCGCCCGAAAGGGCCGTATCTTCATCGATTATCTCAGGAACGGGCGCGGCGCGACGACCGTCGTCGCCTATTCCAGCCGCGGCAAGCCGGATGGAACGGTGTCGATGCCGATCGAATGGGATATGGTGACAAAAACCACGCCCGGCGCATTCCGGATCGGCGAACCGGCCGCCCGCAGGAAGGTGGAAAAGCTCGACACCTGGCAGGATTTCTTCAAGAACGGCTTCCTGTTGCGCTGACAGAGTCAAGGGTTTCGGGGTCATTATAATTGACCCGCACAAGCCCCTCATCCGCCTGCCGGCACCTTCTCCCAGCATGCGGGGCGAAGGACGCCTTCATCGGCGGTTTCGCCAATTGACAAACGTTGCCGGACGATCGACGCCATTGCGGCCAGCGGTCTTCGCCCCGCTTCCGGGGCGAAGCGCCCGGCAGGGCGATGAGGGGCGGCGCCGAGTCGCCTTTGGCCGCTACCCGAGCAGGCTCTTCACGATCGCGCTCGCCTTGCCGAAATCCATCTGGCCGGCATGCTTCTCGCGCAGTTTCGCAATCACCTTGCCCATGTCCTTGATGCTCGCCGCGCCAGTTTCTCTGACGGCGGCCTCGGCGGCGGCGTGGATTTCCGCTTCATCCATCTGCTTGGGCATGAATTGGCGGATGAGTGCGATCTCGCCCCGCTCCTTCACGGCAAGCTCCGGCCGTTTGCCGGCATCGAAAGCGGCGGCGGATTCCTCGCGCTGCTTCACCATCTTGGCGAGAACCTGCAGCACTTCCTCGTCGCTTGCCGTCGGCTTGCCTGCGCCTCTGTTCTCGATGTCGCGCTGCTGGATCGCGGCGCGCACCATGCGAAGGGCGGACACATCGTCCGCCGCCTTGGCCTTCAATGCGTTCTTCAGCGCTTCCTCGATCGTTTCGCGCAACCCCATGTCATTCTCCTGTTCCGTGCCCAAAGCAGGCGCGGCTGTTGACCGCACCCTCGCCC
>JBQCEL010000014.1:0-4374 GCA_051960255.1 Rhizobiaceae bacterium
CGATCTCGCCGCGTGGCTTGCCAAATGGTCGGCGCGCTATCCGCGGCTGACCGTCTGGGTGGAAGAAACCATCGAATACACGCTGACCTTCTTCCGCCTGCCGCGCCAGCACCACAAGCATCTCAAGAGCACCAACATGCTCGAGCGCCTCAACGAGGAAATCCGCCGCCGAACCTACGTCGTGCGCATCTTTCCCAACGCCGAAAGCTGTCTGCGCCTGGTCCGGGCCCTCGCCGTCGAAACCCACGAGAACTGGATGGAGGCCAACCGCTACATCAACATGGACGACCTCAGAGAGCACAAGAAACTCGCTCTGCGCCAAGCCGCATGACCAGCAACATGGCCGCCCTAAATTGCAGAACTTGACGCACAGAACCAAAGCGGCGGCGCAGCTCCGCCTTTCCCTCCCCGCCAGGGGAGGGTGCTGAGCGAAGCGAGGCGGGTGGGGTAGGAAACACAAGAGAAAATGCGGGACTTCAAACCCTATGAAAGCCTTCGCGGAACTTCTCGACCGATTGGTGCTGACCCCGTCGCGCAACGGCAAGCTGAAGCTGCTTGTCGACTATTTCGCGGCGACGCCCGACCCCGATCGCGGTCTGGCGCTTGCCGCCATCACCGGCGACCTCAACATTCCCTCGGTCAAGCCGGCCATGCTGCGAGCGCTCGTCACCGAGCGCATGGATCCCGTTCTTTTCGCCTATTCCTATGATTATGTCGGCGACCTCGCCGAAACCGTCTCGCTCGTCTGGCCCGCTGGTGAGGGCGAGTCGGGTAGCGGCGAGGTGCGTCTCGCCGATGCCGTGGCAACGCTGCAAACGGCGGGGCGGGCGGAGGGGCCTGCAATCCTTGCAAATCTGCTCGATCGCCTCGCCGTTCCGGAGCGTTTCGCCATCATCAAGCTGGTGACGGGCGGCCTGAGGATCGGCGTTTCAGCGCGTTTGGCGAAACAGGCGCTCGCCGCTTTCGGCGGAGTGGACGTGACCGAGATCGAGGAATTGTGGCACGGCCTTCAGCCGCCCTATCTCGGCCTTTTCCGCTGGCTCTCGGGTGAGGGGGAGAAGCCTATGCGTGCGGCCGCCGCGCCTTTCCGGCCGGTCATGCTCTCCAATCCCGTCGGTGACGGCGATCTCGAAAAGCTCGATCCGGCCGATTACGCCGCCGAATGGAAGTGGGACGGCATCCGCGTCCAGGCCGTTTCCGAGGCGGGCGTGCGGCGTCTTTACTCGCGCACCGGCGATGACATTTCCGGGGCTTTCCCAGACATCGTGGAAGCGATGGACTTCGAAGCAGCGCTCGACGGCGAACTGCTTGTCGGCCGTCCGCCCGAACATACCGGCACCTTCTCCGATCTGCAGCAGCGGCTGAACCGCAAGAGCGTAACGGCGAAGATGCTGTCGCAATATCCCGCCTTCATCCGCTGCTACGACATCTTGCAGGAGGGCCAGGAGGACACGCGCTCGCTGCCCTTTGCCGGGCGTCGCCAACGTCTCGAAGCCTTTGTGGCGACGCTCGACCCCAGCCGTTTCGACCTCTCGCCGCTTGTTCCTTTTCCGGGATGGGAAGCGTTGGAGGATTTGCGCCGCAAGCCGCCGCATCCGATCATCGAGGGCGTGATGCTGAAACGCCGCGATTCGGCCTATGTGCCCGGCCGGCCGAAGGGGCCCTGGTTCAAGTGGAAGCGCGATCCGCATACGGTCGACGCCGTCCTGATGTACGCCCAGCGCGGCCACGGCAAGCGTTCCAGCTTCTATTCGGATTTCACCTTCGGGGTCTGGACGGGCGCCGAGGACGAACTCGAGCTTGTGCCGGTCGGAAAGGCTTATTTCGGTTTTACAGATGCTGAACTGCGCCAACTCGACAAATATGTGCGCGACAACACCATCGAGCGTTTCGGCCCCGTTCGTTCGGTGCGCGCCGATCCGGAACACGGTCTCGTCCTCGAAATCGCTTTTGAGGGATTGGCCCGCTCGCAGCGCCACCGTTCCGGCGTCGCCATGCGGTTTCCGCGCATTTCAAGGCTTCGCTGGGACAAGCCGGCGGTGGAGGCCGACCGGCTGGAGACGCTTCAGGCGCTGCTCGACCGGTAATTCCGGCCGCCCGCTATTTCTGTCGCGTCGATACCCTTATCTCATAAATATCGACGGCCTTTCCCTGCTTGCCGATGTCGGAGACGATGGAAATCTTTCCCGCGCCGGTGGGGCTTGCATTCGGCATATCCATTTCAAACAGGAAATCATTGCGCTGGTTGCCGACCTCGTAGCGCTTGCGCTCGCATGCGCCGAGCGCGCCGAAATCGCAATTGACCGACATCTGCGTGTCCTTGCCTTCCTGCGCGCGGGCGACGACATCGAACAGAGCGTGCTTGCCGGCGATCTGCTCCAGCACGCCCTTACCGACCTCGAAAGTCACCTCGCCATTCTTCGCTCCGGAAACGATGCGAAGGAATTTCGCATCCCCCTCCTGCATGACGCTCGCCTGAGCGCCCGCTCCGGCGGTGGCCACAGTGGGATCGTCCGGCGTGAAGATGACGATCCAGCGCCGTTCCGCATCGGCCTGCCCCTCCTTCTTGGGCGCTTCGGCCGTACCGCCGGAGCTTTCCTCCTGAAGCGTTTGCGGCGGGTGCCAGCCGGGCGCGCCGCTTTGCGGAGCTTTCGAGAAGGGGCCGTTTTGCAGCAGCCACCATGCCGCGCCGATAATGAGGGCGAGAACGACGAGGCTGGCGAGAGGCGCGACGAAGAAGCGGCGACCGCCGCGTTGCGCAGGTCCCTCGACCTGGCGCGAGGCGCGGCCGGTCGAACGAGCATCCAGATCGGGATAGGTGCGGGGTGCGCCGTCGTCGGGAATGATCCGGGGCTCCGCCTTGGCCGACGTGTCCTTCCTTGATCTGCCTTCGCGCCGTTCCGCCCGGATTTCCGGCGCGTCGAGCGGAGGGGTGGAAATGGCGTCGGCTTCCTGATCGACGCGAATGCTCGGGACTTCCTCCTCGGCAAGAGGAGGATTTGTCTCGGCCGGCCCCGCGGGAGCATATTCGGCTTCGATTTCGGTGATGCGCGCCTTCAGATTGTCGCGTCTGGCGACGGCCTCGGCCGGCGTGATGTCACCGCTTTCGTCCAGAACGCGATGCAGCGCGTTGAAAGCCGAGCGATAGACCCGCGCGCGAAATGCGCGATCGCCCGCGTCACCCTTCCGCAGGGCGTTCCTGATCGCCGTTTCGATCGGATCCAACCGCAATTCCTTTCCTCGTCACCCCGTCGCAGCGTTAACCATGCAAATTCGATTGTGCAACGGTGCTGAAAGAGCGAATCACAGGTGAAGCGGATGAATCAGGCAACTCTTTGCCGGATGCTCCCGGTTGCCGATTTCCGTCTTTTGCTACAAACAGCTTTATTGAAGTCCGCTTTTGCGATGGAGCACGCAAGCGCATGGCATTGCCTGATATTCTCAGAAGAAATCTGCGGCTTCCGGTCATGGGCTCGCCGCTTTTCATCATCTCGCATCCGCCTCTGGTTCTGGCGCAGTGCAAGGCGGGCATTGCCGGCGCTTTTCCGGCTCTTAACGCGCGGCCGCAAGCGCAACTGGATGAATGGCTGGCGGAAATAACGGAAGAACTCGCCCGCTACGACAGCATCAATGCGGATCGCCCGTCGGCGCCCTTCGCCGTCAACCAGATCGTGCACAAATCCAACACGCGCCTCGACCACGATCTCGGCGTGTGCGTGAAATACAAGGTTCCGATCGTCATCTCCTCTCTCGGCGCGGTCGAGGAGGTGAACCAGGCCGTGCATTCCTATGGCGGCATCGTCCTGCACGACATTATCCATGACCGGCATGCGCGCAAGGCGATCGAGAAAGGCGCCGACGGGCTGATCGCGGTGGCGGCCGGCGCCGGCGGCCATGCGGGCACGCTGTCCCCCTTCGCGCTCGTCCAGGAGATCCGGCAATGGTTCGACGGGCCGCTGCTGCTCTCCGGCGCCATCGCCAATGGCGGCGCCATCCTCGCGGCCGAAGCCATGGGGGCCGACATGGCCTATATCGGCTCGCCTTTCATCGCCACCACGGAAGCGCGCGCGCCTGAAACCTACAAGCAGATGATCGTCGACTCGCGGGCGGCCGACATCGTCTATTCCAACCTCTTCACCGGCGTTCACGGCAATTATCTGAAGGCCTCCATCCGCGCCGCGGGCATGGACCCCGACAATCTGCCCGTCTCCGATCCCTCGACGATGAATTTCGCCGATGGACCCTCCAAGGCGAAGGCCTGGAAGGAAATATGGGGCTCGGGGCAGGGGATAGGCGCGGTGGACAAGGTCGTTTCGGCCGGTGAACTGGTGGAGCGTCTGGCGCGCGAATACGCGGCTGCCAGGGCGCGATTGA
>JBQCEL010000015.1:0-9576 GCA_051960255.1 Rhizobiaceae bacterium
AAAAATTCACCGCCATCTCGGTCTTGCCCTCGACCACGCGGCAGCGACAGGTGCAACACATCCCGCCGGCGCAGGAATAGGGAAGCTCGATGCCAGCTTGGTGCGCCGCATCGAGGACAGTCTGATCCGGATCCGTGACGGCGAAGAAACGCCGCACCCCGTCGAGCATCACTTCGACCGGCACGCCCTTCGCCACCGCCTTTTCGACAGCCTCGGACGGTTTGCGCGGCGACGGCGCATGACCGGCCGGCGTGAAGCGCTCGAAGCGGATACGGTCCTCCCCGACGCCGAGGCCACGAAGTGCCGCCGACACATCCTCGATCATCACGCCCGGTCCGCATAGGAAGACGCCATCGACGCCAGCCGGATCGATCAGGCCGCGCCCGGCCAGCAGGCGGATGCGCTCCGCGTCGATGCGGCCATTCAGGATATCCACATCCTGCGCCTCGCGCGACAGGAGATGCACCAGCGTGAAGCGCGACAGATAGAGGTCCTTCAGATCCTCCAGTTCCTCGAGGAACATGATCGCGTCCGTCGAGCGGTTGCCGTAAACGAGCGTGATCGTGCTCTCCGGCTCATGGCCGAGCACGGTCCGCGCAATCGACAGCATCGGCGTGATGCCGGAGCCGGCGGCGATGAGAAGATAGTCGTGCCGCCCGCCGATCAGCGCCGTGAAGCGGCCCTCCGGCCGCATGACGCGGATCATGTCGCCGACCGCGAGCCGTTCGTTGACGAAGCGCGAGAAGCGGCCATCGGCGACACGCTTGACGCCCACGCGCAGCCTTCCCTCGCCCGGCATGGAGCAGATCGAATAGGAACGGCGCGCCTCCTCGCCGTCGATCTCGGCGGCGAGCGTCAGATATTGGCCGGGCGTGAAGGCGAAGGCTTCGGCCAGTTCCTCCGGCACGTCGAAGCCGATCGCGACAGCCTCCGGCGTCTCGCGGACGATCTCGGCGACGGTCAGTTCATGAAAGCGGGATGGCATGTCCATCTCAAATGCACTTGAAATAATCGAACGGTTCGCGGCAGGCGTTGCAGCGATAGAGCGCCTTGCAGGCGGTAGCACCGAATTCGGAAACGCGTTTCGTTTCCCGCGAGCCGCAATGCGGACAGGTGACGATCGTTTCGCCGAAGAGCGCGCGGATCGAGTTGGCGGCTTTTTCCGGCGGTGCGATGCCGAAGGCCCGGAGTTTTTCGCGTCCTTCCGCCGTGATCCAGTCCGTCGTCCAGGGCGGCGAGAGAACACGCTTGATCCTGGGTTCGAACCCGGCATCGCGAAGCGCCGCCTCGACTGAAAGTTCGATCGCCAGAACGGCCGGACAACCGGAATAGGTCGGCGTCACTTCGGCGGTGGCGACGTTTCCCTCCACCTCGACCGAGCGCAATATGCCGAGATCGGCGATGGTGACGCAGGGGAGTTCAGGATCGACGACGGAAGCGGCGGCCTGCCAGGCTTTTTGCCGGGGAGGGTTGCGGCCTACGTTGCCCCCCTCTGTCCTGCCGGACATCTCCCCCACAAGGGGGGAGATCAGGCCGGCCGCTTTTGTCGGCTCTCCTTCTGCAATGTTCGAGATTGGTTGGGGAAGCGACGAAAGCTGATCTCCCCCCTTGTGGGGGAGATGTCCGGCAGGACAGAGGGGGGCGCGAAGGATCGCTGCCTCTCCGTTTTTCTCCAAGCCCCTCACCACACCGCTCCCGGATAGGTGCGCTGCATATATTGCAGCTCGGCGAGCAGGTAGCCCATCGCCTCTCCGTGCCGCCCCTGCCGGCCGCCCGCCTGTGGCCAGGGCGCTTCCGGCGTCCCAAGCCCGGCCTCGGCGAAAACCGCCCCGACGATCCTGTCGAATTCCGGCCTCAAGGACGCTGGATAGGGTGCGATGCCGGCCTTGGCCATCGTCTCCGTCACTTCATCCGTCTCGAAAAGCTCATCGACATAGGGCGCGAGTTCTTCCGCCGCCGCCTTCATCCGCCGCGCGCTTTCCTCCGTCCCGTCGCCGAGGCGCACGATCCATTCGCCAGTATGGCGGACATGATAGGCGACTTCCTTGACGGCCTTCGCCGCGATCGCCGCGAGCGTCTCGTCGGCCGAGCCGGGCATAGCTTTCCACATCGGCTCCATGAAGGCGGCGAAATAAAACTGTCGCAGCATGGTATGGGCGAAATCGCCGTTCGGCCGCTCGGCGAGCAGGCAGTTCCGATAGTCGCGCTCGCGCCGGAGATAGGCGAAGTCGTCTTCCGTGCGCCCCTTGCCTTCGACCTCCGCCGCATATTGGTAAAGCGCTCGCGCCTGGCCGATGAGGTCGAGCGCCATGTTCGGCATGGCGAGATCCTCTTCCAGCATCGGCGCATGGCCGCACCATTCCGACAGCCGATGGCCGAGGATCAAATGGTCATCGGCGAGGCGCAGCAGGAACCCGAGGAATTTTTCCTTATCCGCCGCCATCACATATGCCCCACCTCGTCGGGAATGTCGTAGAAGGTCGGGTGGCGATAAATCTTCGAGCCGGCCGGTTCGAAATTCTCCGCCTTCTGCCGTGGGTCGGAAGCGGTGATCGCGGCGGATGGCGCGACCCAGATCGACGTGCCTTCGCCGCGCCGCGTATAGACGTCGCGCGCCGCCTGCAGCGCCATCACCGCATCGGCGGCATGGAGCGAGCCGCAATGCTTGTGCGCCAGCCCGTTCCTCGGGCGGATGAAGACTTCCCACAGCGGGATTTCGTGCTTCGTCATTACGTCAACTCCGAACCAATTACCCCCTCACCCGGTTCGCTGCGCGAACCATCCTCTCCCCACTGGGGAGAGGAGGGCGCCGGCATCTCCGCCTCGCTCTTCTCCCCTGCGGGGAGAAGGTGGCCGACCCCGAGCCTGTCGAAGGGACGGCCGCATGAGGGGGAGTCCATCGGCACGATCATCATCACTCCGCCGCCATTCTCGACGCCGCTTCGCGCGTCCGCCGCTTCTCGGCATGCGCCAGCGCCGCCTCGCGCACCCACGCGCCCTCCTCCCAGGCCTTCTTTCGTGCGTCGATGCGCTCGCGGTTCATCGGGCCGCCGCCCTTCACCACGCGCCAGAACTCGTCCCAGTCGATCGGACCGAAATCGTAGTGCCCGCATTCCTCGTTCCATCTGAGCTCAGGATCGGGCATCTTCAGCCCGATGAAATCCGCCTGCGGCACGGTGGCGTCGACGAATTGCTGGCGAAGCTCGTCATTGGTGAAGCGCTTGATCTTCCATTTCATCGACTGGTCGCCATGCTGGCTGTCGCTGTCATGCGGGCCGAACATCATCAGCGACGGCCACCACCAGCGGTCGAGCGCGTCTTGCGCCATCGCCTTCTGCTCCGCCGTACCGCGCGCGAGCGTCATCATGATCTCGTAGCCCTGACGCTGATGAAAACTTTCTTCCTTGCAGACGCGGATCATGGCCCGCGCGTAAGGCCCGTAGGAGCAGCGGCAAAGCGGAATCTGGTTCATGATCGCCGCGCCGTCGACCAGCCAGCCTATGGCGCCGATATCCGCCCAGGTCAGCGTCGGATAGTTGAAGATGGAGGAATATTTCGCCTTTCCGGAAAGAAGCTCCTCCGTCATCTGCTCGCGGCTAACGCCGAGCGTTTCGGCTGCGGAGTAGAGGTAGAGGCCGTGGCCACCCTCGTCCTGCACCTTGGCAAGCAGCGCAGCCTTGCGCCTGAGCGACGGCGCGCGCGTGATCCAGTTGCCTTCCGGCAGCATGCCGACGATCTCGGAATGCGCATGCTGGCTGATCTGGCGGATGAGCGTCTTGCGATAGCCCTCCGGCATCGGATCGTTCGGCTCGATCTTCTCGTCGGCGTCGATGCGCGCCTGGAAGGCGGCGAGGAAGGCTTCGTCCTCTTCCGTTTCGGTCTTCGCGCCGATCAGGCCCTGGCTATACATCGCATCTCCTCCATGCCTGAATATCAGATATGTAACAAAAATTCTACCATGTTACAAGAATTCGTAACATAAAAACTCCGGTACGCATCGCACTTGGACCGTTTTCCACCGAGCGTAGGAAGAATGAAGCTATGACCCGAAGCGCGCCATGAAAGCCCGCCGGTCGGCGACCGGCGGCAGGCCAGCCTTGTCCAGCCATTCCTCGCTTGGCTGAAGCAGCACCCGATACACAGTGCGAACGAGGGCGCGCGCCTCCTCTCCCGGCCAGTCGGGCGGAAGAAGCGTCGAGGGTAGGCCGGGATCGCGCAAGACGATGCGGCGCCAATGATGAATGACGAGCGTGCGCGCCGCCATCGCCTTGAGAGGTGGCAAGGTGCTGCCACGCTCAAGCGCGGCGGCGAGTGGCCCGACAGCATCGATGAAGCCGCCATAGGCGCCCGCAACCTCCGCCGATGGCCAGAGCGAACGCATGGTCTCGGGGTGGTCCGCGCTCGCGCCATGGATGACGAGCATGCCCGAAAGCGCCTCGCCCGCCGGTATGGCGCCAGCGGTTTCAGGCCTGAGATAGACGCCGCCCTCCACCCTGACGAAGCCGGCTTCGGCCAGCGCCCGCGCATCCGTCCCGCCCGGCGGCGCTATGGCGACGATCCATGCCCCGTTCCAGTCCGGCGGGCCGGCGCTGTAGATGCGGCGGGTCGCGAGGTCGAAGGAGTGCCTGCCCTCTTCCGCCAGCCGATAGAAGCTGTTGCGGCCGTCCCGCTCGCGTATCACCCAATGATCGCCGGCAAGGCGGGAAAGCGCGGTCCGCAACGCACCCGGCTCCACGCCAAGCCGCCCGACGATCTCCTGCAGCGTGCCGAGCGCTACCCTGCCGCCATGAGGCACGACCGCATCGCCAAAAATGGTGATGACGAGCGACCAGACGCGCAGCCGCCCGCGCTCATGCAGGCGCTCTATGAGTTGCTGCAGCGCTGCTTCCGCGGGGTTCGAGGGCATGTCCATGCCGTAAAATCGCATGGATGGCCGCGAGATCGCAAGCGTTCCGCCCGCGGCGGGAGTAGGCGAGCACGGCGCGGAGCATCAGAGGACAAGCTTGATATTGCATCCTTTGAGACCACGAGATCGCTATCCCTTCGGCCTCTTGTCCACTATGCGCACGGCCTTGCCCTGGCTGCGCGCCACGCCGCCCGGCTCGGCGACGTTGACGCGCACCGTGACGCCGACGATCTGCTTGATGCGGCTGCCGAGCAGCACGGCATTCGCCGCGCGGGCGGCTTCGGCGGCGTGGGCCGCCATCGCCTCGACATGAACCACCATCTCATCTAGCCTCCCCTCGCGGAGAAGCTCGATCTGGAAATGCGGCGCAAGCCCTTGGACGGCCAGGATCTGCTCCTCGATTTGCGTCGGAAAGACGTTGACGCCCCTGAGGATCATCATGTCGTCGGAACGGCCGGTGATCTTCTCCATGCGCCGCATGGAACGCGCCGTGCCGGGCAGAAGCCGTGTCAGGTCGCGCGTGCGGTAGCGGATGACTGGAAAGGCCTCCTTGGTGAGCGAGGTGAAGACAAGCTCGCCCTTCTCGCCTTCGGCGACCGGTTCGCCTGTCTCCGGATCGATGATCTCCGGATAAAAATAGTCCTCCCAGATATGCAGTCCGTCCTTGGTCTCGACGCATTCGTTCGCGACGCCCGGCCCCATCACCTCCGACAGGCCGTAGATATCGACGGCATGCATGTCGAATGCCTCTTCGATCTCGGCCCGCATGGCGTTGGTCCAGGGCTCGGCGCCGAAAATGCCGACATCGAGCGGGCTCTTGCGCGGGTCGAGTCCTTGCGCGCGATATTCGTCGAGGATCGACAGCATGTAGGACGGCGTCACCATGATGGTGGAGGCCGAAAAATCCTCGATCAGCGTCACCTGCCTTGCCGTCATGCCGCCGGAAACCGGCACGACCGTGCAACCCAGCCGCTCCGCGCCGTAATGGGCGCCGAGCCCGCCGGTGAAAAGCCCGTAACCGTAGGCGACATGGACGACGTCGCCCGGCCGCGTGCCTGAAGCGCGGATGGAGCGCGCCATGCAATCGGCCCAGACATCGATATCGTTTTTGGTGTAGCCGACCACGGTCGGCTTGCCGGTGGTGCCCGAGGAGGCGTGAATGCGCAGAACCTTCTCGCGCGGCACGGCGAACATGCCGAACGGATAATTGGCGCGCAAATCCTGCTTGGTGGTGAAGGGGAATTTCCTGAGGTCGGAGAGATCGTTCAGATCGTGGGGATGGACGCCCTTCTCGTCGAACGCCTCCCTGTAATGCGGGACATTGTAATAGGCGTGCTTCAGCGACCATTTGAGCCGGTTCAATTGCAATGCGGTTATTTCATCGCGCGAGGCGATCTCGATCGGGTCGAGATCTTCTTTTCGTGGCGTCAGATCCTTCATGCTTTCCTCCCTGCGGCTCGGGTTTCACCCCTGCTCGCCGTCGAAATGCTTCCCTTCGAGCGCCCGCGAATGGCCGCGAAATTCGGCGATCAGCTTTCCGGCCTGATCGGTGACGCGCACGTCATAGATGCCGGAGCGGCCGAAACGGGTGACTTCACGCGCTTCGGCCTTAAGCCTGTCGCCAAGCCGTCCCGGCGCGACATAGGTGATCGAATTGTGCTGCGCCACGACGATGCGGTTGTAGGAATTGCACGCGAAGGCGAAGGCGGAATCGGCGAGCGTGAAAATGACGCAGCCATGGCAGATATCATGGCCGTTGGTGTGATGCCTTTCGACGGTCAGCGATGTCGTCGCAGTGCCCGGACCGACGCTATCGAGCGTCATTCCCGCCCATTTGGAGGCGTCATCATTCGCCCACATGGCATCGGCGCTCCGACGCGCAACCTCCTCGGCCGAAAGCGGCATAGGCTCCTCCCGCTGATCGCGCCATGAAACTTGCATAGACCGGGCGAAGGGTCAAAATGGTTTGAACAATCGGAGTTCCGCCATGTCGATCCTGCAAAGCTTCGCCTCCGGGAAATGGGTTTCGCCGGCCTCCGGGCTGAAACCGCTGAAAAGCGCCGTCACCGGAGAAACCGTCGCGGAAATCGGCTCCTGCGGGCTCGACTTCGCCGCCATGGCCAACCACGCGCGGCGGATGGGCGGACCGGCGCTTCGGGCGCTGACCTTCCACGAGCGCGCCGCGCGGCTGAAGGCGCTCGCGCAATATATGAACGAGCGCCGCGATCCGCTCTACGAGCTTTCTTACGACACCGGCGCGACAAAGGCCGATTCCATGATCGACATAGACGGCGGCATCGGCACGCTCTTCGTCTATGCCTCGAAAGGCCGGCGCGAACTGCCCGACGACGTGCTCATGGTCGACGGCGCGATCGAGCGATTGTCGAAGAGCGGCGCCTTTCTCGGCCAGCATGTGGCGACCTCCTTGCAAGGAGTCGCCGTTCACGTCAATGCTTTCAACTTTCCCGTCTGGGGCATGCTGGAGAAACTGGCGCCGACGCTGCTCGCGGGCGTGCCGGCCATCGTCAAGCCGGCCTCGGCGACCGCGTGGCTGGCGGAAGCCGCTTTCCGCATGATCGTCGAGAGCGGGATCCTGCCGGAAGGCGCGGTCCAGTTCGTCGCCGGGACCACCGGCGACCTGCTCGACTATCTCGGCGATCAGGATGTGGTCTCCTTCACCGGCTCCGCCTCGACAGCGGCGATGCTGCGGAGCAACCGCAGCCTCATTCAAAATTCGGTGCGCTTCATCGCCGAACAGGATTCATTGAACGCCTCGGTGCTCGGCCCCGACGCCGCCCCGGGAACGTCCGAATTCGATGCCTTCATCCGCGAGGTGCATCGCGAGATAACGGTGAAAACCGGGCAAAAATGCACCGCGATCCGCAGGATTATCGTTCCGCAGGAGTGGCGTGATGCCGTGATGGAAGCGACCAGCGACAGGCTGGCGAAGACCACCATCGGCAATCCGCGCGACGAAACGGTGCGGATGGGCGCGCTTGCAAGTCTCGCGCAGCGCGACGACGTGCTTGCAAAGGCGGCGGAGATAGGTACGGAGGCGTGGCTCGTCCATGGCGACCAGGCTGCCCTGTCTCTGCAAAGTGCGGATGCGGAGCGTGGGGCCTTCGTCGCGCCCATGCTCTTCCGCCTCGATGATCCCGACAGGGCGGAAAAGGCGCACGCGGTCGAAGCCTTCGGCCCGGTCGCGACGATAATGGGCTATAGCGATCTCGCTCACGCCTTCCAACTCGCCAATCGCGGCAGGGGTTCGCTCGTCGCATCGGTCTTCACCCACGACCCGGCGGTGGCGCGTGAGGCGGTGCTGCAATCCGGCGCCTTTCATGGCCGGCTCTATTTCGCTGACCGCGACACCGGCAAGGAGGCGACCGGCCACGGCTCGCCGCTCCCGCACCTCGTCCACGGCGGGCCGGGGCGCGCCGGCGGCGGCGAGGAGATGGGCGGTATAAGGGGCGTGCTGCACTACATGCAGCGCACGGCCATCCAGGCGAGCCCGGAACTGCTCGCCGGCATCACGCGTCGTTGGGTGAAGGGCTCCTCCACCATCGAGGATGAGGTGCATCCCTTCCGCCTGCGCTTCGGCGAACTGGAGATCGGTCGCACAATCCGCACCAGAGCGCGCGCAATCACGGCGGACGACATCGCGCATTTCGCCCGCTTCACCGGCGACACCTTCTATGCGCACACGGACGAGGAAGCCGCAAAAGCCAACCCGCTCTTCGGCGGCATCGTCGCCCATGGTTATCTCATTTTATCCTTCGCCGCGGGCCTCTTCGTCGATCCGGCGCCGGGGCCGGTGCTCGCCAACTACGGCCTCGACAATTTGCGCTTCATCAAGCCCGTTCCGCCCGGCGAGGACATCTCCGTCCGCCTGACCGTCAAGGAAAAGACGCGCCGCAACGGCCAGTATGGCGAGGTGCGCTGGGACGTCGCCGTCAGCAACGGAAAAGGCGAGGACGTGGCGGCCTACGAGCTTTTGACGATGAACGCGATATAAGCCAAAATGATATGGAAAATATACCGAACTTCACCTATTTTCTCGGTAAGCTGTTATGGAATTCGAATACGATCCAGCGAAGAGTGCCTCGAACAAGGACAAGCATGGGATCGACTTCGAAGAAGCACAGCGATTGTGGCTGGATGAATTCCGCCTCGAAGTACCTACCGCTTGGGTGGAGGAAAACCGCCTCCTCGCAATTGGCAAAATAGGCGAAAAAGTTTGGACCGCAGTCTTCGTTCACCGTTCCCCACGCATCAGACTTATTTCAGTCCGGCGCGCAAGAGCGGAAGAGGTCAGGCAGTATGAGAAAAATCTCTTCAGATGAGTTCGAACGGAAATTCGACGAAGGCAAGGACATTTCGAGCTATATCGACTGGTCGAAAGCACGCCGTCCTGGCTTGGAATTGAAGCGGGTGAATGTCGACTTCCCCACATGGGTAGTGGACGATCTTGATAAGGAAGCCCACCGGCTCGGTGTAACGCGCCAAGCTTTGATCAAGCTCTGGATTGCCGAACGGCTCGGTCGCTGAGCGACGGGGTGTGTCAGTCATTTTTCTGTCGCGAACGCGATATTTCCTACTAACTCCCTTGCCGTCCTCAACGCCGCGGCAGCCGCCTCGGCCATTTGCGGCAACAGCATCCATTCGAGCGTCCA
>JBQCEL010000016.1:0-4563 GCA_051960255.1 Rhizobiaceae bacterium
GTCCTGCCCGTCGTTCTGAAGCGTTTTGCGCAATCGCATCCGAACATCGCTGTCGATGTCGTCATCGACCAGAGCGTTAATCTGAGAAGGCGCATGTCGGAACGGACGCTCGACATCACGCTTCTGACCAATTCGACCAATGCCTATGCAGCCGATTGCGAGGTTCTCCTTTCAGAGCCGATCGTCTGGGCAGGCATGAAGGGCGGCTGCGCGTATCTCAAAGAGCCTTTGCCTGTATCGCTATGGGAGGAAGGCTGCGCCTGGCGGGCAGGGGCACTGGACGCGCTCGGCCGCGACGGCCGCGACTACCGTGTGGCCTATATGAGCGCTCATACGGCCGGCCAGCGCGCCGCGATCCTGTCGGATCTCGCGATCGCGCCCCTGCCTAAATCGTTCATTGGCGAGGATCTTGTCGAACTTGGCGCGAAGGACGGCCTGCCCGAAATAGGCGATTACAGCCTCGCCATGGTAGTGGCCCCTGACGCTTCCGCGCCGGTCAAGGCGGTTGCCGACCATATCCGCGCGGCTTTCGAGGCGTTCACGGAAGCAGGCCGGTTCTGATTGTCCTCAAAGGGCTCGGTCAGCAGCCAAGTTGGCTTGCCAATTCCTGGAAATCTTCGGCGACATGATTCCAGCCGGATGAGGGGATATGCTCCGCGGAGCCGTCTCCAAATTCGTCCGGACGTGGAATAAATGCAGTCATCAGGCCGGCATGCCTCGCCGCCTCGAGATCACTGTTATGGGCTGCGACCATCATCACGTTCTTCGGCGCCAGTTGCAGCGCGGCGCAGGAGGCGAGATAGGTTTGCGGATCCGGCTTGTAGGCGCGTGCTATGCCGGCGCCGAGAATGCAGTCCCACGGCAGGCCGCCATATTTCGCCAGCCGCGTCATCAGCGCGATCGATCCGTTGGAACAGGGCGCGATGATGAAGCGCGGTTTCAAGCGTGACAGCCCCGGCACGACATCCGGCCACGGAGGCAGCTTCTCCCAGGCATGATTGAGTTCCGCCCGGTCATCGTCATTGAAATGATCGCCGATGCCGAAAGCCGTGAGCGTGGCGTCGAGATTTTCGCGGTGCAGAACGTCGAGTTCGGTATAGGCACGGCGGCCGGAGCGTATTTCCTCCATGGCAGGCTGGTAGCGCCCGCGCCACGCATCGGCGAAGCTCGCCGCATCGATCGCGAGGCCCTTGGCGCCCGCCATTCGCGACACTTCTTTGGCGCCGCCAGCACGCCAGTCGACACAGGTGCCGAAAACGTCGAAGATGAGCGCTTCGACTGCCACCTTACCGCCTATCCACCGCGCCCGCGTCGCGCCGCGCGTTCCTCGCGGGAGCGGCGGCGGGGATGGCCGTCGCCGCCTTCGCCATCGGCGAGCACCTTGCGCTCCGGCAATTTCACGACGCTGGCGAGATGCGGGAAGGCATCCACCTTGTTGGGCAGGGCCATTGCGTCGACGAAAATCCGCTGGAAGCTCGGCTCCAGCGCCGTTTCAATCTTTTCGATCTTGCGCACCGTCTCTTCGATTTCGCGCCGATGATCGCGGTTTAAAAGGGCCATCAACGCGCCGGTACCGGCGGCATTGCCGACGGCCTTGACTTCGGCGAGGTCGCAATCGGGAATAAGCCCGAGCACCATCGCGTATTTCGGGTCGATGAAGGAGCCAAAGGCGCCGGCGAAGCGGATCATGTCGACCTGCTCGATGCCCTGCTTCTCCATCAGGAGCTTGACGCCGGCATAAAGCGCCGCCTTGCCGAGTTGGATGGCGCGCACGTCGTTTTGCGTGACCGTGATCCTCGGCTCGCCGTCGCGCAGGAGATAGGAATAGGTGCGGCCGTTCTGGATAATGCGCGGCGAACGCGCCGCCATCGCGCCATCGACGACGCCGTCCTCTGAAATGATGCCGGTGAGATACATTTCCGCGATCACCTCGATGATCGCGGAGCCGCATATGCCGGTGACGCCGGTTGCCGCCGCCGCTTCCTCGAAGCCCGGCTCGTCGGACCATTTATCGACGCCGATGACGCGGTATTTCGGCTCTAGCGTTTCGGGATCGATGCGCACACGCTCGATCGCGCCCGGAGCGGCACGCTGGCCGGACGAGATTTCCGCGCCCTCGAAGGCCGGTCCGGTGGGAGATGAGGCGGCGACGACGCGGTTCTTATTGCCGAGGACGATCTCGGCATTGGTGCCGACATCGACCATCAGCATCATCTTGTCCTGACGGTACGGACCCTCCGACAGCGTCGCGCCGGCGGCATCGGCGCCGACATGGCCGGCGATGCAGGGCAGGATGTAGAAGCGGGCGCCGCGATTGACCTCGATGCCGATGTCATGGGTCCAGCCCTGCACCGCGCCCGATACGGCAAGCGCGAACGGCGCCTGGCCGAGTTCCGTCGGATCGATGCCGAGGAACAGATGATGCATGATCGGGTTGGCGACGAAGACGCAGTCGAAAATATCGTTGCGGTCGATTCCGCCTTCCTCGCAGACCTTGCCGATCAGGCCGTTCACCGCTTCGCGCACCGCCTTGGTCATCGCCTCGCGGCCGTCCGGGTTCATCATGACGTAGGAGACGCGGCTCATCAGATCCTCGCCGAAGCGGATCTGGGGGTTCGGCGTGCCGGAGGAGGCAAGCACGCGGCCGGAAAGCAGCGAGATGAGATGCATGGCGATCGTCGTCGAGCCGATGTCGCAGGCGATGCCATAGGCCTCGTTCTTCAGGCCGGGATAGAGCGCGATGACGGTCGCGCGCGACAATTCCATGTCCTTGTGGATGGCGGCAGTGACGGCCCAGTTCTCCTTGCGCAGGATCTTCTGGACTTCCGGGATCAGATGCTGCGCGACGCGCAGATCCTTCCAGCCCCAATCCTTGGCGAGGACGGCTTTCAGCCGGTCGAGATCGCCGAGCGGCTTGTGCATGTCGGGTTCGTCCACCTCGACATAGCACATCTGGATCGCCGCGTTGCGTTCGATAACGCGGTCGGTCGCCGCCTTGCGGATCACCTGCGCATTGATGACGGTGTCCTGCGGCACGTCGACAACGAGGTCGCCCTGAATGGTGGCGGAGCAGGAGAGGCGGCGGCCGTCGGCTAAACCGCGCACGCGCTCGTAGCGCTCTTCTTTCGGCCCTTTGGGCGAAATGTGATCGAGCGACGAGACGATCTTGTGCTTGGCGAAATTGCCTTCCTGAATTTCGATCTGGCAGCGGCCGCAGGTGGCGCGTCCACCGCAGACGCTCTCGACATAGACGCCGAGCGATCGCGCGGCGTCGAGCACGGGTGTGCCGATGGGGAAACGGCCGCGCTTGCCGGACGGCATGAAGAGGACGAGGGGATGGGGGGATTCGCTGTTCATTTTCGCCAGATCACCGAGAAATTTAATCCTCTCCTTTACCTATCCTTCGAGGGTTAGGGCCATGGTCGGATTGATTGTGAGGACAGTTATGGCCGAACTTCTCTTTTCCGCCGTTACCACAGCCTTCCTAATGGTGCGTCTGTTCCGCGGCCCGTGGCGGCGCAACCCGCAATATCTCGCCGCGGCGATCTGCGGCGCCATCGTGGCGGCACTCGTTCTGCATGCCCTCTGGCCGGCCATGGACGGCAGCTTTATCGTCGGCGGCCTGATGGGTCTCGCCGGCTCGTGGGGCGCCATGGCGCTGTTCGACAGGGCGCTTGGGGCGGTGTGAAAGGGCACGACGATCTCCGGATCGTTACCCCGCCGCCCGCCGCGCTTCGCGGCCACCGCGGCGGCGCCCGCCGGCAGCGGCGCCTTCGCCGGGAGCGGTAATGGCGACCGGGGCGGGGGCTGCCGTTTCACCCGGCTTGTAATCCTTGTAGGTCTTGATCCAGTTCATGCAGTCCTTGTCGGTGCCTGCAAGAACGTTGGCGCCGCGCACAGCTTCCATCTCCTGCGGCCGGCAGGGATTCATGATCGCCGAGGTCATGCCGGCGCCGATCACCATCGGAATGAAGGCGGCGTTGATGCCATGCCGGTGCGGCAGGCCGAAGGAGATGTTGGAGAGGCCGCAGGTCGTGTTGACCTTGAGTTCCTCGCGCAGCCGGCGCAATAGCGCGAAAACCTGCCGGCCGGCGTCGCCTAGCGCGCCGATCGGCATGACCAGCGGATCGACGACGACATCGTGCGGCTTGATGCCATGGTCGGCGCAGCGCTCGACGATCTTCTTCGCCACCGCGAAACGCACGTCTGGGTCCATGGAGATGCCCGTCTCGTCATTCGAGATCGCCACCACCGGCACGTCGTATTTCTTCACCAGCGGCAGGATGGCTTCGAGCTTTTCCTCCTCGCCGGTGACGGAATTGACGAGCGGCCGCCCCTTGGCGACTTTCAATGCAGCCTCGATGGCGCGCGTTACCGAACTGTCGATCGAGAGCGGCAGATCGACCAGGCCCTGAACGATCTCGAGCGTCTTGACGAGAAGGTCTGGCTCGGTCGCATTCGGATCGACGGCCGTCACGCCGGCATTGACGTCGAGCATGGTGGCGCCGGCGGCGGCCTGCTCCAGCGCGTCCTTCTTCACCGTCTCGAAATTGCCTTCCACCA
>JBQCEL010000017.1:0-4171 GCA_051960255.1 Rhizobiaceae bacterium
TCGACGAATATCCGGCGCAGGCCGCCGTCGGCGAGGTCGGCGATTCCCAGCGCGGCCTCGAGGTGGTCGCTGCCTACACCGCCGACGGCAAGCGCGTGCATATGTGCTATTCCTTCGACTTCCTGGCACCGGAGAAGATCAGCGCGGCGAAAGTGCGCGCGGTGCTGGAGGCCTTCGGCACGGTCGCCAGCGATGGCTGGTCGTGCTGGGCCTTCTCCAATCATGACGTGATGCGGGTCGCCTCGCGCTGGGCCGCCAACGAGGCGGATCCGATCGCCTATCTGAAGGTGATTTCGGCGCTTCTGATGTCGCTGCGCGGCTCTGTCTGCATCTATCAAGGCGAAGAGCTCGGCCTTGGCGAAGCGGAGCTGAAGTTCGAGGACCTGCAGGACCCCTACGGCATCCGCTTCTGGCCGGAATTCAAGGGCCGCGACGGCTGCCGCACGCCGATGGTTTGGGACGCGGCCGCCAAGAATGGCGGCTTCTCGACCGCAAAACCCTGGCTGCCGGTGCCGGGCAAGCACCTGTCGCAGGCCGTCAATGTACAACAGGGCGATACAAGCTCGCTGCTCGAGCACTATCGCCGCTTCCTCGCCTTCCGGCGCCAGCATCCGGCGCTGGCCAAGGGCGACATCGACTTCATCGAAAGCGATGGCGACACCGTCGCCTTCACCCGCCGCGAAGGCAATGAGCGGATCGTCTGCGCTTTCAACCTGGGCAGCAAGCCCGCCGAGGTCGATCTCGGCAAAGGCGCGCTGCAACCCTTGCCCGGGCATGGCTTTTCGGGACAGACTGGCAATGGGCCGGTCCGCCTCGGCGGCTACGGCGCCTGGTTCGGACGCATCGACTGAACTTGCAAACAGAGATCAACGGGAGAAGAAAACATGGCCGATGTCACGCTCAACCAGGTGAAGAAATCATACGGCAACCTCAACATTCTCCACGGCATCGACCTCGACATCAAATCGGGCGAGTTCATCGTCTTTGTCGGGCCGTCGGGTTGCGGCAAGTCAACCTTGCTGAGGTCGATCGCCGGCCTTGAGGAGATCACCTCGGGCGAGCTTAAGATCGACGGCGAGGTGGTGAACGACGTGCCGCCGTCGAAGCGGGGCATCGCCATGGTGTTCCAGTCCTATGCGCTCTATCCGCATATGACGGTCTACGACAACATGGCCTTCTCGATGAAGATCGGCAAGGAAAGCAAAGCCGAGATCGACAAGCGCGTGCGCCAGGCGGCGGAGATCCTGCAGCTGACCAAATATCTCGACCGCCTGCCCAAGGCGATGTCGGGTGGCCAGCGCCAGCGCGTCGCCATCGGCCGCGCCATCGTACGCCAGCCGGGCGCCTTCCTGTTCGACGAGCCTTTGTCCAATCTCGACGCCGCGCTTCGCGGAACGATGCGCATCGAGATCAGCGAACTGCACCAGCAGCTCAAGACGACGATGGTCTATGTCACGCATGATCAGGTCGAGGCGATGACCATGGCCGACAAGATCGTCGTGCTCAACATAGGCAGGATCGAGCAGGTCGGCTCGCCCCTCGAACTCTACCGCAGCCCGCAGAACCTTTTCGTCGCAGGTTTCATTGGTTCGCCCCGTATGAACCTCCTGACCGGCGAGGAGGCGGCGAAACGCCAGGCGACGACTGTCGGCGTCAGGCCTGAGCACGTCGCGCTGTCCCGGTCGGACGGCGAATGGACCGGCACTGTCAGCGTTTCCGAGCATCTCGGTTCGGATACGCTGCTCCATATCGAGGCCGGCAAGCTCGGTCAGATCACGGTCAGGGCCGACGGCGAATTCGACGTCCGGCATGGCGAGCGCGTCTATATGACGCCAGACCCGCAGCGCATCCATCGCTTCGATGCGAACGGACAGGCGATCCGCTGACGCCGGCAGGTTTTTGCAGCCAGTGCGCCGCTGGGAGACAGCAGCCTAGTCATTTGCGGCGGCAGCCTGCGCCAACTGTACGGGAGTAACAAAAATGAGCATGAAGCTGTCGCTCGCCAATCTGGACAGGATCGCCGGAACCGCCGCCGTTCCGAACTATCGCCGCGACAGCCTTAGCCCGGGCATTGTCCATTTCGGCGTCGGCAATTTTCATCGCGCCCATCAGGCCGTCTATCTCGACGACCTCTTCAATACCGGCCGTGACAATGACTGGGCGTTGATCGGCGCCGGCGTGCTTCCTTCCGATGAGGTCATGCGCGAAAAATTGGAGGTTCAGGACTGGCTGACGACCGTCGTCGAGCAGGACAATGCCCGTTCGGCCGCCCGTGTTACGGGCGCGATGATCGGCTTTCTCTCCCCTTCGGACAAAGAGGCGATCATCCGGCAGCTGGCCGACCCGGCGATCCGCATCGTCTCGATGACGATCACCGAAGGCGGCTATTTCGTCAATCCGGCAACGGGCGTCTTCGATCCTGCCCACCCGGAGATCGTCCATGACGGCAAGAACCTGGACAATCCGAAGACCGTCTTCGGGCTTATTGTCGCCGGCCTGAAGGCGCGCCGCGCGGCGGGCATCGTGCCCTTCACCGTCATGTCCTGCGACAATCTTCCCGGCAATGGCGAGGTCGCGCGCGACGCGGTCGCAGGCCTTGCCGATCTCGCCAACGAGGACCTCGGCAAATGGATCCGCGAGATTGTCGCCTTTCCAAACGCCATGGTCGACCGCATCACGCCCGCGACCGGCGAGCGCGAATTGAAGATCATCTCCGAGGATTTCGGCATCGACGACAATTTCCCCGTCTTCTGCGAGGAGTTCAGGCAATGGGTGCTGGAGGATCATTTCAGCGCCGGCCGACCTGCTTTCGAGACGGTGGGCGTCACCATGACGAAAAATGTCGAGCCCTATGAGCGCATGAAGATCCGCATCCTGAACGGCGGCCATGCCATCATCGCCTATCCGGCGGGCCTGATGGATATCCATTTCGTCCACGAGGCGATGCAAGCGCCACTGATCGTTGATTTCCTCGAAAAGGTCGAGACGGAGGAGATCATCCCGATCGTTCCGCCGGTTCCGGATACGGACCTCAAGGACTATTTCGCTGGGATCAAGCATCGCTTCGCCAATCCGAAGATCGGCGATACCGTGCGCCGGCTTTGTCTCGACGGCTCGAACCGGCAGCCGAAATTCATCCTGCCGTCCACCGCCGACAGGCTGAGGCAGGGCCTCTCCATTACCGGATTGGCGCTCGAATCGGCGCTCTGGTGCCGCTATTGCTACGGCACGACCGACAGCGGTCAGGAAATCGCGCCAAACGATCCGAACTGGGAACGCCTGCAGCGTCATGCGCGTCAGGCGAAAGACGATCCGATGGCTTTCCTCACGATGGACGACATTTTCGGCGAGGTCGGCCGTTCCGAGACCTTCCGTGCGGCTTTTGCCCATTCGCTGAAGACGCTATGGGAGATCGGCACGAAGGAGACGCTGACGCGCTATCTTTCCGGCACGCTGTGATTGTTCGTCCTCCGATCCGCAGGGCAATCGCATATGGCAATTTTTTCACCCCCTCCGGTCCTTCGGACCACCTCCCCCTTACAGGTGGAGGAAAGCCGCTGCCGCGCCGCCTTCCCCTCACCTGAAAGGGGAGGGTGCCGAGCCCCCGGGTTCGGCCTATGGCCGACCCGAGGACAGGCTCCGCGAGGCGGGTGGGGTCTGTTCGCAAGTCATATGCGATTGCCCTACTCCGATCCGGGAGTGACGGTTCAGGGAGCGAAAAGGAGAGGCTGATGGATCTTGGACTGAAGGGCAAGACCGCCGTCGTCACGGGCGCGAGTGTCGGCATAGGCCTCGGCGTCACGGAAGCGTTCGCGCGCGAGGGCGCCGATGTCGTCATGGCCGCGCGGCAGGAAGAGCGCCTTGCGACCGAAGCCCGGCGCATCGGTGAGACGTTCGGCGTGCGCGCCCTGCCGGTTGCCTGCGATGTCGCAACGAACGAAGGAACGGACACGCTGGCGGAAGCGGTGCGCGAGGGGTTCGGCGGCGCCGATATTCTCGTCAACAACGCCGGCACAGGATCCAACGAGACGATCATGGAGGCGGCGGACGAGAAATGGCAGGCCTATTGGGAGTTGCACGTCATGGCCGCCGTCCGCCTGGCGCGCGCTTTCGTGCCCATGATGCGCGAGCGCGGCGGCGGCGCCATCCTGCACAACGCCTCGATTTGCGC
>JBQCEL010000018.1:0-7102 GCA_051960255.1 Rhizobiaceae bacterium
TTGGGGAGCGTGAGTTGAACCATCTACTTCGCCATTTTCTTGAATTGCAAGGCCAGCTCGATTGCGGGGGTGAGATCGTTGTTATCTTCGATCCGCAGCATGCGGATGTCCCGCACGGCCGGCGCAAACCAGTCATATTCGAGCGTCAGCGACTGCACCACCGTCTGGCACCGAACCACATCGATATCATCGCCGCCGAAATAGACGCTGCCTTGCTGCCGATCGAAGCCGCGGTCTCTCAGAAATTTGGCGATGTCGTTATACGCATTCTGCCAGGAGGCATTGTGGCAGCTCTTCTTGAGTGTGTCGGTGTCCAGATCAAAGGCAATGGCGTACATCGAGCGACTGTTGAGCCTTCTATTGTGTCCGATCATGTTCATGGCGACGATCCTTTCAACGCCATGTTAATATAGTATCTGCTCTCAGTAGACGCGCTTCTTCGGCGCGAGCTTCTTCGGGTCGATGCCGCCTTCGGAATAGGGCAGCACCGTCTCCGCGTGGACCGGACGATAGGCGAGCGTCACATGGCCATGATCGTCCACCCATGAAAGCGTGTGCTTGCGCCAGTCCTTGTCGTCGCGGTCGGGGAAATCCTCGCGCGCATGCGCGCCGCGTGTTTCCGTGCGCGCCACCGCGCCATAGACGGTGGCGATCGCGTTGGTCATCAAATTTTCCAGTTCCAGCGTCTCGACGAGATCGGAGTTCCAGATCATCGACCGGTCGGAGACCCGGATGTCGGACAGTTCGTCCCAGATCGCGGAGACGCGCCTGCAGCCCTGCGCCAGAGTCTCGCCCGTGCGGAAGACGGCGGCGTCCTCCTGCATGGTGCGCTGCATCTTCTCGCGCAGCTCCGCCGTCGGCTTCGAGCCGTTGGCGTGGCGGAGGCGGTCGAAGCGCTGCATGATCTTTTCCACCGCCGCCTCGTCCGGCTTCGGAATGGCGGCGTTGCGGTCGATCACTTGCGCCGCGCGGATCGCCGCCGCGCGCCCGAAGACGACGAGATCGATCAGCGAATTGGACCCGAGCCGGTTGGCGCCATGGACCGAGGCGCACCCCGCCTCGCCGACTGCCATCAGGCCGGGCTGGACGCGATTCGGATCGTCTTCCGTCGGGTTGAGCACCTCGCCCCAATAATTCGTCGGGATACCGCCCATATTGTAGTGCACGGTCGGCAGGACAGGAATCGGCTCCTTGGTCAGATCGACGCCGGCGAAGATGCGCGCCGATTCCGAAATGCCGGGCAAGCGTTCCGCCAGAACCGCCGGATCGAGATGGTCGAGATGCAGGAAGATGTGGTCCTTCTTCTTGCCGACGCCGCGGCCCTCGCGGATTTCAAGCGTCATGCAGCGCGAAACGACATCGCGGCTGGCAAGGTCCTTCGCCGAGGGCGCGTAGCGCTCCATGAAGCGCTCGCCCTCCGAATTGACGAGATAGCCGCCCTCGCCGCGCGCGCCTTCGGTGATAAGGCAGCCGGCGCCGTAAATGCCGGTCGGGTGGAACTGGACGAATTCCATGTCCTGCAGCGGCAGCCCCGCGCGCGCCGCCATGCCGCCGCCGTCGCCGGTGCAGGTATGCGCCGAAGTCGCCGAGAAATAGGCGCGGCCATAGCCGCCCGTCGCCAGCACGACCATCTTGGCGGAGAAGCGGTGGATCGTGCCGTCGTCGAGGTTCCAGGCGACGACGCCGGTGCAGACGCCGTCCTTCATGATCAGGTCGAGGGCGAAATATTCGATGAAGAACTGCGCGTGGTGCTTCAGCGACTGGCCATAGAGCGTGTGCAGAATGGCATGGCCCGTCCGGTCGGCGGCGGCGCAGGTGCGCTGCACCGGCGGGCCCTCGCCGAATTCGGTCATATGGCCGCCAAAGGGGCGCTGGTAGATCTTGCCCTCTTCGGTGCGGCTGAAGGGCACGCCGTAATGTTCGAGTTCATAAACGGCCTTCGGCGCCTCGCGCACCATATATTCCTGCGCGTCGATGTCGCCCAGCCAGTCCGAACCCTTGACGGTGTCGTAGAGGTGCCACTGCCAATTGTCCGGCCCCATATTGGCGAGCGAGGCGGCGATGCCGCCCTGTGCAGCCACCGTATGCGAGCGCGTCGGGAACACCTTGGTGATGCAGGCCGTCCTCAGCCCCTGCTCCGCCATGCCGAGCGTGGCCCTAAGGCCGGCGCCGCCCGCGCCGACAACCACGACATCGAAAGCATGATCGACGAAAGTGTAGGCCGAACCAATTGTAGAGGGCTTGGCCGTTTCGGGCGTTGCAGCCATCGTCAACCTCCGAAGGCAAGCTTGAGGAGCGCGAAGATCGAGGCAACGCCCACGATGACGCAGAAGAAGGTGCTGAGTATCAGGAGAGAGACCTTCAGGCCTTCGCCGTGAATATAATCCTCGATGATCTCCTGCATGCCGAGCCGCATATGGACGAGGCTGATCAGGATGAAGAGGCCAAGCACCAATGCGTTGAAGGGGTGCGAAAGCGAAGCCCTGACTTCCTCATAGCCCCCGCCATTCAGCGATATGACGAGAACGATGAAGTAGATGGCAAGCGGTATGAGGGCGACGGAGGTGACGCGGATATGCCAGAAATGGCCCGTCCCCTCTTTCGCAGAGCCAAGGCCGCGAACCCTGGCGAGCGGTGTGCGCATGTCAGCCATTTCAGAATGCTCCCCGCGCGGCATAGCCGACAATCCAGATGATGATGGTAAGCGTGACCGATCCGATGACCGTGGCCCAGGCGAGCCTGGTGGAGGTATGCTTTTCCATCCAGCTGCCGGTATCCCAGATAAGGTGCCGGACACCGCCGAGCAGATGGTGCACGAGCGCCCATGTGTAGCCGAAAAGCACGATCTGCCCGATCCAGGAACCGAAGGCGGCGTTGGCGATGTCGAAAGCCTGGTGCGACGTTGCCGCCGCGATCACCCACCATGCAAAAAGCAATGTGCCGAAATAGAGCGCCCCGCCGGTGATGCGATGGATGATCGACATCAGCATGGTCGGGATCAGCCGATAGATTTGCAGATGCGGCGACAGGGGTCGCGCATGCATCATCGTTTCCTTGCTCATTTCAGCCCCCGTGTGGGTCTGGCCTGGTATCCCAAGACAACTGGGTCGTTGCCTCCAAAAATCGATACCGGCCCATGCCTGGATGACGCCTTTTAGAACTCTTTTTGCACCGCGTCAAAGTTGAAAAAACGTGTCCGCGCCATGGTTTACCGCCTGGACCATCCAAATTTCCCCGCCCGTTCCAGTTCAAACCGATTTGAACCGGAACGCCGGCCCGAATCGCGATCGCCGGGGAAACTCACATCACGCAATTGACAGGCCGTTTGCCGCTGACCATCCACAGCGCCTTGCGGCCTTCCAGCACCAGGGCGTAACCAGGTTCGCCATAACGGCTCCCCTGCGCGGGAGGAGAAGCTGGGAGGACGACATCGACGCCGCGTGAATCGATGACATGCACGGACGTGCCGAAATCCTCCAAATTGATCTCGCTGTTTCCATCACATCGAAACGAGGCATAGCGTGGTTGGAGAGCGGCTTTGGCCGCCCCGGCCGGCGTGGTCTGGGCCGGCGCGGCGACACAAGCGGAAAGAAGCATCGATGCGAGAAAGGCTGGTAGGACGCCGGACTTTTGTCGATCCATAGTCGTTCCTTTCGCCTGCCGGAGCGCTTCATAGAGAAGCAGAGGCGCAAAATACCCCATCATCGGCGTTAACCATAACTCTTAAGATGAGCGTCAATGACGGTGACAAAGGTTAATAAAAGGTTAATCTCCGATTCGGAAACGGTTCAACCGATGGGCGGAGCTCGCCATGGAAGCGCATTCTCATTCAAAAGGACCGTCTCGTTCTAAGAGATCGGTGGGTTTGGCGGCGGTAGCAGCCGTCGTCGCCTTGGCCGCAAGCGCACCGGCTTCGGCCGGGAGCTTCTATCATGATCATGCCTACGCCGATTCCTACGGCAACCTCGTCATCTACAGTCCGGCCGGCTACAAGGCGATCGTGGTCGGCAAGGGCTATCTCGCACCAAAGCTCGCGGCTGAGACCGGAAAAGTCCCTCATATCGCGCGCGGCGCGGCGGCGGCGGGCGCCGTCTATTACCTTGCCGACCGCTGCGCCCGCAGCGCCGTGCTCCTGCACGGCCGAAGCTATATGTACGGCTTGCCGGAGAACGTCGTCCCGGTTCCCGCGGATGAGTATTGCGATCGGTAGGATGTCGAGACGAAGACGCAACGATCCCGCCGCCGGTTCATCCCTATCTACACGCCGCCCAACGCTTGATAGGCCCGCTTTCATGCCATAAGGCAGATCGTCGGCCAACTCGGCGTCAGGATCAAACGGGAGGCAGGTGTCGGTTAGGACCCTTCGTTACAAGGCGGCTTTTCTCACGCTGGTGCTCATCGCCACGGCGCTTGCCGCGCTTGCCTCATGGTATGCGGCGATGGAGACCGGCCGGCGTCGCGCGGCCGTGGCCCTCGATGGGTCGCTGCAGATATTGTCGCGCTCGGTCAAAAGCGAGATCGAACGCTTCCGCTATCTTCCCGCCGTCTTGTCGCATGACAAGCGCATCCGCTCGGCCCTCATCGACGGAACGCCGGAGGAAATTGCCGCGGCCAACGCCTACCTGCTCGCGGTTCGCAACGATTCCCGCGTCGATTCCCTTTACATCATGAAGACTGACGGGTTGACGGTCGCTGCCAGCAACTTTGCCGAACCGACGAGCTTCGTCGGCGAGAACTACCGTTTCCGTCCTTATTTCCAGGACGCGCTTCGTACGGGAACGGGCCGGTACTACGCCGTAGGCGTCACCACGGGACTCCCCGGTTACTTCCTCTCGTCAGCGATCCGCGACGGATCGAGGATCATCGGCGTCGCCGTCGCCAAGGTCGATATGCGCGCTGTCGAGCAAGCGTGGCAGGAAGCCGGGACACTTGCGGCGATCGCCGACAATGATGGCGTTATCTTTCTCACCGGCCGTCGACAATGGAAATACCGGCCGCTGCATCCGCTCGACGGGACCGCGCTGCAACGTGTTGCCGAGACACGGAAATATGACGGTGTGACGCTCGAAACGACGTCGCCGATCCTCGGCCAGAACGAGCCCGAAGACGATGGAACGGCGCGCGCCGACCTTATCCATCGTCATCTCTTCCGCTGGATAGAAGTGGAACCCGATGGCTGGCAGCTCTGGACGGCGGCGAGCATGGCGCCGATCCGCGCCAATGCCAACCTGATTGCCTCACTTGTCGCGCTTGCCTGTCTTCTGCTTTCCGGCACTGTCCTTTACCTGAAGCAGCGGCGGCAACTTCTCCGCGCCAAGCTTGACGCCAATGCGCGGTTGGAGCAGCGGGTCGCGGAGCGTACCGCGGAACTCAACCGCGAGATCGAGGAACGCAAACGCGCCGAGGCGGAACTGCGCGACACACATGCAACGCTGGTGCAGACCGCAAAGCTTGCCGCGCTCGGGCGGATGTCCGCGGCGATCGTGCATGAGGTCAGCCAGCCGCTTGCCGCGATGGAGAATACGCTTGCCTCAACCGCGCTCCTGGCAAAGCGCGGCGAGCCTGCCCGTGTCATCGAAAAGGTCGGCGCCGCGCGCCAGCTCGTCAGCCGCATCCGCCGCACCGTCAAACACCTGAAATCATTTGCCCGCAATGAACCAGGACAGCGCGAAACCGTCAATGTCGGCAAGAGCATCGCGGCCGCCATTGATCTTGCTCTGCATCGCGCCAACGCATCGGGCGTTCGAATAGTAGTCGAGCCGGGCGCGCACGCGCCCAAGGTGACGGCGAACGCGATCCGGCTTGAACAGGTCATCCTCAACCTTCTCATCAATGCGCTCGACGCCGTCACGGAATGCCCCGCGCCGGAAATCCATATGGGCGCGCATCGGAACGGTCCCATGGTGGAGATCACCGTGGCCGACAACGGAGCCGGAATACCGGAAAACCTGAAAGAGCGGATCGCAGAACCCTTTTTCACCACCAAGGAAACCGGCGAAGGGCTGGGGCTTGGCCTCTCCATCTCGCGCGCCATCATTGCCGAGTTCGGCGGCAGCCTGTCCTTCGCAGCGCGCGAGGGCGGCGGCTCGATCTTCACCGTCTCATTGCCCGCAGCCAGTGACGACCGGATGACAAATGAGCTTGCCGCATGAGCCGGGGAAGAGTGCTTTTCGTCGATGATGACAGGGAATTGCGTGAATCGGCATGCGAATGGCTGACGTTGAGCGGCTTTTCGGTGGATGCCGCCGCGGACGCGCCCTCCGCCCTGCAAATGCAGCGACGATCCGATTTCGACACGCTCATCACCGATATCAGAATGCCGGGAACCGACGGCATGACGCTGATGCGCTCGGCCCTCGAATGCGATCCGAGATTGCCGGTCATTTTGCTTACCGGCCATGGCGATGTCGCGCTTGCGGTGGAAGCGATGCGGGCCGGCGCTCACGACTTCCTGGAAAAGCCGTATGATGCGGATCATCTGGTTGCCGTCATCGATCGGGCCGTAGCGGCAAGGCGGCTCGACCGGGAGATGGAAAGGTTGCGCGCCGGAACAGGCGGCAACGATCTCGAAGATCGTCTCGTCGGCAACACACCGCAAATAACGGCGCTGAGGAAGCGCATCCTGCAACTCGCCGATATCGACGTGGACATCTTGATTCAGGGCGAAACCGGAACCGGCAAGGAGGTGGTGGCGCGCGCGCTGCATGAAAGCGGCAAGCGCTCCAGGCGGCCCTTCATGGCGCTGAACTGCGCCGCCATCCCCGAAACGATCTTCGAGAGCGAGCTTTTTGGCCATGAGCGCGGGGCTTTCACCGGCGCCATCCAGAAGCGTATCGGGCGCATTGAGCACGCGGCCGGCGGGACGGTGTTTCTCGACGAGATCGAGTCCATGCCGCTAGCGCTCCAGGCGAAGATGCTGCGCGTCGTCCAGGAGCGCGTCGTCGAGCCGCTTGGCTCGAACCGGCAGGTGCCGGTCAACGTCCGCTTCATCGCCGCGACCAAGGCGGATTTGAAGGCGGAAAGCGATGCGGGACGCTTCCGCTCCGACCTCTATTTCCGGCTGGCGACCGTTCAAATCCTTATCCCCCCGCTGCGCCAGCGG
>JBQCEL010000019.1:0-7027 GCA_051960255.1 Rhizobiaceae bacterium
CGGCCGCCGCGAAGGAGGGGACCCCCGGCGTCATCGTATAGGGGATGCCGTGCTTCTCCAGCCGCCTGACCTGCTCCGCGACGGCGCTCCACACCGAGAGATCGCCCGAATGCAGCCGCGCCACATCTTCTCCCGCCTTAAAGGCGCGCAGATATTCCGCCTCGATCTCATCGAGCGACAGCGGGGCAGTGTCGACGATGCGCGCGCCTGCGGGGCACCAGGCGAGGATATCTTTAGGCACGATCGATCCGGCATAGAGGCAGACAGGACAGCGCGCGATAAGATCGCGGCCCCTCACCGTAATGAGATCGGCCGCTCCCGGACCGGCGCCGATGAAATGAACCGTCATGCCTCGTCCCCGCTTCTGGCGATGGCGCATGTCACCGGTCCGAGAATGAGGCGCGGCCCGAGAAGAACGCTGCCCTCACCAGCGACGGCGAGCGCCGCCGCTTCGGAAACGGAAAGCACGTCAGCCGCGGCGAGCGACGGCGCAGAGCGGCTGAGCGTGCGGTTGTCGGCAGCCTTCAACGCATCCTCATCCGCGATTACCACGTCGAGTGACAGGAACGCGCCGGCCATGCGGATCGCCGCCTCCTCGCGCTTCAGCGGCGCGGTGGCCAGCGCATCGATCGCGTTGCGCTCCAGCCTGTGCTCGGCGAGCGCCGCATCGATGGCGGCGAGCACCTCTTCCATCCGCACATCCCTGCGGCAGCCGAGCCCCGCGACGATCATGACTTCACCCATTTCCATTGCGTGACCGGCATGGCGGGCCGCCAGCCCGTCATCGTGCCGACGGGCGCGGCGCGCGAAACCGCGAGACGGACGAGATCGCCGCCCAGTTCTGCATGAAGCTGGAGGAGCAGCGCTTCCATTTCGAGCGTCACCGCATTGGCGACCAGCCGCCCGCCGGCTGGCAATGCGCCGATTGCCACGTCGAGCACGCCCGGATCGCTGCCGCCGCCGCCGATGAAAATGGCGTCGGGTTTCGGCAGGCTTGTCAGCGCTTCGGGCGCGCGGCCTTCCACGATCTGGAGCGTCGGAACGCCGCATGAGGACGCGTTGCGGCCGATGCGCGCCGCACGCTCGGCATCCGCTTCGACGGCGATCGCGCGCATGGATGGATCGGCCAGCACCCATTCGATTGAAACCGATCCCGAGCCCGCGCCGACGTCCCACAGCAATTCGCCGCGCCTAGGCGAGAGCGCTGAAAGCGTCAGCGCACGGATTTCGCGCTTGGTGATCTGGCCATCATGCTCGAAAAGCGAGTCGTCCAGCCCCGACGCAAGCGGCAGGATGCGCGCGTTCTTACCTGCATTAACCTCGATCGCCACGACGTTGAGCGGATTGAAGCCGCCGGCTCCAAAATCCTCGGCGATTTGAGTCGTGATGCGTTCATCCGCTCCACCGAGCGCTTCGAGGATCGTCAGCTTGGACCCGCCAAAGCCATTCCCGGCAAGAAACTTGGCAATTGCCTCGGGACCGTCTCCGTCCGAGGTGAGCGCCAGCACATGCCGGCCCGGATGCAGGAGCGGCCGCAACAGATCGATGGATTTACCGTGCAGCGAAACGGTTTCGACCTCCTGCAACGGCCAACCAAGCCGTGCCGCCGCGAGGCTGAAAGCGGAGGGCGACGGAATGACCGTCATTTCAGCGGCATCAATCACGCGCGCAAGCGTAGCGCCAACGCCGTGCAGAAATGGATCGCCCGATGCAAGCACGGCGACTTTCCTTCCCCGGAGCGCCCGCACCTCGGCCATACTGCTGTCGAAGGGCGACGGCCATGGCCGCGCTTCGCCGCGGATGAGACCGCGCGCCAGCTCAAGATGCCTTCCGCCGCCGAAGACGAACTCGGCTTCACTCAGCAGGCGCCTCGCCTCTTCGCCGAGGCCTGATGCTCCGTCCTCGCCGATGCCGATGACGGCCAACCATTTTGTGGTTGAAGCGCTGCGGCGTTGGTCACTAGAAGACATGATGACCCACCGCATCCTGATCCTCGGCGGCACGACGGAAGCGCGGCTTCTGGCGGCAAGGCTTGCTGTCCGATCCGATCTCGACGTGACGCTTTCGCTGGCCGGCCGGACGCGCGATCCGGCCCGGCAGCCGGTCCCGGTACGCATCGGAGGCTTCGGCGGCGCCGACGGGCTCGCAGAATATCTCCTCGAAAACAGGATAGAAATCCTGATCGATGCCACACATCCCTTCGCGAGGCGCATTTCCGCCAATGCCGCCGCTGCTGCCAAACAGGCGGGCGTCCACGCGCTTGCGCTTCGCCGTCCCGAATGGCAGCCGGTTCAGGGCGACAGATGGACGATGGTCGAAAGCATCGAGGAAGGCGTTTCCGCGCTGGGCCACGAGCCGCGCCACGTCTTCGTCACGCTCGGCCGGCAGGAACTTGCACCTCTTTCCCTGGCCCGACAGCATTTCTACCTGATCCGCAGCGTCGATCCTGTCGAGCCGCCGCTCGATCTGCCCGACGCCGACTATATTCTGGCGCGCGGCCCTTTTCCCGAGGAGGCTGAGTGCGAACTTCTTCTGTCGCAGCGCATCGACGCGATCCTCGCCAAGAACAGCGGTGGCGGCGCGACTTACGGCAAGATCGCGGCCGCGCGCGCGCTTAGCATAGAAGTGATCATGGTCCGCCGGCCGTCGGCGCCAGACATGCCTCTCGCTGGAACGATCGAGGAAGCTTTGGCGATGCTCAACGATCATCTCGCCTCGCCCGCAGAGCGCGGCGTATAGACGAGCGGCGTCTGTCCTTCCCGAGCGATCACCCGCGTTTCGCGCGAGCCGATGATGACGCAGGTCGCCATGTCGGCTTGTGCAGGATCGGCCTTCCCCAAAGCGGCAAGCTCGATCCGCTCGTCCGGCCTCCCCGCGGCCCGGCCGAAGATGACAGGCGTTTCCGCCGGCAAATGGTTCCGGAGAAGCTCGAAAGCGCGGCCGAGCTGCCATGGCCGGGCGCGGCTGATCGGGTTGTAAAGCGCGATCACGAAACCGGCGCGAGCTGCCAGGTCGAGCCGCTTTTCGATCAGGCCCCACGGCTTCAGATTGTCAGACAGCGAGATAGCGCAGAAATCATGGCCGAGCGGCGCGCCGATCCGCGCGGCGACCGCCAGCATCGCGGTGAGGCCCGGCACCACCGTCAGGCCGATCGCCCGCCATGCCTCCGGTCCCTTCTCGATCGCTTCGCAAACGGCCGCCGCCATGGCGAAGACGCCCGGATCGCCGCCTGACACGACCGCTACGGTTCGCCCCGCCGCCGCCATTTCCAGCGCTGCACCTGCGCGCGCCAGTTCCTCGCGATTGTCGGAGGCATGGCGCGTCTGGTGCGCTTGAACCGGCAGCCGGTCGAGATATGGCTTGTAGCCGAAGAAATCGGTCGCCGCCTCGATCGCGGCACGTGCCTCCGGCGTCACCTGTTCCGGATTGCCGGGGCCGAGCCCGATGACGAAAAGCCTGCCGGTCATGGACGGCTCTTCCAGCCAGGCACCAGCACGACGGCGAAGTAAGGTGCGGTATCGTCCGCCTTGTCCGCCAGTTTCATTGCCCGCGCGCCCTCCATGGTCCCGCGCTCGACGTAAAATGCATGACCGAGCCGGCCGGAAGCGGAAAGCGCACGCCGGATCTTTGGCAGATTGCGGCCGATTTTCATGATGACGGCAGCCTCTGTGTTACTGAGCCGGCGCGAAAGCTCCGTTTCCGCCAGTGTCCCGGGCAGCACCGTCAAAATATCGTCGCCCTGGACGATCGGCAGGCCGGCGGAGGACCAGCAGCCGGACATCGCCGTCACGCCTGGAACAACCTCTGTCGGATAACAACCCGCGAGGCGGACATGGAGATGCATATAGGAACCGTAGAACAGCGGATCACCCTCGGAGAGGACCGCCACGGTCCGCCCGGCCTCGAGATGCGCCGCGACCGCGCGCGCCGATTCAGCATAAAAGCTGTCGATGGCCGATCGGTAATCGGCGTGGTCCTTCTCAATCTCCGTCGTGACTGGATAGAGAAGCGGCAGTTCGATCGCACCAGGTCGGAAATGGCGCTCGGCGATGCGCCGCGCATTGCTGGCATTGCCGCTTTTGGCGAAATGCGCCACGACATCCGCCTCGGAAAGCGCGCGCACGGCCTTTAGCGTCATCAGCTCGGGATCGCCCGGCCCGGTGCCGACGCCGATCAGCCGGCCTTTCTTCTCCTCGCTCACAGACCGGCCCTCGCGAGAGCATTGACGCAGGCCGCCGTCAGCGCGCTGCCGCCCATGCGGCCGCGCACGATAGCGAAGGGAATGTTGTGCCGGCTCTCCGCCAGCGCCTCTTTCGATTCCGCCGCGCCGACGAAGCCGACCGGCATGCCGATGATGGCGGCCGGTCTGGGCGCGCCCTTGTCCAGCATATCGTGGAGGTAGAAAAGCGCGGTCGGCGCATTGCCGATCGCGACGACAGCGCCTTCCAACCGATCGCCCCACAATTCGAGCGCCGCCGCCGAGCGCGTATTGCCGATCTTCTCCGCGAGAGCGGCTGTTCGCGGATCGCGCAGGGTGCAGACGACGTCGTTCTTCGCCGGCAGCCGCGCCCGCGTCACGCCATGCGCCACCATCTCGGCATCGCAGAAGATCGGCGCGCCGGAAATGAGAGCGGTCCGCGCCGCTTCGACAAAAACCGGCGAGAAGACGAATTTCTGCGCCGCTTCGACCTGTCCGCAGGCATGGATCATGCGCACCGCGACATCCGCCTCCGCTTCGGAAAAGCGGGAAAGATCGGCCTCCGCTCGGATGATGGCGAAGGAGCGTTCGTAAATCGCGTTGCCGTCGCGGATATAGTCGAAGGCGGGCATCAATTTTCCTTGCGAAGGGCAGAAGCGAGAGCAGCCCCGCCTGACCGGTCGAGAAAGGCTCTGGCGGTTTCGCCTTTCCGGCGCCGTTGACGGAACAGAAGCGCCAGTTCCGCGACGAAAGCCGCCGCGTCACCGCCGCCGGCTTGCGCAATAGCGCCATCGTCGTGCCCGTCAAGCAGCATCTCGCATTTTCCAGGCGCAATGCCAGTGAGCGAAAGCGCCAAAGCGGCCGGCCGCGCGCAACCTTTCGGGCATCCCGACACATGCAGGATGAAGGACCCGTCGAGAAGATCGGCGGCGGAATGCGCGATATTCGCCGCGATGTTCTTGGTATCGATGAAAGCGGACGCGCAGGCGGGTGAACCGGCGCAGGCGGCAATGAGAAGGCGCGGATCGGCGGGATCGACAACGAAGCCGAGCGCAAGGGCCGCATCTTTCAATGCGCCGCACTGATTCGGCGCAAGCCCTACCGCCAGAAGCGCTCGCCCTGGCGCGAAGCGAATTTCGGAAGCGCCATAAGCAGCGGCTTTTTCTGCGAACGCTTTCAGCGTATCGGCGTGGGCTTGCCCAAAGGGAAGGCCCATGCCCAACGCCATGTTCCCGTCGTTAAGACCGAAACGACCCACCGGAGAATGTCCGCGCTCTACGTTGCCCCCCTCTGTCCTGCCGGACATCTCCCCCACAAGGGGGGAGATTACGCCGGCCGCGATTCGTGGTTCCACTCCTGAAACGCTGGATGTTAGGCAAGGCGTCGGTGACGGCTCAATCTCCCCCCTTGTGGGGGAGATGTCCGGCAGGACAGAGGGGGGCAACGTAGAGCACTGAAACATTTTGCCTAAATGTTCGGGATTCAAATCCCTACCACGTGCCCGGATCCCTTTCGCTGCGATGGCTTTAAGAAGGGAAATCGCAATTTTTACCGCTTCACCTTCATTCGCCCTTCCAAGGTGAATCGCCTCCCTCGCCGTTCCTCCGACCGAAAGCGACCAGCCGCCCTCGCGCCGCGCCTCAAGCCTTACATCAGCCGCCACATCGTCCATCGCCAGCGCACCGCCGCCATGGACGACGACCGAAACTTTCGGCCCCAGCCGCGACGCCAACCCGGCCTTTTCAATCCCATCACGGATAGCCCTTACCAATGGCAGCGGGTCCGCGATCTCCCGCGCGTCGAGCCCTGCAAGCGGCCCCGTCTCGACGGGTACGCCGTTCATGACATCTATGCCGATCGCCCCCACCGCATCAGCAAATTCGATGGCGCTTTCGGCTGTCAGTCCCCTGATCTGCAAATTGCCGCGCCGCGTCACCTCCAGAATGCCGTTTCCGTAACGGCCCGCTGCATCAGCCAGTCGCCCGAGTTGATCGGGGGAAATGCCGCCCGCCAGCGGCCGAAGCCGCACGAGCAAACCATCGCCGGTCTGCATCGGCCGCGACAGCGAGGGGCAGGCGCCACGGCGCATCGGCGCGTTCATGCCGCCTCTTCCGCCTTGGCTTCCGCGATAAGTTCGGCAAGCTCGTTGTCGAGCGAATTGCGGCGCGTATGCCAGAGACCGCGCTGCCGCGCCGAAAGGAACCGCTCGGCCATAGCGCGGGCGGCGACCGGATTTTCCTTGAGCAGAAAAGCCCTGACCTCCGGATCGCCGAGATAGGCGTCGTGAACCGCTTCGATCAGCGCGCCGGAAACGGCGTCCGTGGTCTCGGCAAAGCCGATAAGCCGGTCGACCGTCTCCAGCAATTCCGATGCCCCGCGTGGTCCATGCCGCATCTGGCCGGCGATGAAGCGCGGGTTGGTGGCGCGGGCGCGCACGATCCGAGTCACCGCCTCGGCCAGCGAACGCGCCTTTGGCTGGTCCGGATCGGTGGTGTCGAGCACGACGAGATCGGCCTTGCCCCCGAGCGCGGAAAGCGCCGCCGAAAAGCCGCCGATGAAAGCGACATCGGCTGAACCTTCCAGGAGATCGCGGCCCGGATCGTCGCCGGAATGAACGAGAATGTCCGCTTCCCGCATCCTTTCGGCGAATGCTCCGGCGGCCGTGCCTCCCTCGCCTTCCGCGCCGCCATAGGCATGCGAGACGCCGTCGAGATAGGCGCGGCCGATCTCTTCCCTCTCCTGCCAGCGTCCGCTGGCGAGCATCTCCTCGATGCCAGCGCCGTAAGTGCCGGGCGACGAACCGAAGATGCGGGAGGGCGCCGTTCCGCC
>JBQCEL010000020.1:0-9596 GCA_051960255.1 Rhizobiaceae bacterium
GTCCTCGAACTCGACGGCGAAGTCGTCGAGCGCGTCGACCCGCATATCGGCCTGTTGCATCGCGGCACCGAGAAGCTGATCGAGGCCAAGACCTATTTGCAGGCGCTGCCTTATTTCGACAGGCTCGACTATGTGGCGCCGATGAACCAGGAACATGCCTGGTGCCTTGCCGTCGAACGGCTGCTTGGCATCGACGTGCCGATCCGCGGCCAGCTGATCCGCGTGCTTTATGCTGAGATCAGCCGTATCCTCTCGCATCTCTTGAACGTCACGACGCAGGCGATGGATGTCGGCGCGCTGACGCCGCCGCTGTGGGGCTTCGAAGAACGCGAGAAGCTGATGGTGTTCTATGAGCGGGCTTCCGGCGCGCGCATGCACGCGGCCTATTTCCGTCCGGGCGGGGTGCATCAGGATCTGCCAGAGAAGCTGGTCGAGGATATCGGCAAGTGGATCGATCCTTTCCACCAGACGATGGACAATCTCGACGAACTCCTGACCGAGAACCGCATCTTCAAGCAGCGCAACGCCGATATCGGCGTCATTTCGCTGGCCGACGCCTGGGCGTGGGGTTTTTCCGGCGTGATGGTGCGCGGTTCCGGCGCCGCCTGGGACCTCAGGAAGTCGCAGCCTTATGAATGCTATCCGGAAATGGATTTCGATATTCCGGTCGGCAAGAATGGCGACTGCTACGACCGCTATCTCATTCGCATGGAGGAGATGCGCCAGTCGGCGAAGATCATGCGCCAGTGTGTCGAACGGCTGCTCGGCAAGGAAAAGGTCGGCCCCGTCTCTAATACGGACGGCAAGATCGTGCCGCCGAAACGCGGCGAGATGAAGCGCTCGATGGAGGCGTTGATCCATCACTTCAAGCTCTATACCGAGGGCTATCGCGTGCCGGCCGGTGAAGTCTATGCGGCGGTCGAGGCGCCGAAGGGCGAGTTCGGCGTCTATCTGGTTTCGGACGGCACCAACAAGCCCTATCGCTGCAAGTTGCGCGCTCCCGGCTTCGCGCATCTGCAGGCCATGGATTTCCTCTGCCGGGGTCACATGCTGGCCGATGTTACGGCCGTCCTGGGATCGATCGACATCGTTTTCGGCGAGGTTGATCGGTAAAGGGCCGGCGAGAGAAAAGACGATGAGTGTACGCAGACTTGCAGAAAGCCAGCCGGAGGGCTTCGCCTTCACCCAGGCGAATGCGGCCTTGGCCAATGAATGGATCGGAAAATATCCGGAAGGGCGCCAGCAATCGGCCGTCATTCCGCTTTTGATGATCGCGCAGGACCAGGAAGGCTGGGTGACGAAGCCGGCGATCGAATATGTCGCCGGTATGCTCGGCATGCCGCTCATCCGTGTGCTTGAGGTCGCGACCTTCTACACACAGTTCCAGCTGAGTCCCGTGGGCACGCGCGCTCATGTGCAGGTCTGCGGCACGACGCCCTGCATGCTGCGGGGCGCCGGCGAATTGATGGATGTCTGCCGCTCGAAAATCCATGCCGAGCAGTTCCACACCAATGTGGACGGCACGCTTTCCTGGGAGGAGGTCGAATGTCTCGGCGCTTGCGTGAATGCGCCGATGGTCATGATCTTCAAGGACACCTATGAGGATCTGACGCCCGAGCGCCTCGGCGAGATCATCGATGCGTTCGAGGCGGGGAATGGCGCCTCCGTAAAGCCCGGCACGCAGATCGATCGCATTAGCTCCGCTCCGGTCGGAGGGCTGACCTCGCTCAAGGACGAGCAGGCGGTGCTGAAATCCTCGCGCCGGAACGGATCGGATACGGACGCCGACGTGCCGCCGAGCAAATCCGCGCGGCCCGACACCCACGCGGAGGAAACGAGCAGCGCCTTGAAATCGCCTTCGCCGCGCAAGACGTCTGAAAAGGCCGAGAGCGCCAAGAGCGTGCCGCCGCTGCCGCTCGACAAGGCGCGCGCGAACCAGACCGTGGACGATGCGGGCGTGCCCGGCCGCCAGCGCAAGATAAGGCCGTCCAACGCAGATGAGAAAAAGGCGGAATACAAATCGCCCGAGCTTTTGAAGGGGCGGCCGATCGGCGCCAGCGGGAAGGAGATGCCGGAGGCTGAAACGGGCGAGGAGACTCCGCTCGCCGCCATTCCGCCGCTCGATTCGCCCGACCGGCCCATCGGCATCGAAAAGCCGGAAAAGCCCGATGACCTGAAGCTCATTTCCGGCGTCGGCCCCAAGACCGAGCGTATTCTCAACGATCTCGGCATCCACACCTTCGCGCAGATCGCCTCGTGGAACAAAGGGCAGCGCAATTGGATCGATGGCTACCTCTCGTTCCACGGCAGGGTGGAGCGTGACGATTGGGTGAAGCAGGCCAAGGCGCTCGCCAAGGGCGGCGAAGCGGAATACATCCGCGTTTTCGGCAAGAAGCCGCGTTGAGGAGCATGATCGATGCTGGCTGACAAGGATCGCATCTTCACTAACATATACGGGATGTTCGACAAGTCCCTGAAAGGCGCAATGGCGCGCGGCCAGTGGGATAACACCAAAGGCCTCCTCGAAAAGGGACGAGACTGGATCATCAACGAGATGAAGGCTTCGGGCCTGCGCGGTCGCGGCGGCGCCGGCTTCCCGACCGGCATGAAATGGTCGTTCATGCCCAAGGTGAGCGATGGCCGGCCCGCTTATCTCGTTGTCAACGCCGATGAGTCGGAACCCGGAACATGTAAGGATCGTGATATTATGCGGCACGACCCTCACACTTTGGTCGAGGGTTGCCTGATTGCCGGTTTCGCCATGGGCGCGGTCGCCGCTTATATCTATGTGCGTGGCGAGTTTATTCGCGAGCGCGAGGCGCTGCAGCGGGCGATCGATGAGGCCTATGAGGCCCGGTTGATCGGCAAGAACAACAAGAATGGCTACGATTTCGACATCTATGTTCATCATGGCGCCGGCGCCTATATCTGTGGCGAGGAAACGGCGCTGCTCGAGAGCCTGGAAGGCAAAAAGGGACAGCCGCGGCTGAAGCCGCCCTTCCCGGCGAATGTCGGCCTCTATGGTTGTCCGACGACCGTCAACAATGTGGAATCTATCGCGGTGGCGCCGACGATCCTGCGGCGGGGCGCTGCATGGTTCTCGAGCTTCGGGCGGCCGAACAATTCCGGCACCAAGCTCTTCATGCTGGTCGGCCATGTGAATACGCCCTGCACCGTCGAGGAGGCGATGAGCATCACCTTCCGCGAACTCGTGGAGACGCATGGCGGCGGCATTCGCGGCGGCTGGGACAATCTGCTCGCGGTCATTCCCGGCGGCGCGTCCTGCCCAGTGGTGAAGGCCGAGGACATTATCGACTGTCCGATGGATTTCGACGGACTGAGGGAGAGGAAATCGTCCTTCGGCACGGCGGCCGTCATCGTCATGGACCGGTCGACAGACATCGTGAAGGCGATCGCGCGTCTCTCCTATTTCTTCAAGCATGAGAGCTGCGGCCAGTGCACGCCGTGCCGCGAAGGGACGGGCTGGATGTGGCGGGTCATGGAGCGTCTGGTGCGCGGCGAAGCGCAGAAGCGCGAGATCGACATGCTGCTTGACGTGACGAAGCAGGTCGAAGGCCACACGATTTGTGCACTTGGCGACGCCGCCGCTTGGCCGATCCAGGGGCTCATTCGCAATTTCCGGCCGGAAATCGAGCGGCGCATCGATGAGTTCACCCGGAACGCGCATCGCGTCGAGCCTGTGCTGCAGGCGGCGGAATAGGCAAATGCTGGTCAGTTTCGGTTCGATGGCATACGAAGCGGCGCAAACCGCAGGGGCAGTCAATGGCTAAGATCAAGGTCGACGGGAAAGAGATAGAGGTACCCGACCACTACACGCTTCTGCAGGCGGCGGAAGCGGCGGGCGCCGAGATTCCGCGGTTCTGCTTCCACGAGCGGCTGTCGATCGCCGGCAATTGCCGCATGTGCCTCGTCGAGGTGAAGGGCGGGCCGCCGAAGCCGCAAGCCTCCTGCGCGATGGGCGTCAAGGATCTGCGTCCGGGGCCGAATGGCGAGGCGCCGGAAATGTTCACCAACACGCCGATGGTGAAGAAGGCGCGTGAGGGGGTGATGGAGTTCCTGCTCATCAACCATCCGCTCGATTGCCCGATCTGCGATCAAGGCGGCGAATGCGACCTGCAGGACCAGGCGATGGCTTTCGGCGTCGATTCCTCGCGTTACCAGGAAAACAAGCGCGCGGTCGTCGACAAATATATCGGCCCGCTGGTGAAGACGATCATGACGCGCTGCATCCACTGTACGCGCTGCGTCCGCTTCACGACGGAGGTCGGCGGCATTTCCGAACTCGGCCTTATCGGCCGCGGCGAGGATGCCGAGATCACCACCTATCTCGAACGCGCGATGACGTCTGAACTGCAGGGCAATGTGATCGATCTGTGCCCGGTCGGCGCGCTGACGGCCAGGCCCTATGCCTTCAAGGCGCGGCCGTGGGAATTGTCGAAGACCGAATCGATAGACGTCATGGATGCCGTCGGTTCGGCCATCCGCGTCGATACGCGCGGCCGCGAAGTCATGCGTATCCTGCCGCGCATCAACGACGAAGTGAATGAGGAGTGGATCTCCGACAAGACCCGCTTCATCTGGGATGGGCTGAAGTCGCAGCGCCTCGACCGCCCCTATGTCAGGCGCGGCGGCAAACTCATGCCAGCCAGCTGGCCGGAGGCTTTCGCGGCGATCAAGGACGCGGTGACGAAGACAAGTGGCGACAGGATCGGCGCCATCGCGGGCGACCTCTCGACAGTCGAGGAAATGTACGCGCTGAAGCTTTTGATGGCGTCGCTCGGCTCGGCCAACATCGACTGCCGGCAGGACGGTGTCGCCCTCGACCCGGCCAATGGCCGCGCAAGCTATCTGTTCAACCCGACGATCGCTGGCATCGAGAAGGCGGACGCGCTCCTCCTCATCGGGTCCAATCCGCGTTTCGAGGCGTCGGTGCTCAGCGCCCGCATCCGCAAGCGCTGGAGGATGGGCGATTTTCCGATCGCCGCTATCGGCGATGTCGGCGATACGCGCTACGACTATGAGACGCTCGGCACGGGAGCCGACACGCTCGCCGATCTCGCGAAGGGCAACGGCAAGTTCTTCTCCGTCTTGAAACAGGCGGAGCGTCCGCTCATCCTCATCGGCCAGGGCGCGTTGGCGCGGCCGGACGGCGCGGCGGTACTCGCTCTCGCGGCGAAGCTGGCCGGCGCGGTCGGCGCCGTCAGCGAAGGCTGGAACGGTTTCGCGGTGCTTCACGATGCGGCGGCGCGGGTCGGCGGCCTCGATGTCGGCTTCGTGCCGGGCGAGGGCGGCAGGAACGCGGCGGGGATGATGGGGGCGCTCGATGTGCTCTTCCTGCTCGGCGCCGACGAGTTCGATATGAACGCGATCGGAAACGCCTTCACCGTCTATATCGGCACGCATGGCGATGCTGGCGCGCACCGGGCCGACGTGATCCTGCCGGGCGCCGCCTATACCGAAAAGTCCGGAACCTATGTGAATACCGAAGGCCGCGTGCAGATGACGAGCCGCGCCGGCTTCGCGCCGGGCGAGGCGCGCGAGGATTGGGCGGTGCTGCGCGCTCTTTCCGACGTCCTCGGCAAGAAGCTGCCGTTCGATTCGCTGGCGCAACTGCGCGGCAGGCTCTATGCCGATCATCCGCATCTTGCGGCGATCGACGAGATCACGCCCGGCAATGCGGCTGATATCGGCAGGCTGGCGAATGCGAACGGCGGAAAGCTGGGCTCGGGCGCGTTCGTGTCGAAGGTGAAGGACTTCTATTTCACCAATCCGATCGCGCGAGCATCGGCGGTCATGGCGGAATGTTCCGCCCTGGCGAAGAACGGCTTTCAACAGGCGGCCGAATAGGACGGGGTGATGGATTCCTTTTTCACGACTTACATCCTTCCAGGGCTGATCATGCTCCTGGAATCGGTCGTCCTGATCGTCATCCTGCTGGTCGGCGTGGCTTACGTCCTCTATGCCGATCGCAAGATCTGGGCGGCCGTGCAGTTGCGCCGAGGCCCGAACGTGGTTGGCCCGTGGGGCACGTTGCAAGCTTTTGCCGACCTTTTGAAATTCGTCTTCAAGGAGCCGATCATCCCGTCCGGCGCCAACAAGGGCGTCTTCCTGCTCGCGCCGCTTGTCTCGGCGGTGCTGGCAATCTCGGCCTGGGCGGTGATCCCGGTCAATTCCGGCTGGGAGGTCGCCAACATCAATGTCGGTATCCTCTACGTCTTCGCCATATCCTCGCTCGAGGTCTATGGGGTGATCATGGGCGGCTGGGCGTCCAATTCGAAATATCCATTCCTCGGCGCGCTCCGCTCCGCGGCGCAGATGGTTTCCTACGAGGTTTCCATCGGCTTCGTCATCGTCTGCGTGCTGCTCTGCGTCGGCTCGCTGAACCTCTCCGACATCGTCATGTCGCAGACCGACGGACTTGGAACCCATCTCGGCCTGCCCAACACCTTCCTCGACTGGCACTGGCTTTCGCTGCTGCCGATGTTCATCGTCTTCTTCATTTCGGCGATGGCGGAAACGAATCGCCCGCCCTTCGATCTGGTGGAGGCCGAATCGGAACTGGTCGCGGGCCATATGGTCGAATATTCCTCGACCCCGTTCCTGCTCTTCTTCCTCGGCGAATACGTCGCCGTCGTCCTGATGTGCGCGCTCACCACCATCCTCTTCCTCGGAGGCTGGCTGCCGCCCTTCAACTTCGCGCCCTTTACCTGGGTGCCTGGCGTCATCTGGTTCGTGCTGAAGCTTTTCGGCGTGTTCTTCATGTTCGCCCTGGTGAAGGCGTTCGTGCCACGCTACCGCTACGACCAATTGATGCGGCTGGGTTGGAAGGTCTTCCTGCCGATCTCGCTGTTCATGGTCTTCGCCACCGCCTTTTTCCTCAAGCTGACGGGGCTGGCGTGAGATGACCGCTTCTTTCCACCGTTGCCGTCCGGCGACGACAGTTTTCGAAGGCCGATGAGATGGGTGCTCTCGCACAAGCCGCAAAATCGCTGCTCCTGAAGGAGTTTCTGGAGGCCACCGTGCTCTCCATGCGCCTCTTCTTCGCGCCGAAGGCGACGATCAACTATCCGCACGAGAAAAATCCGCAGAGCCCTCGCTTTCGTGGCGAGCATGCGTTGCGCCGCTATCCGAACGGCGAGGAACGCTGCATCGCCTGCAAATTGTGCGAAGCGATCTGCCCCGCACAGGCGATCACCATCGAAGCCGGCCCGCGCCGCAATGACGGAACGCGCCGCACGGTGCGCTACGACATCGACATGGTGAAGTGCATCTATTGCGGCTTCTGCCAGGAGGCCTGTCCGGTCGACGCCATCGTCGAGGGGCCGAATTTCGAATTCTCGACGGAAACCCGCGAGGAACTCTACTACGACAAGGACAAGCTGCTGTCGAACGGCGACAGGTGGGAGCGCGAGATCGCCCGCAACATCGCAATGGATGCGCCTTACCGCTGAAGTGGTCAGGCAGAGGTGGACGGGCTGAAAAAGCTTGTCTAAGAGACGCGCAATTCTTCTTCGATGAGGTGGGGAATTGCAGGAGGGCCGAGGGCGGCGACAGCCGCTTCTGCCCGCAATCAGGATTAGGGGAAACCCATGGTATCAGGCTTAGGGGCGATCTTCTTTTATCTGTTCGCCTTCATACTGGTCGCATCGGCCTTCATGGTCATTGCGGCCCGCAACCCGGTGCATTCCGTTCTGTTTCTGATTCTCGCCTTCTTCAACGCGGCGGGGCTCTTCCTGCTCGCCGGCGCCGAGTTCCTGGCGATGATCCTGCTGATCGTCTATGTCGGCGCGGTCATGGTGCTGTTTCTGTTCGTGGTGATGATGCTCGACGTTGATTTCGCCGCGCTGAGGCGCGGCGTTCTCGATTATGCGCCGGCCGGCGCGCTGATCGGCATCATCCTGCTGGCGGAGTTGATCGTGGTGCTGGGCGGCTACACCTTCTCGCCGGACCTTGCCTCGACCATCGCGCAGCCGATCCCGGCGCTAGCCCAGCGCAGCAATACGGCGGCGCTCGGCGACATCATCTACACGGATTACATCTACTACTTCCAGATCGCGGGCATGGTGCTCCTGGTCGCCATGATTGGAGCGATCGTGCTGACGCTTCGCCACAAGGTGGGCGTGAAGCGCCAGTCGATCGCCGCGCAGGTGGCCCGGACGCCTGCCACCGCGATCGAGATCCGCAAGGTCAAGACGGGCGAAGGGGTCTGACGATGCATGTCGGCATTGCGCATTTCCTGACTGTTTCGGCGATCCTGCTGACGTTGGGTGTTTTCGGTATCTTCCTCAACCGGAAGAACATCATCGTCATTCTCATGTCGATCGAACTGATCCTGCTCGCGGCCAACATCAATTTCGTCGCCTTCTCGGCGGCGCTGCACGACCTTGTCGGCCAGGTCTTCGCGCTGTTCGTGCTGACGGTCGCCGCCGCCGAAGCCGCGATTGGGCTTGCCATCCTGGTCGTCTTCTACCGCAATCGCGGCTCCATCGCCGTCGAAGACGTCAATTCGATGAAGGGCTGAAACGAGCTATGTATCTTGCCATCGTCTTCCTGCCTCTCATCGGCTTCCTGATCGCCGGGCTGTTCGGCAGCCAGATCGGCGCGCGCGCCTGCGAATACATCACCTCCGGCTTTCTGGTGATCGCCGCCGTCCTGTCCTGGATCGCTTTCTTCCAGGTCGGCTTCGGCGATGTCCAGACCTTCACCATTCCGGTCCTGCATTTCATCAAGTCCGGTGGACTGGAAGTGAACTGGGCTCTGAGGGTCGATACGCTGACAGTCGTCATGCTGGTCGTGGTGACGACGGTTTCCTCGCTTGTCCATATCTATTCGATCGGCTACATGCACCACGACCCCGACAGGCCGCGTTTCTTCGCCTATCTGTCGCTCTTTACCTTCGCCATGCTGGCGCTGGTCACGTCGGACAATCTGGTGCAGATGTTCTTCGGCTGGGAAGGCGTCGGTCTCGCTTCCTATCTGCTGATCGGCTTCTGGTACAAGAAGCCGTCCGCCAACGCCGCCGCCATCAAGGCCTTCGTCGTCAACCGCATCGGCGATTTCGGCTTCGCGCTCGGTATTTTCGGCGTGTTCGTCCTGTTCGGCTCGATCAACCTCGGCACCGTCTTCGCCAACGCCGCGACCTACCTGCCGGCGGCGGGCGCTCCCGCCGGCGCGCCTGTGCTGACCTTCCTTGGCTACGCGCTCGACAAGCAATCGGCCATGACGGTGGTGTGCCTCCTGCTTTTCATGGGCGCGATGGGCAAGTCCGCCCAGGTGCCTCTCCATACCTGGCTGCCTGACGCCATGGAGGGGCCGACGCCGGTTTCCGCTCTCATCCATGCCGCCACCATGGTGACGGCGGGCGTCTTCATGGTCGCGCGCCTGTCGCCGCTCTTCGAATTATCGCATACGGCGCTGACCGTCGTTACCATCATCGGCGCCATCACGGCCTTCTTCGCCGCGACCGTCGGTCTTGTGCAGAACGATATCAAGCGCGTCATCGCCTATTCCACCTGTTCGCAGCTCGGCTACATGTTCGTGGCGCTCGGCGTCGGCGCCTATGGCGCTGGCATCTT
>JBQCEL010000021.1:0-17310 GCA_051960255.1 Rhizobiaceae bacterium
TGCGGTCCGGCTCGCCGGCATGGTGCCCGAGGACCGGCTTCTCGTAGGGGAAAGCGGGATCTTCACGCATGCCGACTGCCAGCGCCTTGCAGGATATGGGGTCGGCGCCTTTCTCGTCGGCGAAAGCTTGATGCGGCAGGCCAATGTGACCGCAGCTACCCGGGCCTTGCTGAACGGCGCGCCTGCGGAAAGCGCCGCCGAATGAGGGAACGCGCCACCCTGACCCATCTGAGCGCCGAAGGAGAGGCGCATATGGTGGATGTCGGGGACAAGACGGAGACGGAGCGCAGCGCACTCGCCGAAGGTTTGGTCATCATGCAAAGCGAAACGCTTGCTATGATCCTCGCCGGCAACGCCAAGAAAGGCGATGTTATGGGAACTGCCCGCATCGCCGGCGTCATGGCCGCCAAGCGGACGCACGAACTCATCCCGCTTTGCCACCCGCTCCTCCTGACCAAAATTGCCGTCGACATCGAAGCCGATGAAAGCCTGCCGGGCCTCCGCGTCAGGGCTCTGGCGCGCGTCAATGGCAAGACCGGAGTGGAAATGGAGGCGCTGACGGCGGCGTCCGTCGCGTGCCTGATGATCTACGACATGGCCAAGGCGGTCGATCGCGGCATGACCATCTCCGGGATCAGGCTGCTGGAGAAAAGCGGCGGCCGCTCCGGCTCCTATAAGGCCGGCGCATGAGCAGCCCTCTCCTGCCTGTAGCCGACGCTCTTGCACGGCTTCTGACGGGCGCCGAACCGACCGGCGTCGAGCGGGTGCCGATCGCGGAAGCAGCGGGACGTGTTCTCACCACCTCGATCAAGGCGCTCCGCACGCAGCCGCCATTCGACGCGTCGGCCATGGATGGCTATGCGGTTCGCTCCGGGGATGTGGCGACCGTGCCAGCACGCCTGTCGGTAATCGGCGCCGCGCCGGCCGGGCGGCGCTTCTCCGGCAAAGTCGAATCCGGACAGGCGGTGCGGATATTTACCGGCGCGCCTGTCCCGGAAGGCGCCGATGCGGTCGCGCTCCAGGAGGACACCAACATCCCTGCCGAAGGCCAGGTCGAAATCCTGGAAAGCGTTGCGGCGGGGCGGCACATCAGGCGCGCCGGGCTCGACTTCACGGAGGGCGATGATCTTCTGGAAGCGCGCCGCGTGCTCGATGCGGCGGCGATCTCGCTCGCCGCAGCGGCAAATCATCCATCGCTGGAAGTGTTCAGGAAACCGCTCGTCGCCATCCTCGCCACCGGCGACGAATTGCTGCCGCCGGGCAGCGAACCCGGCCCGAACCAGATTATCGCCTCCAACAGCTATGGCATCGCCGCGATCGCGCGCGATTGGGGCGCGGATGTTCTCGATCTCGGCATTGCGCCGGACGACCGCGCGGCGATTGCGAGCGCCGTCCGCCGAGCGCTCGACGCCGGCGCGGATATTCTCGTCACGCTCGGCGGAGCCTCCGTCGGCGAGCATGATCTCGTGCGCGAGGTGCTGACCGGTGAGGGCATGGCGCTCGATTTCTGGAAAATTGCCATGCGGCCGGGCAAGCCGCTCATGTTCGGACGATTTCAGAAGATGCGGGCGCTCGGATTGCCGGGGAACCCCGTATCGAGCCTCGTCGGCTCGCATCTCTTTCTGGCGCCCCTTGTGGCGCGCCTCGGCGGCCGCGAGCATTCTCCCGATATCCGCGAGGCGCGCCTCGGCAAGGCGATGGCCGAGAACGATACGCGAGAGGACTATGTGCGCGCCTTCGTCGAGACCGCCGCCGACGGGCTCGTGGCGACCCCCTTCGATATCCAGGATTCCTCGATGCTGACGAATCTCGCCAAGGCGAACGGGTTCATCATCCGCCCCCCGTTCTCGTCGGCTGCCGTGCGGGGCGATCCCTGCCGGGTGATGATGATACGCTGAGCGAAGCGCAAATCCTCACCAAGACCTTTCCGCCTTCATGAAAATTTAAACAGTTGCAGAACACAAATGGAACAGATAGTGTCTGTTCTGGTTTTGTTTTTCGTGATTCCGAAGGGGGAACGCGATGCTCACGCGCAAGCAACACGAACTGCTCCTTTTCATCCATCAAAGGCTGAAGGAGACCGGAATCCCTCCTTCCTTTGATGAAATGAAGGAAGCGCTGGACCTCGCCTCCAAGTCCGGAATCCATCGTTTGATCACGGCGCTGGAAGAGCGCGGCTTCATCCGCCGTTTGCCGAACCGGGCGCGCGCGCTGGAAGTATTGCGATTGCCCGATTCGATCGCGCCCGGTCTGTCCCCTGCCCGGCGCTTCTCTCCGAGCGTGATCGAGGGAAGCCGCGGCCGGTTTGCCGAACGCACCCGCCCCGCCGCGGAGAATGACGATGAGGCCGCTTCCGTCTCCATTCCAGTGATGGGACGGATTGCGGCGGGCGTGCCGATCGATGCGATTCAGCATAAGACTCATTCCATTGCCGTGCCGCCGGACATGATCACGAGCGGCGAACATTATGCGCTCGAGGTCAAGGGGGACTCCATGATCGAGGCCGGCATTCTCGACGGCGACACGGTCATCATCCGCAATACCAGTACGGCCAATCCAGGCGACATCGTCGTGGCGCTTGTCGATGACGAGGAAGCGACGTTGAAGCGGTTTCGCCGCAAGGGCGCATCCATCGCCTTGGAAGCGGCGAATCCAGCGTATGAGACGCGAATATTCGGACCTGACAGGGTCAAGGTGCAGGGGAAGCTGATCGGGCTGGTGCGGCGCTACTAATGCTTTCCCGCTGGTCGGGCTTGCGGTCTCGTCGCTTCTTGCGTCGATAGGGCGGTAGTCCGCGCGCGGCGCGCGAATAGGCGCGTTCGATATGCCAAGGCCGGTAAGGTTGAGTGACCGCGTATTCCACATGCGTTTGAAGGCTGCCGTCCCGTGCGGGTTTGAACGTCACGGCGGCAGCGCCGAAACGCGCCAGATCGCGCGCGGTGATGACGGTGGGGCCGCCCAGATCGCAGGGATTTCGCGCTGTAGCGTCGTCGATGACCACGAGATTGGCGATGGGACAGGCGTCGGTGGCGGCGGCTGCATTGGCGGCAAAGGCAACGACGGCTCCGGCCTTGTCCCAAGCGATACATAGGGACTGCGTGCAGGAAAACGGAACCTCGGCTGCGATCGCCGGCATGGGGGACGCCTGGTCCCTGCCTGGCTTGACCACATCCTTGGTCATCATCGCGTGCGACCAGTTCTCGATATCGAAGTCGCTCGGCCGGTTCCGATTGACGGCAAGGCGTCCGTCCGAAAGCCGGAAGCCGATCAGCTTTCCATTCTCGGAAATCAGGACGTCCGGCCTTGTCCGGAAAGGCAGGAAAAGAAGACCCGCGACGAGAAAGGGCAGCCCTGCGAGACGCAATCTCGTGGTCGCCAGGGTGAGGATGACGAGGCCGAGCGTCATCAGGATGACGGTGCTTGCGGGGATCGTTCCGATCGCATCGACGGGAGAGTGCCGCGACAGCGCCATGCAGATGCGGGTGAAGACGCCGATCCCCCACCCCATCAAGTGAAGAAACGGGCCGTCCATGCCGAACGGCATCATGATCATTGCGAGCACCATTGCCGGCATGACGACAAAGGAGATGACCGGCATGGTCGCGAGATTGCCGACGACTCCGAGCGGAGCGATGCGCTGGAAATGCCAGGCGGCGAAGAGCGCGGTGGCGCTTCCCGCGACGAGCGACGTCATTGCGACGCCGCCGATATGCGCCAGTGCGTAACCGGCCCCGCGGGCAATCCGCGAGCGGTTCGACGGAGGTGGCTTGCGCCCCGTCCGAAGTCGCTCTTTCGCCTCGCTCCATGCTGCATAGGCGGCAATCAACGCGGCCGTCGCGGCGAAGGACATCTGGAAACTCGGCCCCGTTACCTCATGTGGCGCCGTCGCGATGACCAGGATGGCGGCAATGGCGAAATTCCGCATCGAGATCGCGGTGCGATCGAAAAGAACCGCAAGCAGCATGATCGAAAGCATGAAGAAGCTGCGCTGGGTGGCGACGCCGTTGCCGGAAATCAGGAGGTAGAAGGTGATGGCGACAAGCGCCGCCGCCGCTGCATATTTCCGCGCGGGGTGACGGGAAGAGAACTCCGGAAAGGCCGCGAGGAGGAGGCGGATGAAGGTCATCACGATGCCCGCGACCAGCGCCATATGCAATCCTGAGATCGACAGCACATGGGCGACGCCGGTGATGCGCAATCCTTCATTGATGCTGTTTGGTATGCCGGCCTGCATGCCGGTGACGAGCGCGACGGCGATTTCGCCATTGGCGCCGCCCACCTCCGAGCGGATATGGTCCGAAAGGGCGGTCCGGACGAATTCGAGCCCCTGTTCGATCTGCCCGGAAAGCGGCGGCGGTCCGATATCCGCCGCTTCCGGCGTCGAGAGGAAAAAGCCGCTCGCGCCTATTCCCATGAAGTAGCTTTGGAAGGAAAAGTCATAGCTCGACGGCCGAACCGGGCCGGTTGGCGGGAGCAGTCTGGCATAACCCCGCACGCCGCCACCAACAACGATTTCCGGCGGCGCCTTGCGGGCCGAAATACGGATACGCTCCGGCGCATAGCGCAGCCTGGGTCGCGAGGTGCTCAAAATGTCGATCGTCAGCCTTGTGCGGCCGCTCGCGAGCTTCTCGATTTCCACGACGCGCCCCAAAATATGGGAATTGATCTCCGAACCCATCATTTTCGTGGAGAGCCGCCATGTTTCGAGCTTGGCAAAGCCCACGCCGGCGAGGGTGAGGAACAGGGCGGCCAACGCGATCTGCAACCGGAACTTCCCGCGCGCCAGCAGGATCATGGTCAGAAGGGCGGCGCCGGTCGTGAGGAGCGGCAGCGCCGAAGGCTCGAAAGCCACCGAAAAATAGATTAGGACGCCGGCCGCCATGAAGACGGGAATGAAAAGAAAGGCGGTGCCGCGCTCCCACTCCGTCGTCGCGTCTCGCCTGATCCCAGAGGCTGCTTTTGCCGCCAAGGCCGGTAAGCGGATGAGCGGCCAAACCGCTTGAGACTTCTTTTCTTCTGGGGGAACCGATGGCGGCAGAGAGGCCGGCCATTCTCTCGGCCAGCCACGCTCAAGCGCCCGCTCCTCAATGGCTTTGGGCGGAGAGAAGGCGGCAAACTGCAGGCGTTCGTCCGCTGCCTTTTCCTTGCTGTCGCCCCCCATTGCCCCGCTCCGGTCGAAAAGCTTGCACCTCGGCGGTCCTATGCTACATGAACGCCACCGAAACGCCATCGCGGCTTCGCTCGCCTGGCATGCCTCCGGGAATAGGATTGATGAGTTCAGTCGTCACACGCTTCGCGCCGTCGCCTACCGGCTTTCTCCACATCGGCGGCGCGCGCACGGCGCTGTTCAACTGGCTCTACGCCAAACACACCGGCGGCAAGATGCTTCTCCGGATCGAAGATACCGACCGAGAGCGCTCCACCGACGCCGCCACCGCCGCCATCCTGGACGGGCTTTCCTGGCTTGGCCTGACATGGGACGGCGAGCCGATCTCGCAATATTCGCGCGTAGAGCGCCACCGGGAAGTGGCGGAGGAACTCGTCCGCCGCGGCAAGGCCTATTATTGCTACGCCAGCGCCGCCGAGCTGGAGGAAATGCGGGAAAAGGCGCGGGCCGAGGGCCGCCCTCCCCGCTATGACGGCCGCTGGCGCGATCGCGACCTGTCGGAGGCGCCTGCGGGCGTCAAGCCGGTTATTCGCGTCAAGGCTCCCTCCGAAGGTGAAACGATCGTCCGCGACAAGGTCCAGGGCGACGTGCGGTTCCCGAATAAGGATCTGGACGATTTCATCATCCTGCGCTCTGACGGGACGCCGACCTATATGCATGCCGTCGTCGTCGATGACCATGACATGGGCGTCACGCATATCATCCGGGGCGACGATCATCTCACCAATGGCGCACGTCAAATGGTGATCTATAACGCCATGGAATGGGACGTCCCCATCATGGCGCACATCCCGCTGATCCATGGCCCCGACGGAGCGAAACTGTCAAAGCGCCACGGCGCACTCGGCGTCGATGCCTATCGCGCCATGGGCTATCTTCCCGCTGCGCTTCGCAACTATCTCGTGCGGCTCGGCTGGAGCCATGGCGACGATGAGATCATGTCCGCGGAGGACATGATCCGCTGGTTCGAGATCGAGGATGTCAACAGGGGCGCGGCCCGCTTCGATTTCCAGAAGCTGGAGGCGTTGAACGGCGTTTATATGCGGCAGACCGACGATGCGGAACTGCTCCGGGATTTCCTCGACGCCCTTCCCTATATTCCGAACGGACAGCCTCTGCTGACGCGGCTGGATGATCTGGCAAAAGGTCGGCTTCTGGCGGCCCTGCCAGGTTTGAAGGAAAGAGCGAAAACGCTGGTGGAACTCGCTGACAGCGCTTATTTCCTTGTTGCCGAGCGGCCTCTCCAACTCGATGAAAAAGCGTCCACGATTCTCGACGCCGATGCGCGGAAGGTCCTGGGAAACCTTCTGCCGCGTCTCGAAAGCGTGGCGGATTGGAGCGCCGCTGCGGTCGAGGCGGCTGTGCGCGCCGAGGCGGAAGCCGCGGGGCTGAAACTTGGCAAGGTGGCCCAGCCATTGCGCGCGGCGCTGACCGGACGCGCGACCTCCCCGGGCGTTTTCGATGTCCTTTCCGTGCTCGGTCGCGAGGAAAGTCTGTCACGCATACGGGATCAAATCGATTAGCAGGAACCCATGAGGAAATTCGCATTGAAACCTGTGTTTTTGCGGTGCAACATCGCGCCGCAGCCGCGCGCCAGCCGCCTGAAAACGCAGCTTCATGCGTATCTTTCAGCAACCTTGACGTTTTGAACTGCGTATTTCGTGCTCCCCAGCACAACCAAAAAGAAGAAGGAGTTTGCGATGACCGAATCAAATGCGAAGCTGGAGTTCGGCGGCAAAACGAGTGAATTCGAGGTGAAGCAAGGTTCCGTCGGGCCGTCCGTCATCGACATTGGATCGCTTTACAAGCAGACCGGCGCTTTTACCTACGATCCAGGCTTCACATCGACGGCGAGTTGCGAATCCGCGATCACCTATATCGACGGAGATCAGGGAATCCTGCTCCATCGCGGCTATCCAATCGACCAGCTAGCGGAACATGGTGATTTCCTGGAGACCTGTTATCTTCTCCTCTATGGCGAACTGCCGACCAAAACGCAAAAAGCGGATTTCGACTTCCGCGTCACCCACCACACGATGGTGCATGAGCAGATAAACCGGTTTTTCACAGGCTTCCGGCGCGACGCTCACCCGATGGCGGTCATGTGCGGCGTGGTCGGCGCGATGTCGGCCTTCTATCACGACTCCACCGATATTTCCGATCCGCACCAGCGCATGGTGGCGAGCCTTCGACTGATCGCGAAGATGCCGACGCTGGCGGCAATGGCCTTCAAATACCATATCGGCCAGCCATTCGTTTATCCGCGCAATGAACTCAACTACGCCGCCAATTTCCTGCATATGTGCTTCGCCGTCCCGTGCGAGGAGTACAAGGTCAATCCGGTGCTGGCGCGCGCCATGGAGCGTATCTTCATCCTCCATGCCGATCATGAGCAGAACGCCTCGACATCGACCGTCCGGCTTGCCGGCTCGTCGGGCGCAAACCCCTTCGCCTGTATCGCGGCAGGCATCGCCTGCCTGTGGGGTCCCGCCCATGGCGGCGCCAATGAGGCCGCGCTCAACATGCTTTCCGAGATCGGCACCGTGGACCGGATTCCGGAATTCATCGGCCGCGCCAAGGATCGCAACGATCCCTTCCGCCTGATGGGTTTCGGCCATCGCGTCTACAAGAACTACGATCCGCGCGCCAAGATCATGCAAAAGACCTGCCACGAGGTTCTCGGTGAGCTTGGCATCAAGGACGACCCGTTGCTCGACGTCGCGATGGAGCTCGAAAGGATCGCCCTCACCGACGAATATTTCATCGAAAAGAAGCTCTACCCGAATATCGACTTCTATTCCGGCATCACGCTGAAGGCGCTCGGCTTCCCGACCACCATGTTCACGGTCCTGTTCGCCGTGGCGCGCACGGTCGGTTGGGTCGCGCCATGGAACGAGATGATCGAGGACCCGCAGCAGAAGATCGGCCGGCCGCGTCAGCTTTACGTCGGCAAGCCGGAAAGGGACTACATCCCGATCGCGAAGCGCTGAGCTCTTCAGCGTCTGGAGAAACCGGGGCCGCCGCTTGCGGCGCCCCTTTCATTTTCTGCGACTGACGATCTCCGACAGGACGATCTCGGCCGCCATCTCGCCCGAGGGTCTGTCCGTCGCCAACGCCGAAAGCACGTCGTCGAAGCCCGCCAGCTGCGCCGCACGCTGCGGCGTATCCGCCGCCAGTTGCTCGATCTGGCGCGCCAGCATGCCGGGCCGCACGAAATGGTCGATATATTCGGGAACGATGGCATAGTCGGCGATGAGGTTCGGAAGCAGGCTCGACCAGATCGTGATGAGATAGTGAAACAACTTCATCACGCGGTCCGTCTTGTAGCAGGCGACGAAGGGCACGCGCGAAAGCGCCAGTTCGAGCGACACCGTTCCCGAAGCCGCAAGCGCCGCGTCCGCCTCCGCGAAAGCCTGCCATTTCCGATCATTGTCGTGGATGATTTCAGGCTTTTCCGGCCATGAGACGGTCAGGGAAGAGACCATATCGACCAGATGCGGAACGGTCGGCAGAAGCAGGCGGAGGCGATTGCCACGCTCTCGCAGAAGGTCAACTGTTTCCCCGAACGGGCCAATCAAGCTACGGATTTCGCTGCGGCGCGACCCCGGCAGGAGCAAAAGCGTCGTCATGGCCTCAGGCCGCCTGGAGGGCGCGCGTTGCCGCTGCTGTCCCGCGGCCTCAATGATCGCCGGATCGCGCGCCAGCCGGTGGCCAACGAAGGTTCCGGGCGGCCCCTTTAGACGAGCAAGCGCTTCCGGCTCGAACGGCAGCAGGCAAAGAACCCTGTCGACGTTCGGCCGCATGGCCGGCGCCCTGCCCGCCCGCCATGCCCAGACGCTTGGGCAGACATAGTGGACGATCGGAATAGCCGGATTGGCCCGGCGTACTTTCCGGGCCAGCGGCAGTGTGAAGCCGGGCACGTCGATAGTGACAAGGCAATCCGGCTTCCATCTGGCGACCGCCCGCGCCGTGGCGTTGATGCGATAGACGATGCGCGGCAGGTCCCGTACGACAGCGGTCACGCCCATGATGGCGATCTGACTCTGGTCGAAGAGGGATTGCAGGCCGAGAACCTGGAGATGGCGACCGCCGACGCCGAAAAGCTCGATTTCACGGCCGGATTGGGAAGCGAGCGATCGCACCAGATCGGCGCCGAGAAGATCGCCGGATTCTTCGCCGGCAACAATCGCGATTCGGAGAGGCCGTTGTTCCATTCTCATTCCGCCCCGCGCTCAAGGCCGATGATGAACATTCCGAGCGCGTCGGCGCGCTCGATTGTGCTGTCATGATCGAGGATGAAGGAGCGGCCGGCTTCGACGCCTATGCCCGCGAGACCCGCTTCATGCGCGGCCTCCACGGTCGCAAGGCCGATCGTCGGCAAATCCGCCCGTAGTTCCTGCCCCGGCTTGGCGCATTTGACCAGCACGCCGCGCTTCTTCCCGGCAATGCGGCCATGGCCTCGCAATCCTTTCACCCTTTGCAAGAGCCCGTCGGTTCCCTCAATGCCTTCGAGCGCGACGGCGCGCCCGCCTATAGCGACCGCTGCTTGGCCGATATCCAGCCCGCCGATGGTGCGCGCGGCCAGCAGGGCGGCGTCGATGTCGCGATGGTCGGACGCCAACGGCAGGGCTTTAGTCATCGCACCCGCCGCCGCAAGCAGGTCGGGAACGATTTCATGCGCGCCCACGACCTTTATCCCATTATCCTCGACGAGACTTACCACCGCTTGCAGAAGTTGGTTGTCGCCACGAGCCAGAGGAACGACGAACCTCGCTAGGAGGCGAAACAGCCGCAACCCCCATCGCATCCTCCAGGGGCTGGGCCGCCGCGAAACGCTGCCCGCCATGACGACATGCGTCGCCGAATTTTTCTTCAGAAGCGCGATAAAGTCGGGAAAGCGCTCGAGCGGGAGCGTGACATGCGGATAGGCGGAAAAGCGGTCCGTGGAATCGTCCTCGCCGGCGATCTCGATCACGAACGGGATTTGGCCGGATTTTGCGAGGCTGGCCGCCACCTGTTCCGGCAACATGCCGCCGCCCGCGACCAGAGCCACCCGGTCGGCCGCCGTGAGCTTCACGAGCGCGGCAACATCAGCCCTGCTCTTCTTCATCGTCATCGAGAAGGGCTTCGCCCCGCGGCGGGACCGTGAAGTAGCGCTTGCCCCGGCTTCTCATGAACTCGATCATGTCGATAACGGCGCTCGATCCACCAAATTCCGCGGCTGCCCGCTCCAAATTCTCCGTGAGAGGGTGCTGCCGATCGAAAATCACCCGATAAGCCTGGCGCATGACGGCGAGATCGGCTCTCGCAAAGCCGGAACGTTTCATTCCGATGATGTTGAAGCCGCGCAGCCGCGCCTTGTTTCCCTCCGCCATCCCGTAGGGAATCACGTCGCCTACAATTGCGGAGCAACCGCCGACAAAAGCATGGTGCCCAATACGAACGAATTGATGCACCGCCGTCAGGCCGCCGATGATGACGTTGTCGCCGACCTCGCAATGTCCGGCAAGCGTCGCTGAATTGGCGAAGGTCACATTATTCCCGACGATGCAGTCATGCGCGATATGGCTATAGGCCATGAACATGCCGCCATCCCCAACCGTGGTGGCGCCACGGCTGGTGTCGGTGCCGGTGTTCATGGTGACGCATTCGCGGATCAGGCAATTGCTGCCGATCGTCAGCGTCGTCCGGCCCCCCTTGTGACGCACATTCTGGGGAGGCATGCCGAGCGTGGTATGCGGAAATACCTTGGTCTGACTTCCGATCGTCGTCGCGCCCGCCACCACGACATGGCTGGCGAGTTCCACCCCGTCTCCAAGCACGACGTCCGGCCCGATATGGCAAAAGGGACCGATCTGGACCCCAGCGCCCAGCTTGGCGCCGGAATCGACAATGGCGGTCGGGTGAATGCTGGCGGATGACATCAATTATTCTGCGGATTTGAAGGACATCATGGCGGCGATTTCAGCCTCCGCGACCTTCCCTCCGTCCACGATCGCTTCGCAAGCGAAACGCCAGATATTGCCGCGCTGCTTTATCTTTTTCACGTTGATTTCAACGCGATCGCCGGGAACGACCGGCTTGCGGAACTTGGCGCTGTCTATCGTCATGAAATAGACCAGCGCCGGCGTCTCCGAACCGAGCTTCTTTATGCAGATGGCTCCCGCCGTCTGCGCCATCGCCTCGACAATCAGGACGCCCGGCATGACGGGATGCTCGGGAAAATGCCCCTGGAAGTGTGGCTCGTTCACTGTGACGTTCTTGATTCCGGTGGCCGAACTGTCGCCGTCGATGTTGACGATCCGATCGACCAGGAGGAAGGGGTAACGATGCGGCAGGAGTTTCATCAACTCCATGATGTCCGCCGTATCGAGTGTCTCAGTAGCGCCTTCCATCACTGCCCCTCGCCTTTGCGCGATTTAAGACCTGCCAGCTTCCGCACTGACGCGACCTCGCGAAAGAAATCGCGCATCGGAATTGCCGGCGCACCCGCCCATATCTCGCCAGCAGGCACGTTGTCCATAACCCCGCTCGATGCGGCCAGCCGGGCGCCTGAACCGACGGCGACGTGATCGGCAAGCCCGACGCGCCCGCCGAGCATCACGAAATCACCGAGCGTCACCGATCCGGACAGGCCGCAATGGCCGGCAATGATGCAGCCGCGCCCGATCCGCACATTATGGGCGATCTGCACCAGATTATCGATCTTGGTCCCCTCCCCGATCACCGTGTCCGCCATGCCGCCGCGATCCACCGTCGTGTTGGCGCCGATCTCAACATCGTCCTGGATAATGACGCGGCCGATCTGCGGGATCTTCTCGGGTCCGTTCTTGCCGGGCACGTAACCAAATCCGTCCTGTCCGATCTGGACGCCGGCGTGGATCACGACGCGATTGCCGATCAGCGCCGCCTGGATGCTCGTTCCGGGACCGATGAAGCAATCGCGGCCAATCTGGCAATGTGGCCCGACCACCGCGCGGGGCGCGATGACTGTGCCTTTGCCGACCGCGGCGCCAGCGCACACGACGGCTCCGGCCTCGATGACCGCGCCTTCCTCGACAAAAGCGCCAGCCTCCACGAAGGCGGAGGGAGAGATGCCCTTTTCCTGTGTCAACGGACCGGGTCTGGCCGCCGTCGGATAGAGCAGGCGCGCCACCGCCGCGAAAGCATAGTGCGGCTTTTCCGACGCAAGGACAGCCATGTCCGTCGGCGCTTTTGCCGCAATGTTGGCGCTGCACAGAAGAGCCGTCGCCCGCAATGTCGGGATGAGCGCCTCGTGGCGCTTTCCCTCGATATAAACGAGCATGCCCTCGCCGCCGGCTTCCACGGAAGCGATACCGAGAATTTTCACGTCCGCATGCGCAGGATTGACGAGCTGCGCGCCAGTAAGGACGGCAAGCTCGCCGGCTGTGTAGGTGCTCGACGGCACAAAGAAAACCGGTTCGGCCATAGGTCGCGTGTTGTTACACATTTTCTCCCGGGCGGGAACCGGTCCGGGAGACACCGGTCGCATCAAAAGCGCGTCGAAACACCGAAATTGAAATTCTGGACCTTGTCGCCCTTCTGCTTCAGCACCGGTACGGCGAAGTCGACACGCAGCGGACCGAATGGCGAGTTCCACAATATGCTGGCGCCGAGCGATGCGCGCCACGCCATCGACGTTCCTCTCATGCCGCCATTGTCATCCACCGGATTGCCGTACAGCGTGGCGGCATCGGCAAAGACAGCGCCCCTGAGGCCGATGTCGCTTGGAATGAGCGGCAGCGGGAATTGCAATTCGGCCGTGGCGTCGAAATAGGTTGTGCCACCCAGATGATCGCCCGTGCTGGCGTCATATGGTCCGATGCCATTATATTCGAAGCCGCGAATGATCCGGTCGTCGCTCTGGAACAGATCGAAGACACGCAGATCATGACCCAGCCCCGTCATGTAGCCGGCGCCGCCGGACAGCAAAGCGACGATATCCATCTCATCGGAAACGGTCTTGTAATAGCTGGCGCGGCCAGAGAACTTCAGGAAATTCGCGTCGCCACCCAGACCGGCATATTCCTGCGTGAAGGTCGCATAGATGCCATCATGCGGATTCTTCAAATCGTCGATGGTGTTATAGAGGATGGTATTGCTGACCGAAGACTTCGTCCAAGGGCTGTCCTGAACGGCCTGATCAATAGCAAAAGCAACGGGACATGGCCTGGACGCGCCTGGTAAGGCGCAATTGTTGAGCTTATATTTCTCGCTGGTGAAGTTATAGGCGAGTTGCGTCGATAATTGCTCTGTGATCGGCAGCCCGAAGCGAACCGTACCGCCGGTCGTCTCCGTATTGTAATGGCTGTAGTCCACCTCGTTCTGGAAGAGGTCGAAACCGGCCGAAATCCGGCGTCCGAGGAAATAAGGTTCGGTAAAGGACAGGGCGTAATTGTGCCCTCCCTGCAGACCGACGCCAGCGGACAATTTGATGTACTGGCCGCGGCCGAGGAAGTTCTTCTCGATAATCGCGCCGGAAAGATTGACGCCCTTGCCGGTGGTGGACGTCTGGCCCGTCGAATAGCCGGCGCCGATCGTGAACTGGCCAGTCGACTTCTCCACGACATCGACGATCAGGATAACCTGGTCCGGCTTGCTGCCCGGAGCCGTGGAAATGTTCACGCTCGAGAAATAATCGAGATCCTCGAGGCGCTTCTTCGCACGCTGGACAAGAACCTGGTTGAAGGCGTCGCCTTCATTGATGTCAAATTCGCGCCGGATCACATAGTCCCGCGTGCGCGTGTTCCCTCTGATCACGATCTGCTGGATATAAGTGCGCGGACCCTGGTTGACGGAATACACGACCGAGATGGTGCGATTGGCGAAGTCCCGGTTGCCACGCGGCGTGACCTGCGCGAAGGCGTAGCCTTCCCCCGCGGTCTTGTTGGTGATGGCGATGACGCTGTCTTCGACCGCTTTGGCGCTGTAGGTCGCGCCCTGTTTCGAATCGAGGAGCGGCTTGAGCGACTTCGCATCAATTCCCGGAACGTTGCTTTCGAGGCCGATATCGCCGAAGCGGTATTTCTGCCCCTCATCCACCGTAAAGGTGATGGTGTAGGCGTTCTTGGCCTGATCAAGGTTCGCGGAGGACGAAATCACGCGAAAATCCGCGTAGCCGTGATCGTAGTAGAACCGGCGTAGCTTCTCCTCGTCGGCGCTGAGGCGCTGGGGATCGTAAACGTCGTTGCGCAGGAGGAAGGACAGGAAGTTCGACTGGTGGGTCGAGATCACATCCCTCAGCCGCCGCGCACTGAATGCATGATTTCCGACGAAGTCGATCGCGACGATCTTGGTCCGGCCGCCCTCCTCGATCTTGAAGACGACGTTCACCCGGTTTTCACCGAGATCCATCACCTGCGGCGTAACGACGGCGTCTTCGCGGCCGATATGGGCGTAAGCCTGCTTGATCGCCTCGACGCTCGAATTCAGCGCCGCGGTCGAAAAGGTCCCGCGCGGCTTCAGCGTCACATAACGTTCGAGGTCGTTGTCCTTGATCTTCTTGTTGCCCTGGAAGATCACCTGGTTGACGACCGAATATTCGTCGACGTTCACGACCAGCGTGCTGCCGACCTGGTTGATGCGGACGTCGGAGAACAACCCCGTCGCAAACAGCTTCTTGACCGCGGCGTTGATATCGCCGCTGCTGAAGGATTTGCCCGGCTTGATACCCATGTAGTCGCGGATGGTGGCGGCGTCGACCCGCTTGTTGCCGCGGACTTCGATACGGCTGACAACGGCAGCCTGCGCCGCACTTGTCCCGGCAAGTTGGACAAAAACCGTCCCGGGAAGGACCAGACCGGCTGTCAGGGCAACCGCGGAAGCGGCGCTCAGGAATTTAGAAGCTGCCTTCATCGGGCTTAATTACCTTTTCTCGTAGTCCCCACGGCGAGAAATCCGGGCATTCGGTACGGGCCGATACCGTATTAGCCGGATTTTCCCTACACGCAAGGCTTCTGGTTAATTTGTGTTTACTTAGCCGCTTGGCGTGGCATTCACGTCACGCCTAATTCGCGGTCATGGTAAACGCCGCCTGAACCGGCGGCTCTTCCTGGTAAGAATTTCCTCCACTTTTCCCCTCGCACTTTTTCAACAACCGAAAAGGTCGTTCCAGAACACGAATCCCATGAATGCAAGAACCAGCACGAATCCCGCCCGATAGACAAGCTCCACGATTCCGTCGGAGACGGGCCTGCGAATAATTGCCTCGATGAGGTAAAACAGAAGATGGCCGCCGTCGAGAGGGGGAATGGGCAGTAGATTGAGGACGCCGATTCCCACCGACAGCAGCGCCACCAGTTGCACCAGCCATTCGAATCCCAGCTTTGCCGCCCGCCCCGCCATATCGGCGATTTTGACCGGCCCGCCCAATTGGCACCTGTCTTCGCGGCCCGCGGCGAAACGCTCGAGGAATTGCCCGGTCCTGCCGATGATTTCGCCGGTCTGGACGGTCGCCTCTCCCAACGCGCCTAACGGTCCGTAGGTCACGAGATGCGGCTGGCCGAGAGCTTCGTTGTTGACGACGCCGATAATGCCGATTCTCACCGTATTGCCGAGAGCGTCCTTCTGCTCCGTCGCTTTTGGCGTCGCCGTCAGCGTGACGTCCTTGCCGTCCCGGCGCATGACGAAGGTGAGTTTGTCGCCCGCGCGGCCCGAGACCAGGCGTTGCACGTCTTCGAACGTATCGACCTTGGCGCCGCCGACCGACACGAACCGGTCTCCCGGCTTGAACCCCGCTTCCGCGGCGGGGCTGCCGGGCCGCACTTCCGCGACCATCGGTTCCGCGACATATTGGCCGTAAACGGCGAACATGACGGTAAAGACGGCGATCGTCAGGAGAAAATTGAAAAAGGGTCCCGCCGCAACCGTCGCCGCACGCTTCCACAAGGCCTGCGTGTGGAAGGCGACCTTTAGCTCTTCCTCTCCCAGATTGGCGATTTCCCCGGCATCGGGCGTGCTTGTGGCGCTCATGTCGCCGACGAATTTGACATAGCCGCCCAAAGGGATTGCCGAAAGTTTCCAGCGCGTCCCCCTACGGTCGTAGAATCCGAAAATCTCGGGCCCGAAGCCAATCGAAAAGGCCTTGACGCCGATGCCGCACCACCGGCCGACCAGGTAGTGGCCCATTTCATGAACGAAAACGACGACGGTGAGGACGAACAGGAACGGGATGATCGTGCCGATGAAGAGGCTGCCCGCGCCGGAAATCAGAGACAGCATGGATCACCCGTTCCTTTCGCTCGTTTCGACGCGCGACAAGTGAATCTGTCGGCAATCCGGGCGAATCGATGGCTTGGCGGTCATGGCTGCGATCACGGGCGGAAAAAACCGTGGGCCGGCAGATCGAAGCCCGAGAGAAAGCCGCCGATCACGTATAGCGCAAAAGCCGCCGCGACAAGCGCGTCGATTCGATCCATCAGGCCGCCATGCCCCGGAATGAGGTGGCTCGAATCCTTCACGCCGTAGCGGCGCTTGACCGCCGATTCGAAAAGGTCGCCGATTTGCCCCACCACCGACAGCAGAAGCGCGGTCGCGCCGATCCCGAGCGTCGGCCGCTGCCCGATGCAGAAGGTAAAGAGGAAAGCGGCAGCAATGCCGCCGACCGTTCCTCCGACAGCCCCGCTCCACGTCTTGCCCGGCGAAATCGACGGCGCCAATTTCGATCCCCCGAAAAACCGGCCGCAGAAATAGGCCATGACATCGGTCGCCCAAACGATCGAAAAAAGAAAGAGCACAGCGAAGAGCCCTGCCCTATCGTCATCGCGAAGGAACGCGAACGCAACCGCTGAAAGTCCAGCATAAACGAACGCCGCGAGACCGGCGTAAGTCCGGCCACTGACAAAGCACGCAAGCGCCGAACAGAGAATCCCGATCAAGAGGACCACAAGAACGATTCGGCTGTCCTGGCTGAAAAGGGAAAGTTCCAGAACAGCGAGCGCGATCGCGGGGACGAGCCAGCGCGGCGACGACCCAGGGGCGCGAGCCATCCTCATCCATTCGACGAAGATCAGGGCGGAGCCTAGAACCGTCAGCAACCGGAACGCGGCGCCCCCCATCCATGTCGCCGCTACCGCTATTGCCGCAAGAACCACGGCGGAAAGCGTCCGCATGCCGACATCGGC
>JBQCEL010000022.1:0-3310 GCA_051960255.1 Rhizobiaceae bacterium
CGCCGGAAATAAGCCAGATGTTTGGGGAATTGCTGGCGGCGTGGCTGTATAATGCCTGGCGGGAAGCCGGCAGCCCTGTCCCCGCGACCATCGCCGAGATCGGCCCGGGCCGCGGCACGCTGATGCACGACATGTTGCGCGTCTTCGCAAGGCTGGACAGCGCCTTCCTCTCGGGCGTGACGATCGCGCTTGTCGAGGCAAGTCCCCGCCTCACCGACATCCAGAAGGAAAGGCTGGCCACCGTGCCCGTAAGACCTGCCTGGCACAGCAGCGTCGCGACCTTGCCGGACGCGCCGCTCTTCATCGTCGGCAACGAGATTTTCGACGCGCTCCCGATCCGGCAATATGTGCGGATGAAGGAAGGCTGGCGCGAACGGCTGGTGGCGCTGGACGAGGACGAAAATTTCCATTTCGTCGCGGGTCCCGGCAGGCCGGATCCTGTCCTCCTGCCTTCCGCGGCAAAGGACGCGATCGAGGGCGCCATAGTGGAGCTCGCCCCTGCCCGTTCGGCGCTGCTGCAGGAGATCGCGGCGCGCATCGCGGCGAACGGAGGCGCCGGACTGTTCATCGACTATGGCTATGTGGAGCCCGCGACCGGAGACACGCTGCAAGCGCTTTACCGGCACGAATATGACGACATCTTCGCGCATCCGGGCGAGGCCGACTTGACCGCCCATGTCGATTTCGCCGCGCTCGTAACGATCGCCAACCAAGCCAGTCTCGAGACGCAATTGTCGACGCAGGCAGAATTCCTGCTCCGGCTCGGTCTCCTGGAGCGCGCCGGCCGGCTCGGAGCCGGGCGCGATGTCGCGCTTCAGGAACGGCTGAGGGCCGAGGTCGAGCGGCTCGCAGGGCCGCAGCAGATGGGAACGCTGTTCAAGGTGCTCGAACTGAAAGCTCGAGCTTGATCATTTCCATCATGCTGGTACGCGCTTCTTCTCCACGGCGAAGGGGCTCAGGCCAAGCCATTGCTGCATGGCCCGTTTCAAGGCCTCGCTGCCGATCGCTTCGAGGCGACCGGCATTCTCCTCCGCTTTGACCGTCGTCAGCCCCATCCAGATCGCCGTCATCGTCCTGAGATCCGTGACGAGATGGAGATCGACCTCGAAGCCTGGATCGATGTTGCAAAGGTCGGTTTCACCGCCTTCCACCACCAGCCACCAATTGCGTTTTCCCGGCTGAAGCTCCGGATACACGATCTGTATCACGGAACGACCCGGCGGGATCGGCGTCGGATCGAGATTGCGCCGCATGTCCCACATCAGGAGCGATGGATCGAGGTTCTTGAGCGAGCTTTGCGCTTCTATCCAGCGCTGCCCCCAGAAGCCGAGATCGAAAACCACCGCCTTCAATTCCTCGCCGGCGGGCGTCAGCCGATACTCGACGACTTCTTCGCTCGCCGAGCGCTGCTTCGTCACCACGCCCGCTTCCTCAAGCTGCTTGAGGCGCTTGGAAAGCAGCGTCGGCGAAATGCGCGGCATGCCGCGCCTCAGATCGTTGAACCTTGTGCTGCCTGAAACAAGCTCCCGCAGGATGAGAGGGGTCCACCGGGTACAAAAGATCTCGGCGGCCATCGCCACAGGACAGAATTGCCGATAGCTGTCAGCCGGGTTCATGGGCGTTCCTCGCTGGTATGACTGCCGGCGGGCAAAATCCGGCACGCGCCGGCCAGTACAGATACTGCAGTTGTCCTCCTTGGCGCCCGCATCCAATGTGCGGGCATTGCTGATCTTCCTCCCGGCAAAGGTCCGGGACAAGTCAGTAATTTTTGGATGGAGAATGAATCCCAGGGATGGAGAACGCAATGCCCTATAGCGCGCAAGACATCCGCATGCCTGACAGCATCAACCCCGCGGTGCTCGATTTGATTAAGCCCCGGCTGAGGGGCAGTCTCCATGTTCGAGGCGAAACCGGATATGACGAGGCCCGCATCATCTGGAACGCGATGTTCGACCGCTCGCCTGGCGTGGTCATCCGTTGCGCCGGCGCCGGAGACGTCATCCAGGCGGTGCGTTTCGCCAATGAGAACAAACTCGACATCGCGATCCGCGGCGGCGGGCATAACATCGCCGGCAACGCAGTCTGCGAAGGCGGCGTACAGATCGATCTCAGCCCGATGAAATCCGTGCGGGTCGATCCCGAGGCGCGACGCGCCTGGGTCGGGCCCGGAGCCACACTCGGCGATGTCGACAAGGAAACCCAGGCGTTCGGCCTGGTCGTGCCGACAGGCATCAATTCCACGACCGGCATAGCCGGCCTGACGCTCGGCGGCGGCTTCGGCTGGCTGACGCGGCCCTTCGGCATGACCTGCGACAATCTCGTTTCGGCCGATATCGTCACTGCCGAGGGCAATTTCGTGCACGCGAGCGAAAAGGAAAATCCCGATCTCTTCTGGGCGATCCGAGGCGGCGGCGGCAATTTCGGCATCGTCACCTCCTTCGAGTTCAAGCTGCATCCGCTCGGACCGGAAGTGTTTTCGGGCCTGATCGTGCACCCGTTCTCGGAGGCGAAGTCACTCCTGGCGCGCTATCGCGACATCGCCGACGACGCACCCGACCAGTTGACGGTCTGGACGGTGATGCGCAAAGCGCCGCCGCTTCCCTTCATTCCGGCGGAGTGGCATGGCCGTGAAGTGCTGATCTTCGCCGTCTGCTATGCCGGTTCGAACGCCGATGGCGAACGGGCGACAAAGGCGCTCCGCAGCCTCGGCAAGCCGCTCGCCGACCTGATGGCGCCGCATCCCTTCGTCGGCTGGCAATCGGCCTTCGATCCGCTGCTCACGCCCGGTGCCCGCAATTACTGGAAAACGCATGATTTCACCGAGCTTTCCGACGACGCGATCGACCTCCTCACCGATGCCGTTTCGCGCTTGCCCGGGCCGGAATGCGAGGTCTTCATCGCACATGTCGGCGGGGCCATGGCGAAGGTCAAGCCGAATGCGACGGCTTATCCCGTCCGCGACGCGCACTTCGTCATGAACGTGCATACGCGCTGGCGGGACGCCGCCGACGACAATGCCTGCCTCGCCTGGGCGCGCGATCTCTACGACGAGATGGTGCCTTTCGCCACCGGCAGCGCCTACGTCAATTTCATGCCGGAGGACGAAAGGGACCGCATCGCCAAGGTCTATGGCGACAACTATCGCCGTCTGGTCGAGGTGAAGCGGCGCTGGGACCCGGAGAACCGCTTTCACATGAATCAGAACATCGACCCGTCATGACAAGCTCTTGAGAAGAATCGCGATTGCCGCGCCGCCAGACCGGGCGGCGCGGGGATGTAAGGCGTATGAATTTTGGCTTAGAGCTCGTTC
>JBQCEL010000023.1:0-23990 GCA_051960255.1 Rhizobiaceae bacterium
GCATCTCATGCCTCGCACGGCCTTCAGCGAAACTTTCGAGAAAGGTGCCGCCGGAATACATCGCCGAGACGATGGCCGCGGCCAGCGTCTCGCCGACTATCAGCGCGGCCAGCATCGACAAGGCGGCGATTATGTCCAGTCCGACCTCGCCGCGGAGAAGGCTGCGCAGGATTTCGACCAAAAGAGCGGCTAATACGGGCAGGACGCCGAGAGTCCTGGCAAGGCCGGCTATATCGGCGTTACCGAAAAAATGCAGAGCAAGTCCCGTGACAATGCCGGCCAGCGCAACAAGAAGCAGCCTTGTTTTCAGCCGATCCGCGCTTGCATAGTCCATATCGGCGGAGTCCTTTTTCCGCACGGTTCGTTCGTGGCGGCGCAGCTCGATTCGCGGAAGCGATCAAACCAAATGCTGGTGACTGCCAGTAGCTTGGCACAAGATTATATGGCTTGCGGATAAATGACTTGACCCTGGTCAAAGGCGGATGCCGAGCCTGCATCGATTAAGGTCCAGCTCTGGAACGAGGGAGGCACGATGGGACTGACGATGGATAAAGCCAGCGTGTCGAGCGGCTTGGTCGAATTCGAGATCACGAATACCTCGAAGAATACGATGCACGAGTTCCTGGTCGCACCATGGAAAGGTTCCCTGACCTCGTTGTCCTATGACAAGAGCGAGTCCCAGGTCGTGGAAGGCAAGGTGCCCGGCCTTCAAGGGCAGGGGGGACATGAAGCCTGGCACGCAGACAAGGTTGCGCCTCGTGCTCAAACCGGGTTCCTACATCGCCTTTTGCAACCAGCCGGGCCACTACAAGATGGGCATGTATGCTCACCTCAATGTAAGCTGATGTTTGCGTAAGCTTCCATTTCACGAAAAGCTTTTCATTTTTCTCTGTGCCAAGGCCATTCCGTCTCGATCGAACTGTGTTGGAACGAATGCGGCTGGAGGTCACCCGTATTGCGAAAGCCGTGAGTACGAGCGTAAGAGCGCTGATAGCGCTGCTTGATCTGCCGCAAAGCGATCACAGGGGCTTCCTTCTAAAACATGACGCCGTTTCCAGGACGCCGCCATGTTGCAGACAAGCCCCGATCTGCGTGTTCCCCAATCCCGTCAGCATCGCCTGGTGGCTGCGGCCCACGCGCTTTGGACGCATAAATGGTCGGTCATCGCATTGCTGGCGATGGTCATCGTTGGATTTTGGATGCTTGCTCGCTGGATCGTAGGCCCCGAGGTGGTCGTATACCCCGTCATCCGCGCTGATCTTGTGAAGACGGTGGTGGCCAGCGGGCATGTCGAAACGCCGTTCAGGGTGAACATCGGCAGCCAGATTACGGGAACCGTGGAGGAGGTGCTGGTCGATGAGGGCCAGACGGTGAGACGCAGCCAGCCGCTGATCGCACTCGAACCCAGCGAATTGAAGGCGGCCGCGGTGGAGGCTGAGGGCGCCGTGGCACAGGCCGAGGCCAGAATGCGCCAGATGCGGGAACTGGCACTGCCGGCTGCCCGGGAAGCCTTGAAACAGGCACAGGCGAACCTGACCAATGCCCGGGCTGTCTATCAAAGGGCGCTGGAATTGTCGCGCACCGGCTTCGGGACACAAGCAGCGCTGGATGCCGCGCAAAAGGATCTCGGCGTCGTTCGTACTCAGGTCCGGACCGCGGAATTGCAGGTCTATACGTCACAGCCGGGCGGCAGCGACTATGTGATGGCCGAAACCCAACTTAACCAGGCGCGGGCCAATCTCGCCACCGCCAACGCCCGGCTTGCCTATGCGACCGTATCAGCGCCCCGCGACGGTGTGCTGATCTCCCGGAACGTCGAACGCGGCGCGGTGGTGCAGCCCGGAAACGCATTGCTCGTTCTGGCGCCGTTCGGTGATAGCCAACTGGTATTGCAGATCGACGAGAAAAACCTCGGTCTCCTTCGCATCGGTCAGGGCGCGGTCGCTTCGGCCGATGCCTATCCGGACCGACGGTTTCACGCCAGGCTGAGCTACATCAACCCGTCCGTGGATATCACCCGCGCCTCGGTGGAAGCGAAGCTGACGGTTGTCGATCCTCCGGACTACCTGCGGCAGGATATGACTGTCTCCGTCGACATCGAAGTCGACAAGCATCCATCCACCCTGATCGTACCGGCGCGCGCCGTGCATGATGCGATGTCAGCAGCACCTTGGGTTCTGGCGGTTCGTAACGGCAGGGCACGGGAACAGAGCGTGCGGCTTGGCTTGCGCTCCAGCGATCAGATCGAGGTCTTGAGCGGACTGGCGGCAGGCGACCTGGTCGTGCCCACGGCCGCGGGCGTGCGATCGGGACAGCACATCAGGCCGGTAAGCCCATGAGGTATTGGCTGACCTTCAGCTGGATTTCCGCGCTTCGCTTCCTAGCCGAAGGGCGAATGCAGACGGCGTTCATACTCGGCGGCATTTCGATCGGCGTCGGCGTGATCGTTTTCATGTCGGCAATGCTGACCAGCGTCCAGACCAACTTCACCAACCGGGTTCTCACCTCGCAACCCCAGATCCAGTTACAGCCTCCGGACGAGATTGCGCGTCCGCTTCGAGGCGGGGAAACTGTTGTCGAATTCGCCGACATACAGCAGCCGACGCAGCGGATCCTTTCGCTGGACCAATGGCAAACCGTCCTTTCCCGTATGCAGGCGCGGAAAGATATCATCACCGCCACGCCCTCTGTCTCGGGATCGGCGCTGGCCGTGCGTGGCGATGCCAGCCGCAGCATCGGTATTCTCGGTATTGAGCCGGACGACTATTTCCGCATCGTCCGCCTTCCGGACTACATTATCGTCGGCGAACCGACCCTTGGAACCGATGATATTCTGGTTGGCACCGATCTTGCCAATGACCTGGGCGCCGCCGTCGGCGATAAACTGAATGTCACGACAGCCGCTGGAGGAAGCCGAATCCTTACTGTCAGGGGTGTTTTCGATCTGGGCAACCGTAGTGCCAACGAGCGTAACACCTACATGGAGCTTCGTACCGCGCAAAGCCTGCTGAACCTGATCGGTGGGGTCACCGATATCAATCTCACCCTTTCCGATGTCTACGCGGCGGAGACCGTCGCCCGGGATATCGGTGCCGTCCTTCCGGTCAAGGCTGAAAGCTGGATCGCGACCAATGCCCAATTCTTCACGGCGATCCGCGCGCAAACTCTCTCGAGCATGCTGATCCGGTTGTTCGTCGGACTTTCGGTTGCTTTCGGCATCGCCGCCGTGCTCGTCGTATCGGTCCTGCAGCGATCCAAGGATATCGGCATTCTACGGGCGATGGGCGGTTCGCGCGGGCAGATATTACGCATTTTCCTCATTCAGGGCGGCGTGCTCGGATTCCTGGGTTCGATTGCGGGATCGGCGGCCGGGGCCGCGGCGCTCCTTGTCTGGCACGCCTATGCCAGACTGCCGAACGGCACGGAATTCTTCCCATTGATCGTCGAGCCCCGCCTCTTTGTGACATCCTCCCTTCTGGCGACCGTTACGGGGGTGATCGCCGGCATGGTTCCCGCCCTTCGCGCGGCCAGCCTTGACCCGGTGGAGGCTATCCGTGGCTGATCTGCTGATGCTGGAAGATATCCACAAATCCTACAATGTTGGCACGCCTGTGGAAACGGAAGTCCTGCATGGCATCGATCTCGTTCTCCACTCCGGCGAATTCGTCGCCCTGATGGGACCATCGGGGTGCGGCAAGAGCACTTTGCTCAACATCATCGGCCTGCTCGATCGACCGACTTCCGGTCGCTTGTATATAGCCGGAGAGGAAGCCACGAGCTTGTCCGAAACCGCCCTCACCAAGTTTCGCGGCCATACGATCGGTTTCGTGTTCCAGTATCACCACCTCATCTCTGCCTACACGGCGCATGAAAACGTAATGATGCCGATGCTCGTCGACGAGGGCAGACTGAGCCTGAAAATGGAAAGGCGCGCCGACGATCTGCTGGAGTGGGTCGGCCTCGGCCAGTGGCGAAACAACCGGGCCATGAACATGTCCGGCGGGCAGCAACAGCGTGTCGCCGTGGCCCGTGCCCTCGCGATGAATCCCGCTCTCGTGCTGGCCGACGAACCCACGGGCAATCTGGACACTGCTGCGGCGAACGTCGTGTTCGACCTCATGCGGCGGTTCAACCAGACCCGCGGCAGCACATTTCTCGTCGTCACCCACAATATCGAACTTGCGCGCCGTTGTGATCGTATCATCGAGATGATCGACGGAAGAGTCGTCGATAATAAGCTCTCCGCTCATCCCTAAAGCACGTCGCCCGAAAGTGTGCAGCGGTTTGGGGATAATGACATGCTTAAAAACAAGGAGATAAAGCGCGTCACGTGAATCCGTTCAAACGCGACGCGCTTTAGCGGGAAAATATGAATTTAGAGGGATATGCCGCCGCGCCTCAGTTGGAGACGAAGCGGTTGAGGCTGATCTCGTCGAGCAGCGAGCGGGTCATGCCGCCAAAAGCCCACTCACGCAACCGGCTATGTCCATAGGCGCCGGAAACCACGAGATCGGGACCCATTTCATTGATGAAACCAAACAGAGCATCGGTTTCGTCCGGGCTTTCGATCAACTCCGATTTTACCTCGATACGATGCGCCGCGAGGTAGGCAATGACGTCCTTGACGCCTTCGCGAATGTAAGAATCGATTTCGCTCGCGGCCGTTACCACCGTAACCTCTTTCGCCCTGGAGAGCAGGGGAACGGAGTCGGCCACGGCGCGCCGCGCTTCACGCGTGTCCTTCCAGGCAATGAGCATCTTTTTCGTGTTTATCTGCTCCGCCCTGTTCGCCACGATCAGCAGGGGCCGTCCTGCCCGCAGAACTGCGCCTGCTGGTTCGGCCACTCGGTATGCATTGCCGCTGGACGCGCCGTCGGGAGCCGCCATCACGATGACATCGGCCAGCTTCGATGTTGCTACCAATCCATCCGTGGGGTTGCCGAGCCCGCCACGCCAGGCCGTTTTTACCGAGTCCGCGACCAACTGCTCGAATTCAGTGCGCAGCGTTTTGATGCGCTTCTCCGTTTCCTCCCGCATATCCTCCCAGATCTGCATGCCGAAATCGGCCCCCTCCGGGAACGTCACGGGCATCGGCACATCCGCCGCGCAAAACCCTGTTAGCGTCGCCTGGAACCGCTGGGCAAGATCCAGTCCGGCCTTGACGATCGGGGCGACCGGTCCGTCGATATTGATGTTGACCAGGATAGACTTGTAGCTCATGGCGGGGCCCTTTCGTGCCGGTTGAGGCAGCTATAATCGGCGCGACGACGGCCACCTGCCTTGACGGCGATCAAATGAAAGCCACCCGCATCGGTCTTTGAAGGGATCAACCCTCGCCTTAAGATCCGCGGGCGTTCCAAGCCTCTATGATAGCCCCGACCACCGCCAGTTGCGCACGATCGGCATGTCCGTCCCATAGGAGGAGATGTAATGCTTGTGCTCGATCAGATAGTCCCGGATGGCCTGCTTGGCGTACGCGGCAGCAGGACCAAGCTTCGGAACGCGGTCGATCACATCGGCGACCAGATGGAAACGGTCGAGATCGTTGCGGACGACCATGTCGAAGGGGGTCGTGGTCGATCCCTCCTCCTTGTAGCCGCGCACATGGATGTTCTCGTGATTGGTCCGCTTGTAGGCCAGCCGATGAATCAGCCATGGATAGCCGTGATAGGCGAAGATCACCGGCTTGTCCCTGGTGAACAGCGCGTCGAAATCGGGATCCGAAAGGCCATGGGGATGCTCTGTCTTGGGTTGCAGCGTCATGAGGTCGACAATATTGACCACGCGGACCTTCAGGTCGGGGAAGAATTGCCCGAGGAGGTCGACCGCGGCCAGCGTTTCCAGCGTCGGCACGTCGCCGCAGCAGACCAGGACGACGTCGGGATCGCTGCCGCGGTCGTTGCTGGCCCATTCCCAGATGCCTATCCCGGCGGTGCAATGCTTCACTGCCTCGTCCATGTTGAGCCATTGCGGCTGCGGCTGTTTCCCGGCGATGATGACGTTGACGCGGTTCCAGCTGCGCAGGCAATGATCGGTAACGTAAAGAAGCGTGTTGGCGTCCGGCGGGAAATAGACGCGGACGATATCAGCTTTCTTGTTGGAGACGTGGTCTACGAAGCCCGGATCCTGATGGCTGAAGCCGTTGTGGTCCTGCCGCCAGACATGCGAGGTGAGAAGATAGTTCAGGGAAGCGATCGGCCGCCGCCACGGGACTTCCTTCGAGGTCTTGAGCCATTTCGCATGCTGGTTGAACATCGAATCGACGATGTGGATGAAAGCTTCGTAGCAGGAAAAGAAACCGTGCCGTCCGGTCAGCAGATAGCCCTCTAGCCAGCCCTGGCAGGTGTGCTCGCTGAGGATTTCCATGACGCGCCCGTCCGGCGCGAGATGATCGTCATAGGAAAATCTTCCGGCGTCCCATGTCCGATCGGTCGCCTCGAAAAGGCTTTGCAGCCTGTTGGAGGCGGTCTCATCAGGCCCGAACACGCGAAAATTGCGCGTCGCGGCGTTCCCCCGCATCACATCGCGCAGGAACTCTCCGGCGATTTTGGTGGATTCGGCGTCGACCCCTCCGGGGTGGGGAACGGAAACCGCATAAACTTTGAAATCGGGGAGCCTCAGGGGTCGCATCAGCGTGCCTCCATTGGCACGCGGATTGGCGCTCATGCGGCGTTCGCGTCGTGGAGAAAGCGCCTCGATCTCGGGTTTGAGCCGGCCCGACCGGTCGAACAGCTCGTCGGGCTTGTAGCTCAGCATCCAGTCCCGGAGCAGTTGCAGGTGTTCGGGCTTTTCCATGGTGAACGGCACCTGATGCGAACGCCAGAAACCCTCCGCCTTGAGACCGTCGACGGTCTTCGGTCCGGTCCAGCCTTTCGGGGACTTAAGGATGATCATGGGCCATGCCGGCCGCCCGGCCTCACCGCCGGAACGCGCCTCGCCCTGGATTGTCCGGATGCCGGCAAACGCTTCATCGAGCGCCGCGGCCATCTTCTGATGCATGATTTCCGGATCGTCTCCCTCGACCAGGATCGGTTTATAGCCATAGCCGACGAAAAGGGCCTGGAGTTCGGCGTCGCCGATGCGCGCGAGCACGGTCGGATTGGCGATTTTGTAGCCGTTCAGGTGCAGTATCGGCAGCACCGCGCCATCGCTTGCAGGATCGAGGAACTTGTTCCCGTGCCAGGACGTGGCAAGCGGCCCCGTTTCCGCCTCGCCGTCGCCCACGACGCATGCCACGACCAGATCAGGATTGTCGAAGGCGGCGCCAAAGGCGTGAGAAAGCGAATAGCCGAGTTCGCCGCCTTCATGAATGGAGCCCGGCGTTTCCGGCGCCGCATGGCTCGGAATGCCGCCGGGAAAGGAGAACTGCCGGAAGAGGCGGCACATGCCTGCCTCATCCTGCGAGACGTCGGGGTAAAGCTCGCTATAGGTGCCCTCGAGCCACGTATTGGCGACAACGCCGGGCGCGCCATGTCCGGGTCCGGCGATGAAAAGGACATTCGCATCTTGCTCGCGGATGATTCGGTTGAGATGCACATAGATGAAATTAAGCCCCGGCGTCGTGCCCCAATGGCCGAGAAGACGCGGCTTGACATGTTCCTTTGCCAGCGGCTCGCGCAGCAGCGGATTGGCAAGCAGATAGACTTGTCCGACCGAAAGATAATTCGCTGCACGCCACCAGGCGTGAAGCAGTGCCGCTTCTTCGGCGGACAGCGGCTTTCGTTCGGGAGCGCTTGTTTCCATTTCGCTAGTCATGGCATTCTCCGTTGAAGGCCCCGGTCCTCCCGCCAGGTCTGCAAACGGTAAATAGATCGGCCGGGTGGGAAATCATGCCGCGAGAACGGCAGCTTCATCTTGTGCGAAACGCCTCCGGACCGTGCCTTGATCTTCATCAACGCCTTGGGCAGGCACAAAGATCGAAAGTCTGAACGATGGCGAAGGCGATCCTGACGCTTAATGCAGGCTCTTCCAGCCTCAAATTCGCGCTGTTCAGGGCGTCGTCGAAGCGCGGCCTCAAACTTCTCCTGCGCGGAGAGGTGGAAGAAATAGGATCCAAACCGCATTTCTGGGCACGCGATCCGCACGGCACGGCGCTTGCGGACGAAGCCTGGCCGGAAGTGGCTGGCGATATCGACCAATTGATGCTCAGATTCGTCGGCCGGGTGGAAGGCAATCTTGCCGCAGACGGGCTGATGGTGGTCGGCCACCGAATCGTGCATGGCGGGTCCCTCTATAGCCGCCCCGAAAGGGTGACGCCGGATCTGATCGAAACGCTTGAGCGCCTGACGCCCTTGGCGCCCCTGCATGAGCCTCGAAACGTGCAGTTCGTGCGGACGATAGCGGCCTTGCGGCCGAATCTGCCTCAGATCGCCTGCTTCGATACCGCCTTCCATCAAACTATGCCGGTGGTCGCGACGCGTTTCGCCCTACCGCGCGAATATGAGGCCGATGGCGTGCGCCGTTATGGCTTCCACGGCCTTTCCTACGAGTATATAGCGGAGCACCTTGCCCGAACAGCGCCGCACCTGGCCCGCGGTCGTGTCATCGTCGCGCATCTCGGCAGCGGCGCAAGCCTTTGCGCGATGCGCGACGGGAAAAGCATCGACACCACGATGGGCTTCAGCGCTCTCGACGGGCTGGTGATGGGAACCCGGCCGGGCACGCTCGATCCGGGTGTCATCCTCTTTATGCTGCAACAGAAAGGACTGGCGGTCGGGGCACTCGAGGAACTCCTTTACCGCCGTTCCGGCCTGCTCGGCGTATCAGGCGGCATCTCGAGCGACATGCGTACGCTGCTCGCCAGTTCGGACAAGAGAGCGGCGGAAGCAGTCGCGCTTTTTGCCTATCGCGCAGGGCGCGAGGCGGGCGCGCTCGCCAGTTCTCTCGGTGGGCTGGACGGACTCGTCTTCACGGCGGGCATCGGCGAGCACGCGCCACCGGTGCGCTCGGCGGTGTGCGCCCGCCTTGCGTGGCTTGGTATCACGCTCGACGAAGACGCGAACGCGCGCAACGCGCCGATAATCAACCGGCCGGAAAGCCGCATCGAGGTTCGCGTCATTCCGACCGACGAGGAAAGCGTCATCGCCCAGCATGCGTTGGAAATGATTCATCTTTAGGCGCCTGAAATGCGCAACGGTGTGGATTAGAGTGAGCCGGGTATAGGAGAATTCAACATTTTCAGGGCCACCTGCCGACTTTGACTCGTGTCAAGGGATTCGACCGCCATTTTGTTTTCATGGACCTCCTCTGCCAAGAGAGAGCGGAATGCGGGCTGACCGGCGCTACGATAAGGGGGCAATCATTTTCCACTGGGCGATCGCATTCCTCATCTTTGTCGCCTTCAGACTTGGGCTCACCGTGGATGATTTCCCGAAAACCTGGTCCGGTACAATGGTGAACATCCATGCGCTCATCGGTCTCAGCGTGCTGATACTCAGTTTCGCCCGGCTCGGATGGCGGCTCTTTCACATTCGGCCGGAATTGCCGCCCGGTATCGACTGGATCACAAAGCGCGTGTCGAGCGTGTTCCATTTTGTCCTCTACAGCTTGATGATCCTCGTGCCTCTGATCGGCATACCGACACTTCTCTTTCGAGGCCTCAATTTCGGCCTTTTTGAGATAGCTTCGCCATTCAGTCGCACGCCGGAGATATATCGGCCTCTCACGACACTGCACGAATTCGCTGGCTACGCGTTGATTGGCCTGGCCGCCGGTCATGTCCTGGCAGCGCTCTATCATCAATTCGTGCGCCGGGACGGCGTCATGCGCCACATGCTGCCGATCCTGCGCGGACATTGATAATCGGGACGATATGAGCATGGCTCACGCGAGGGCAGGCGCGGGGTCGCGCGGATCGACAAGGACCCGGAGCTTGGACCGAAACGGCGGTGATTGAGCGAAATCAATGCCCGTCCAGCGACGTCGATCAAGGCTGCCCCGCGAACGAAACGGAGTTCGAGATGCTGGCCAAGGATATCATGACGACACAGGTCGTGACGGCGACGCCGGATACGAGCATCAGGCATGCTGTCGAGATCATGCTGGAGCGGGGCGTCAGCGGATTGCCGGTGGTGGACGATACGGGAACTCTCGTCGGCATCATTACGGAAGGCGACCTCCTCGAAAGGGGGGAGTTGGGTGCCACGCTGTATCTGCCTTCTTCGGGAGAGCTGAAAAGCGCTGACGCGCTTGCCCGCGCCTTTATCAAGGGACATAGCTGGAAGGTCGGCGACGTTATGGCACGCGGTGTGGTCTCCGTCGGGGAGAATACATCGCTCGGACGCGTCGCGGCCCTTATGATCGAGCACCACACCAAGCGCGTTCCGTTTGTCAGGGATGGGCGGTTGGTCGGCATAGTGAGCCGTTCAGACTTGTTGAGAGCTATCCTGTCGGTCGACGAGGATTCCACCGCGTCAGGCGATATCGCCATCCGCCGCAGCATCCTGACCAGGCTTGATGAAATCGGCGCCGGGACCGGTACGAAGCTCGTCGTTGTGGTTTCCGACGGCATCGTCCGCCTTGAGGGAAGCGTTCGTTCCGCGGATGAGCGGGAGGCTGCACGGGTTGTCGCCGAGGGCGTGCATGGCGTCGCGGGTGTGGTCGATCATCTTCAGGTCGAACCAACAGTCGAAAACAGGTCCACGAATCGCAAGTAGAAATCAGCGCAACGACCCGCCTCCCATTGTGGGCGTTCTCGATTGCTTCATGGAAGCGCCTACTGGCAAGTAACGGCATTCGGCGTCGATCGGCAAACCGGGAGGGAGTCCCCGGTGATTGAGCCAAATCAAGGAAGGGCACCGCAGGACGCTCATTCTCGAATGAACTTGAAGGAGAAGGACAATGGCCATGCTGAAGGTTATCGAAGTTCTTTCTGAATCCGACGAAAGCTGGGAGGACGCTGCCAGGCAAGCAGTCGCAAATGCAGCCAAGACGATCCGGAATATCAAATCGATCTATATCGAAAACTTTGAAGCGGCAGTCGATGGCGACATGATCGTGAACTACCGCGTCAACGGCAAGATAACTTTCCTGCTCGACTGACGGCACGCGCTCCAGGCTCTCCGCTCGGGCTTGGGTGGAGAAGCGCACATTTCGACTTGTTGCGGAGGCAGCAATGGCGGTCCATTCGATTTTTGCCCGAAATCATGAAGCCCATCACAGCGATGATGGGGAGAGCGCCCGCTGGCGGCCCGACTTTCGTGTACTTTTCGACGAGCGGCGTATCTGGAGAATTCAGGTATTGTCCGAGCGGGCGCGCGATTGGGCCCGCAACTATCCGATATGCGGCTCCTACAGCGCCGATCAGGACATGATCGTTACGGATCTCGGAGGCGTGAACGGGCTCATCTTCAACGCGCGCCTGCAAGGCTATCGTTGCGAATATCAGGGGCCACGGCAACTTGTTCGGCTTTTGACCCCAGGGGAGCAAGGAAATTAGCGACCTGCCGGCCAGGCAATTCATAGTGGATCATGCGCTGAGCGCGTCCAGGTGGGCGCCCAACCCCGACCCGGTTCAACCAATGTCAGAAGACAGTGTGAAGGAAGCCGGGGACTCTCAAAGGCCACTGGCTACAATCGTCATCCTGGTGAGGGGACTTCGTGGATAGCAGAATATCATACGCTTCTCGGACGAGCATATACTTGTCCTCGGATCAACGTGAGCCGATGCGGAACCGCTTCCGCTGCATTCGGGAAGAGCGTTCTCCCGCCTATAAAACGGACGGCTGCGCGGCGCTGAGTTTTGAGTAGGATCAAGGCTACCCGCTTGTGGCGCGTTAAAAACATGAAAAATTGCCGAGGTTTTCCAGGGCGCACAAGAGGTTCTCTTCCGATCCGATGTCGGCGGAGCAATGCCGACGCGATCCAGCCAGCCAACGTTGGAATTATGCGACATTCACCCGGCCCACCAGGAGGAAGTAAGACGATGAGGCAAATCCAGCCTTTTCTTGGCATTGCTACGGCGCTTTTCCTTTTTGCCTTGCCGGCCAGCAGCGCCTACTCCGGCACATCCGTCCTTCCCGTTTCCGATCGAGGCGCGACGCTTGCACCGATCCTGGCGAGAGCCATTCCAGCCGTTGTCAGCATCATGATCCATGGGCAAGCACCAGCTAATGAAGGGACAGATACGCGTGCTCCGCTCTTGGAGCAAATGGAGGCGACGCCAGGAAATACGCCCCGCTTGCGACCTGGTTTCCAAGGAGCAGGTTCAGGTGTCATCGTGAACGCTGATCACGGCTACATACTGACGAACAACCATGTGATCGCCAACAGCGACAGGATCACCGTGACGCTCAACGACGGTCGAAATTTCGAGGCCCAACTCGTCGGAAGCGATGAAGAAACGGATCTGGCAATAATAAGGATCAAGGCGGATCGTTTGACGGCGTTGCCCTTCGGGAATTCCGCGAGACTTCAAGTGGGCGACTATGTCGTGGCGATCGGCAATCCATTCGGGATTGGTGAGACTGCAACGATGGGGATCGTCAGTGCACTTGGCCGTTCGACCGGAGAAGGTGGTTATGAGGACCTCATCCAGACCGACGCCTCGATCAACCCTGGTAATTCAGGAGGACCCCTCATAGACATCCGCGGAAGAATGGTCGGAATCAATAGCGCGATCATAGGAGTGAACGGCGGGAATGTCGGTGTCGGCTTCGCAATCCCGTCAGATACAGCGAAGCGGATCATGGAGCAGCTCATTGCATATGGTGAGGTGCGGCGCGCCCGGCTCGGTGTCGTCATTCAGGACTTGACCGCCGATCTTGGCAAGGCGTTCAGGACCGAAATCGCCTCGGGGGCGGTGGTTGATCAGGTTCTGGCCGGATCCACAGCGGAGACGGCAGGCGTTCACGTTGGTGACATCGTCACGGCTGTAAACGGCATCCGGATAGCCGACGCTGCTGCTTTGAAGAAAGCCATAGGGACGATGTCACCTGGTGCCCGAACCAGGATTCAGGTAATCCGCCATGGTGATCCGAAGCTCATTGCAGTGGATTTGACCAGCCAGGGCGTTCCTCCGCCCGCTCAGGTCGCTGGGACGGGGGTTCTGACTTCCGTTACATTGGGAGACCTGGAAAGGATAACGGCCACGGGGAACGGAAAAGTGGACGGCGCAATCGTCCTGACGGTGGGAGAGGGAAGTAGTGCCGCTGACGCAGGCCTTGCCGCAGGCGACGTGATTCTCAGCGTCGATCAGCAGATCGTCCACTCTTCTCTGGAAGCGCTGGCTATCGCCCAACGCGCGGCGCTGCCCTTGCTGCTTGGCGTTTATCGGGATGGCGGCATGTATTTTCTGGCCATCCGGTGAGGCAAGATTGCGCCGTGCCTAACAGATGCGCCTGCCGCTCCAGGATCTGGCGTAAAAGCATCCGCGAAAACCTGTCGATCATCTCGTCAGACGTGGATAGATACATGCATCGATCATCAGGAGGAAAGCCGTGATGACGGCGAGCACCGCCGAATCGGTAGCCAGCCCATATTTGCTTATGCCGCCGACCAACATCAGAGCACGCAGGGCATCCACCTGGCATGTCAGCGGATTTGCGAGCGAAATCGCCTTCAGCCAGCGGGGCATGATGTCGATCGGGTAGATCGCGTTGCTGGCAAAGAAGCTGGCATCGTCAGCACCTGGCCGATGTCCATGAAGCTCACGCGGGTCACCCCCCCCCCTCGTCCTTGATAGGCTAATTGGAAAGAAGGCGATTGAAAGCGCCAGCCTTGAGCAGGGAACGCGTCGCGCCGCCGAAAACCTGTTCGCGGAGCCGGCTATGGCCGTATCCGCCGGAGACGATCAGATCGGACTCTGTCGCATGAGCGAGCGCCGCCAGGGCTTTGCCGTCATCGTCTGCCTCCTCGATCCGCGAGCGAGCCTTGACGCCATGCTTCATGAGGAATTTCACCACGTCTGCCGCGCTTTCGCGCGCCGCTATCCGGTCGCTCGGCCCGATGGTCGCAAGCAGGACTTCACGAGCCCGGGACAAAAACGGCATGGCGTCCTCGACCGCGCGGCGGGCCTCGCGCGTATCCTTCCAGGCGACCAGGATGCGATCGGCCTTGACCGGGTCCCGTTTGCAGGATGTGAGCAGGACGGGCCGCCCGCATGTCAGGACCAAGCAACCGACATCGATCAGTCGCCGGGATTTTCGCACGTTGCTTGCGCCTCCGACGATGACGAGGTCGGCCGCTCTTGAATGCAAGGCGAGAAAGGATGTCGGATTCCCCAGGAGGCAGCGCCACGAGGCGCGGTTGCTATGTCCTGTCATGGCCTGGAATGCTTCCTCAAAAACCTTCAGGCGGATTTCGATCTCTTCCACCTGCCGGTTCATGACATCAGAAGGCAGAACGGAGCCATCGATGCGGAAAAGACGCGGTTCGACCGCTGCGAAGGCGATAAGATCGGCCTCGAAGCGGTCGGCAAGATCCCACGAATATCTCATCAGATCCGTGGGCTCGTCATCGATTTCGAGGAAAACCATCATGGTGTTGTAGATCATTGCCGCGCCATTCCTGAAACAGGCACCAAGGCTAGCCAATCACGGGAAATGCATCTTGACACAAGTCAAGCAGAACGCAGGGCGAGGCCTTGAATCGTGATCCTATGCCCGACCGGGCCAGTCTATCAGCGGGAGTAATGCTGCGCCCGCTTGCGGAATCAAGGCCATGCGGCACAATAGTCGTATTTCTGAAGGATAGGTGTTCCCTGTGCGGGGCAAAGGACAGGATAGCCTTTTCCGCCATTTGCTGGCGCGGTTGGCATGACCTGCTTCCTCTGTTTATCGATTTGCCAAAATAGGAAGTCGAGCGCCACGCGACCCTTGATCCGGATCAAGGCTGACGGTTGGCGAGATGGCATGTTGCCGTAGGGCGAAAGCGGTGATGTGGCATGAGGCTCCTGATATCTCTTGGCGGAAACGCGCTCCTGCGTCGCGGAGACGCCGTGACCGCTGATAACCAGCGCGAGAGCGCGGCGAACGCGGCGATGTGGCTGGCGTCGGTGATCAGATCGCATGAGGTCGTGCTCACCCATGGCAGTGGCCCGCAGCTCGGGCTGCTTGCGCTCCAGTCCTTTTCATATGTGGGCGAGCCTTCACGGCTCGATTTCCTCGGAGCCGAAGCCGGCGGGATGATCGGCTATCTCCTTGAGCGGGAGCTACGCAACCAGCTCGGCAGGGACTATCTTATCTCGACCTTGTTATCACAGGTGATCGTCAGTCCGCAGGATCCTGCCTTCGCAAAGCCGACCAGGTCGATAGGCCCCTTCTATGAACGGACGCATGCGCATCAGTTGCGGCAGGCGCGCGGTTGGGAATTCACTCCATTCGATGGCCAGTATCGCCGCCTCATAGCGGTTCCGCGGCCCCTAGAGCTCCTGGAAACGCGTAACATGGAAATCCTCTTGCGAGGAGGTTCGACGGTCATCGCCAGCGGCCCGGTTCCGGTTGCGACCCTCCCATCGGGAGGGTTCCAGGGCGTCGAGGCGCTTCCCGACAAAGACGCCTATGCCGGACTGCTCGCAAGAGAGTTGAACGCCGACGCGTTCATCATGTTGACCGATGTTCTGGCGGCGGCCGTGAATTTCGGCAAGCCGGAGCAGCGGCAACTCCGTCACGCGACGCCTACCATGCTCCGCGCCATCGAATTCGATCAAGCGACGATGGGTCCAAAAATCGAGGCAGCGTGCGGATTTGTCGACGCGACGGGAAAATGGGCCGCGATCGGAGCGCTTTCCGATGTGTCCCGCATCCTTTGCGGCGAAGCTGGGACACGTATTGTCGGATCCCTTCCCGGAAAGATGGACTTCTGGGACAGCTGACCAGACGTTTTCAGGCTGGTTGCGGCGAAAGTTGCAGTGTCGCCAGGATCGCACCCGCCTCATCGGGATGATGGCTTATCTTGAAGCCCAATTCACGGCACATCTTCAGCATTCCGGCGTTTTCCCTCAGGACGATGCCCTCGATCTGCTTCAATCCGTCGGCCTTTGCGTAGTCGATCAGGTGTCTCAGGAGCGCCCAGCCCAGTCCGTGCCCCTGCAAGTCGGAGCGCACCAGCAATGCATATTCTGCCGCTTCACGATCCGGATCGGCCGAAAGCCGCGCGACCCCGGCGAGCCGGCCGTTCGCCTTGTCGAGAGCGACGAAGGCCATTTCCCGTTCGTAGTCGATCTGGGTCAGGCGTAGAAGCATCTGATGGGGGAAGTGCTTGCGCTGGGCGAAGAAGCGCAATCTCATGTCGTCCGGCGATGTCCTGGCAGAGAAATCCGGGTAGAGCCCTATATCGGCAGGCTTGATGGGCCTGAAGCGATAGAGAGTGCCGTTGAGCTCGACGTCCTTCGCCCAGCCAGCGGGATAGGGCCTTATCGCGAGATCGGGATTGGGACCGGGTTGCTCGATGTCCCGAGGTTCGATCTCGATGCGGGCGTCGAGCGCAATCGCGCCCTCGCTGTCGGCAAGCAGCGGGTTGACGTCGATCGAGCGGATGCAGGGGAAGTCCACGATCATCTGCGACAGGCCGAGAAGCGCACGGATGATCGCGGCACGGTCCGCCGGCTTGCGATCGCGGAAGCCGGCAAGAAGCCGGCCAATCCGCGTGTCGTCGATGAGATCGCCCGCCAGCACCCCGTCGAGAGGAGGCAAGGCGATCGCCGTGTCGTCTACGACCTCGACCGCGACGCCGCCGGCGCCGAAGAGGACAACCGGACCGAAGATCGGATCGCGGCTCATCCCGAGGATCAATTCCTGGGCCGGTTTGCGCTCGACCATGGGCTGTACGACGAAGCCTTCCAGATCGGCCTCCGGATTATGTGCCGCCACCCGGCTCGCGATCGCCGCCGCCGCGTCTCGCGCTGCGGCGGGCGTGCCGATATCGAGAACGACGCCGCCTACGTCCGACTTGTGCGAGATCGTCTTCGAAAGGACTTTTACCGCGACCTTGCCGCCATTCTCCAAGAGCTGCTTCGCGGCCACCTCCGCCTCTTCCGGTGAGCGTGCGACAATGGTCCCGGGAACGGCTATGCCATAAGCCGCGACCGCCGCTTTCGCCTCCGGTTCGGTCAGCATGCGCCGTCCCTCCGCCGCGGCCTCCCGAAAGACGGAAAGCGCAGTTGTCCGATTGGCGCCGACGTCTTCGCCGTCGGAAGCTGGCACCCGCACCAGTGCTTTCTGCGCGCGTGACCAGTCGCCCAAATAGGAAACTGCCTTCGCGGCGTCGGCCGGTGTCTCATAGCTGGCGATGCCGGCCCCCGTGAGCACGCGCCGCCCTTCGCCTGCGGCACGGGAACCGAGCCAGCAGGTCAGCATCGGCTTGCCGCCAATGGTGCCGGACGTTGCCAGCGAGGCCACGGCCTCGGCGGCCTCGGCAGGCAAGGCGAGGGCGGTGGGGCAGTTTATAACGAGAAGGGCATCCGTGTTCGGATCGCCGGCGACGATCCGAACCGCCTCCTTGTAGCGTGGAGCACGAGCGTCCCCGACGATATCGACGGGATTGGCGCCCGACCAGGTCACCGGCAATTCTTGGTCGAGCAAGGCGATCGTGTTCTCCGACAGCGGCGCAAGTTCGCCGCCGTCATCCATCAGTTGGTCGATCGCCAGCACGCCCGCGCCGCCGCCATTGGTGACGATACCGACCCGTGCGCGTTCCAGTGGCCGGAAACGGGCCACGGTTTCGGCGGCGTTGAAAAGGTCCTCGATGGTCCTGACGCGGAGAATTCCGGCACGCCGCAGCGCGGCCTCGACGACCCGGTCGGCGCCCGACAAGGCGCCCGTATGGGTCGCGGCCGCCTTCGCCGCTTCGGCGTGACGGCCGGGCTTTATCGCGATAACGGGCTTCACCCGCGCGGCGGCACGTGCCACCGCCATGAACTTGCGCGGGGCGGGAATGGATTCGAGATACATCAGGATCGCATGCGTCCTGGCGTCGCCCGCCAGCATGTCGAGGCAGTCGCCTGCATCCACATCCGCCATGTCGCCGAGCGACAGGACCTGCGAAAAGCCGACGCCGTTGTCCGCCGCCCAATCGATGAGCGACGTGGCGATCGCGCCCGATTGTGAAAGCAGCGCGATATTGCCTGGCATGGCATCGAGATGCGCGAAACTGGCGTTGAGCTTGGCGTGAGGCAGCATCAGGCCGATGGTATTCGGTCCGATGATACGGAGAAGGTAGGGCTTTGCCGCATCGAGGATCGCCTGCTTCAGCCCGTTTGCAGAGGTAAATCCCGCCGTGATGACTACTGCGGCGCGTGTGCCCCTGCGGCCAAGCGCGTCTATGAGTGGCGGAACGGTTTGCGGTGGCGTGACGATGACGGCGAGATCCGGGATGCCCGGAACATCCTCGACCCTCACGTAACAACGATACCCAGCGACCTGGTCATATTTGGGATTGACCGGCCAGACGGCCCCTTCGAAACCGCCATTCGCCACGTTCTCGATCACGACGTGCCCGACCGAACCGACGCGCGTCGAGGCGCCGATGACGGCGACGGAGCGGGGATGGACGGCATATTGCAGATTGCGGATCGTCATTTGACCACTCGCTTCGACTCCGGGATGGCGGATCACCGCCGATTTTATGGTCCGTGAATATGCCGATTGCGGATCTTTCCCTTGACGCGCGTCAATGCCTGCCGGAGCCGCCGGACCTTTGTAGGCGGAATGGAACTTTCCATTCGACGGGATAACATGAAGCGTCCGCTGCGCCGGGACGACGGCGCGGCGCCTGAGGATGCCTATTGGTCGCTTGATCCTGCTACGTTGATCGCCGCGCTGGACGCGAGCACGTCAGGCCTTGCTTCGACAGAGGCCAGACGCCGCCTGGAAAAAGACGGACCGAATTCTTTGGGACGTGAAGCCGGGACGTCTGCTCTCGTTGTCTTCGCGCGGCAGTTCCGCAGTCCGCTCGTTTTGATCCTGATCTTCGCCGCTGCTGTTTCCGCGTGGGTCGGCGAGGGGCACGAGGCCTTGATCATCGCCGTCATCGTCCTGGCGAGTTGCATCCTGAGCTTTACGCAGGAATATGGCGCATCCAAAGCCATGGAGGCGCTGAAAGCGCGTATCTCGCAGAAAGCGCGCGTGGTGCGCGACGGCAGGGAGGTGGAGATCGCTGCCGAGGAGGTCGTTCGCGGCGACATCGTAAAGCTCTCCGCCGGCAATCTCGTGCCGGCGGACGGGGTGATTCTCGAATCCCGCGACTTCAATGTCAGCGAGGCGGCCTTGACGGGAGAAACATTTCCCGTGGTCAAGGCGCCGGGCCGCTCAAAGGCGGACGCAACCCTTGCCGAGCGCCGCAACACCGTTTTCGCCGGAACATCGGTGCGAAGCGGCACAGCCGCCGTGCTTGTCGCCAGGACAGGAGAACGTACCGAATTCGCCGTGATCGCATCGGTCATTCGCCGCCAGGTGCCCGAAACCGAATTCGCGCGCGGCATCCGGCGGTTCGGCTATCTGATGGCCGAAATCATGCTGGTTGTGGTGCTCGCCGTCTTCTTCGCCAACGTTTTCATGCACCGGCCGCCGATCGATTCGCTGCTTTTCTCGCTCGCGCTCGCCGTCGGCCTGACGCCGGAACTCCTGCCGGCGATCATCAGCGTGACATTGGCGCGCGGCGCGCGTGAAATGGCGCGGAGCGGCGTGATCGTCCGACGCCTCGACGCGATCGAGAATCTCGGCAGCATGGACCTGCTCTGTACGGACAAGACCGGAACCCTGACCGAGGGCGCGATCCATCTTGACGGTTGCCTCGACGCGGAGGGGAAACCGTCCCCAAACGTCTGTTTATGGGCGCTGCTCAACGCGACGCTGCAAACGGGCATGCAAAATCCGCTGGACGAGGCGATTGCCGCGACGGCGACGAAAGAGAGCGATCTCTCGGCCTATGCCAAGGTGGACGAAATTCCCTATGACTTCGTGCGCAAGCGCCTGTCAGTTGTCGTGAGGCGGAAAAACGAAGCCGAGGGCCTGATGATCTGCAAGGGCGCTGTCCAGAACGTCCTGGATGCCTGCTCGTCCTTCGTGAAGGCTTCGAAAAACGCGCCGCTCGACGATGAGGCACGAAGGGATATCGAAAGGAAGTACAAGGCCTGGAGCGGCGATGGCTACAGGGTTCTCGCCCTGGCGATCCGGAAAATTGGGGTGGGCCAACGCCATACGAGGGAAGAAGAGGCGGACCTTTCCCTTGCCGGATTTCTTCTTTTTCTCGATCCACCGAAACCGGGAGTGACCGAAACGCTGAAGGCGCTTGGCGAGCATGGTATCGCTGTCAAGGTGATCACGGGAGACAACCGTTATGTCGCCGCCCATCTGGCCGAAACCGTCGGTCTCCGTCACCGCAACATCCTGACCGGAAAACAGCTTTCCCGCCTGACCAGGGATGCGCTGTTCGGACGCGTGCTGAAAACGGATCTGTTCGTCGAGATCGATCCCAACCAGAAGGAGCGCATCATCGACGCCCTGAGGCGGCGCGGTCACGTCGTCGGTTATCTGGGGGACGGGATCAATGACGCGCCCGCGCTTCACCAAGCCGATATCGGCATATCTGTAGACAGCGCCGTCGACGTGGCGCGCGAGGCGGCCGACATGATCCTGCTCCGGCGCGACCTTGGCGTGCTTTTGCACGGCATAGAGGATGGCCGCAAGACGTTCGCCAATACGATGAAATATATCTCGATCACCACGAGCGCCAATTTCGGCAATATGGTGAGCATGGCTTTCGCTTCCCTTTTCCTGCCTTTCCTGCCGCTGCTCGCCAAGCAGATCCTGCTCAACAACTTTCTCGCCGACATTCCCTCGCTGGCGATCGCAACCGACAATGTCGATGCCGACCAGACGGTGAACCCGAGGCGATGGGATATCGGATTCGTCCGGCGCTTCATGATAAGTTTTGGGCTCATCAGTTCGTTGTTCGACTTTGTCACGTTCGCCTTCCTGTTGCTGGCGGCCAACGCGGACGCCGACACGTTCCGCACCGGCTGGTTCGTGGAATCGCTCCTCACCCAGCTTTCAATCCTTCTTGTAATCCGCACGCGAAAGGCTTTCTGGCAAAGCCGCCCAAGTTTCCCTCTTGCAGGTTTGGTGTGCTTGATCGCGCTGCTGGCGGTCGCGATGCCGTATCTCCCGTTTTCGGGCTGGTTCGGCTTTGTGGCACTGAGATTTTCGTTGCTTGCGACCTTGGCCGGGATATCGCTTGGCTATATCGTCGTATCGGAGCTTACCAAGCGCAGGATCTTTGCGCGTGAGCATCGCCGGCCGCGGGCAAATTGGGATGTTTGAATTGGCGCGGATTTGGTCTGCTTGTGAACGGAGGCGCAGCGTCGCATCCGTTCTCGCCCCGGAGGAGCTCGGGCCGCAGCCATGGTATGAGACAGGATCATGATGAAGGCGATGGTGTTGCATGAGGTCGGAACGCCTCTTCTCCTGTTGGACCGAACCGAGCCGGTTCCGGCAGCGGGCGAAATTCGGCTGAAGGTCGAAGCCTGCGCGGTCTGCCGTACGGACCTTCATGTCGTCGACGGCGATCTGCGGGAGCCGAAATTGCCGCTCGTGCCGGGCCACGAGGTGGTCGGCATTGTCGATGCGCTCGGGGAAGGCATTGATCCAGCCAGGCTCGGCCGCCGGGTCGGCGTCCCGTGGCTTGGCCACACATGCGGCGTTTGCCCTTATTGCCGATCCGATACGGAGAACCTTTGCGATCATCCTCTTTTCACCGGCTACACGCGCGACGGCGGCTTCGCCACGCATATGGTGGCCGACGCGGCCTATGCATTCGACCTCGAACCGGATGCCGATCCCGTATCCCTCGCGCCGTTGCTCTGCGCGGGCCTGATCGGCTGGCGCTCGCTGAAGAGGGCGGGAAAGGGGAAAAAGATCGGCCTCTACGGCTTCGGGGCGGCCGCGCATATCGTCGCGCAGGTCTGCGCCTGGCAGGGGCGTGAGATTTATGCCTTTACGCGCCCCGGCGACGCGCAGGCCCAGGAGTTCGCTCTCGAACTCGGTGCGGCGTGGGCCGGCGGCTCGGACGAGCGAGCGCCCGTCCTGCTCGACGCGGCGATCATCTTTGCTCCCGTCGGCGCCCTCGTGCCCGAGGCGCTCCAATCCATCAGGAAAGGCGGCCGCGTGGTCTGCGGCGGCATCCATATGAGCGATATTCCTCCCATGCCCTATGCGATCCTGTGGGAGGAGCGCGAGCTTGTCTCCGTCGCCAACCTTACCCGAAGCGATGCAAAGGAGTTTTTCCCCGTGGCGAGGAAGGCGGGTGTAAAGACCTACACCACAGCCTACCCGCTTCATCATGCAAACGAAGCGCTCGCCGCTTTGCGGGAAGGGCGTCTCAGCGGAGCTGCTGTCCTTGTGCCATGAGCCGACCAACTGATTGACGGTCCAATCAGTGAACGAATGTTTCTTATTGCAGCGACTCTCTGAAGCCGTTGCGGGATCGTCAATTGGACATGAAGCGGTTCAGGCGGTTTTCCTTGAAGAGTGATCGCGTCATGCCGCCGAAAACCCATTCGCGTAACCGGCTATGACCATAGCCTCCAGCTACGACCAGATCCGCCCGAATGGAGCGGGCGAATTCGACCAGGATTCCAGGCTCATCCGACTGCTTCAGGATCTCGGTCTGGGCGGCGATGCCGTGCCGTGACAAGTAGGCCGCTACGTCGGAAAGGCTTTCCTTCATCTGGATATCAGCTTCCTTACTGAGCGTGGTAACGACCACCTCTCCGGCCATGGCGAGCAAGGGCACGGCATCCGAAACGGCGCGCCTCGCCTCCCGGCTATCTTTCCAGGCCACCAGCGCTGTCTGGGCCGCCAGCCTTTCCGAGTTCTGTTTGGCGAGGAGGACCGGCCGCCCGGCGCGAAGCACGAGGCTGCCGAGATCGACCGAGCGATAGGGATTGAATAGCGACGGCTCTTCCGGCGTCGCCGTGATGATAAGGTCGGCCGCTCGCGCAAATTCGGAGAGAAGCAGCGTTGGCTCACCGGGGCCACCGCGCCATTCGCAGGAAACGGCCGCGGAAGCCTGCTTCGTGAATTGCTGCTCAAGTTCCTTGAGCCGCTTTCCAATCTCTTCCCGTTCCATCTGAATGATTTCGCCGTCGAAGACCATTCCATCCGCCGATACGATCTGCGGCGCGATTGCCGCCGCGGCGAATCCGATCAGCCGCGCCTCCAAGCGGGAGGCGAGATCGGCGGCGAAGTTGAGGACGGGATCGTTGATCCCATCCATGTCGAGGTTCACGAGAATGGATTGGTAGGCCATGACCATATCTCTCCTTTGGCGAGGTTCCAGGAAACAAGCCGGAATTCGCCCGTCTCGCCTTGATCGGGATCAAAAGCACGCGCGCCATCGCCGACGACGATTGATCTGGCGCAAGGAAATATTGCCTGTACCGCTTCATTTATTTGGAAGTTAGAACGACTCAGGGAGACAAGCCGATGCCCTTCCCGACAATACTTTCCGTGCTTGATCTCGACCAGGAGAACCGCGATTTGCAGATCGCGGTCGATCTTGCGATTGAAGCCAAGTCGCATCTTTCCGTTCTGGTGGTTGGACTCGCTTCTCCGCCTCCCATCGGTTCCTATGCCGCCATTGTATCTGACCCATGGATGGAAGAGAGGCAGGAGGACGTGAACCGGCTGCTCCATCGGGTCGAGGAAACCAAATTATTTCTGAAGGGGGCCGCCCTCTCCGCGGAAGTCTCAAGTGCCTATGTAGAGGTCGTTTGGGCGAACGAGGTCATCGGGCGGTATACGCGCTATGCCGATCTGGTCGTTGTCGGGCCCGGCCTTCTGAAAGGCGAACTGACGCGGCCGGCACTGAACGGAGCTCTTTTCGAATCGGCGCGCCCCGTGCTGGTCATTCCCGAAAATTCTAGGCCGACATTGCGACCGAAGACCGTTCTCCTCGCATGGGACTCGCAGCAGGAGGCGGCGCGCGCGGCGCGGGAGGCCTTGGATGTGATGATGACGGCTGAGAACGTCCACGTCACCCTGGTGGACCCGGAC